>CAMLWN010000008.1 GCA_946490195.1 uncultured Mycoplasmatota bacterium
CTTTTCCTTTTTTCATAAAGTTTTCTCTTTTAAACTATTTCACTCTTTTTTACTGCAAATACAGCTTATAAAGTTATATTTTTAAATATTTTTTAACAGCTCTCCAAGAACCTAACATACCTACTAAAGAACCTATAACAAGTAAGATTAAAGAAACAATAAGTACAAATGGGAAAGGCTCTACCAAAGTAATAATTTGAGTAAATACATATCCACCAGTCTGATTATATAAAAATACATATCCATAAATACTTATAAGAATAGGAATAATACTACCAAAAACTCCTAAAACAAATCCTTCAAATACAAAAGGAAGTTTAATAGAAGTATTCGAAGCACCCACAAGTCTCATAATTTCAATTTCAGTTCTTCTAGAAAAAATAGTCAACTTAATCGTATTACTAATCAAAAATGCAGTAACTAAAACTAAAGCAATAACTATAGCAAAAGTTCCAAAACTAACCGCGTCAAAAATACCTATAACATTTTCAACCATTCCTTCACCATACTCGGCACTATTTACAAAATCGAATTCTCGAAGACGATCAGCAGTTTCTCCTAAATTTTTCACATCATCTACTTTTACAATAACAGAATCTAAAAGAGGATTTTCTTCAAAGATATCTAAAGCATTTTCCAAACTTTGATCTTCTTCTTTCATTTCAGCTTTCCACTCATCCTTGCTTTTCATTTCGTAAGAATCTACATTATCCATTGTTTTCAACGCATTTTCTAATTCTGTTTTTTGTTCATCTGTTACATCTTTATTCAGATAAGCAACAATAGTAAGTTCATGTTCTAAGTCGGTAGTAACTTGCCGAACATTATACGTTAAGCAAATAGCAATAGCAACTAATATTAAGGTAATAGTAGTACAAGCAATAGACGCCATTGATAAAGAAAAGTTACGAAAAACACTTTTAAAAGAATCTCGTATACTTCTAGTCAGTATTCTTAATGCTCTCATGGACTTTATAACTTCCTTTCTTCGTATCACTTGCTAAAACACCATTTTCAATAACAAGAACTCGTTTTTTCATTCGATTAACAAGCTCTTTGTCATGAGTTGCCATAATAATAGTCGTTCCAAGTTCACGATTAATTTTATCCAAAATTTTCATAATTCCTTTTGAAGTTTCTGGATCCAAATTTCCTGTTGGCTCATCACAAATTAAAAGCTTTGGATCATTCACTATAGCTCTCGCAATAGCTACACGTTGCTGTTCACCACCAGATAATTCACTAGGTAAATTTCTTGTCTTTTCTTTTAAACCAACAGCTTCAATAGCTTTTAACACTTTTGGACGAATTTCATCATTAGGTAATCCTAAAGTTTCCAAAGCAAATGCTACATTCTCATAGACATTCAATTTAGGAAGCAATTTAAAATCTTGGAAAACAACTCCCAATTTTCTACGTAATTTATACACTTTAGAATTTCTTAGCTTTGCTACATCAATACCTCCAACAATAACACTACCTTTAGTAGGTTTTTCTTCACGGTAAAGCATTTTAATAAAAGTAGATTTACCTGAACCAGTTGAACCAATAACAAAAACAAATTCGCCTTTATCAATAGACACGCTTAAATCAGCAACCGCGGTGGTTCCATTTTTATAAATTTTATAAGCATGCTCAACTTTAATTAACTTCACTTACTACACCTCGCATTATTAGTTTATTATAACATAAAAAAAGCTCTATATAAATGGTAAATTTTGAGCTTTTACACCACCATGAACCTCATAGCAATCATTAATAACAAAAAATGCATTTGGATCGACTTCTAAAATAGCCTCCTTAAACAAATAATAATCTTTATTAGGCACGACACACATTAAAATATGACTTTTTTTCTTAGAATATCCACCCTCCATATCCAAAATTGTAACTCCTGTATGAAGCTCATGTAAAATAAAATCTTCAACTTTATCAAGTTCTTTTGTATGAATAAAAAAGAGCTTAGAATTAGAAATACCTATCATAATTCGATCCATAATTCCCGTATATATAACTAAAATCAAAATAGCATAAATCATTTGATTAATTCCAAAAACAAAAGCTCCAATTAACACTACAACTCCCTGAATAATTAACGCACATTTTCCCTCGGGCATATGAAAGAATTTATTAAAAATACGAACAACGATATCTGATCCACCTGTATCAAAACCCATTTTATAAACTAGACCATAGCCCAAACCATACAATAAACCTGCAGCCAAAACAACCAACACCATATTATCCAAAACAATATATTGACTTAAAAAAGAAGCTAAAGACTTAGTTAAACTAATGAAAACCGGATACATCAAACTTCCAACAATCGAAATTCCAGTTCGTTTTACTCCAAGTACCAAAAAACTTACAACCAATAAAATACAAGTACACACATACAAAAATATTTGAGGATCCCATCCAAATAAAGGTTCAACAACAATCGATAAACCGGTAGTCCCTCCGATAACTAAGTTATAAGGATACAAAAACATATTATAAGTTAACGCAAGTAAAAAAACACCAATCAAAATAACCAAAATCCGTTTATAAAAATCCTTTTTCATAACAGTTTCTTTAATCTTTTGAATATCCATATATCATCATCCTTATTTAAATTATAACGAACTTCTAAATGAAAAGCAACAAACATAAAATATAACGAGGTGATAATTTTAATGAATGGCAGTTTTTTTAATACGCCAACATTTCCAGGTACAACAAAAACACCAATGACTCCACCTGGAAACATCAGTTCCCAAAACTCTCTTCCCTTAGAGCAAAGTTTAATTGAAAATATTTTAAGATTAAACAAAGGAAAAAAAGTAAAAGTATACGCTTCTTATCCAGATTCAAACGAATGGCGAGACAGAATTTATGAAGGAATTATTGAACAATCAGGAAGAGACCATTTACTTCTTTCTGATCCATCTACAGGCAACTGGTTTTTACTTAGAATGTTATATATAAACTTCATTGAATTTGGGGAAAAAATCAATTACAATCCAGACTACTCAGATACTTTTGATTAAGAAACATTTTTGTTTCTTTTTTTATAAAAATTGTTCCAAAAAAACTTTTTCTTGACCTAATTTTGTTATTCTTCCGTGACCTGGATACAAAATTGTATCTAAAGGAATAGTTTGTAAAATTTTTTGAATAGATTTTTTCATCAATTCAACATCCCCGCCTAAATCGCATCTTCCAATAGTATGATAAAAAATAAAATCTCCTACAAACATAATTTTCTCTTCAGGAAAATAAAAAGAAATAGAATCCAAGGTATGCCCAGGATTTGAAAAAACCTCATAATGAAATTCCTCTACTTTTTGATTAGCTTTTAAATGATAAAAATTCTCAAGTTCTTTTAAAGCCCCTACATGATCAGGATGAAAATGCGTAACTAAGATACCCACGACTTTATAAGGTTTCAAAAAATCTAAAATTTTCTCTTTCTCATCTCCTGGATCAATAAGAATAGCTTCTTTCTTTTCATTTACCAAAACATAGCAATTTTCTTGAAGTTCTCCAACTACTAAAGTATGTATTGTCATAATTTATCACCATTTTAAATGTAACATAAAAAAATTATTTAAACAAGAAACAAAATATGATACAATGCTTATAGAATTGAGGCGTGAACAATGGAAACATTTACTATTCTTTTACTAGTAATTATCATAATAGGAATTTTAGCCATATTATATATCAATATCTATAATCATATTCAATTTAGCAAAACAAAAATTGAAAAAGTTGAAGGAAACATTGACGAAGATTTAAGAACAAAATACGATTTAATCGTCAAAGCAGACAATATAATAAAAAATAATTTAAAGGCTAAAAAAGACTATTTAAAAGATTTTATAAATTTAAAAGAAGAAAAAATAAGTAACTTTGATTTAGAAAGAAAATTAAAAGAAGCTGAAACAATTATCGATACACTTTACGAAGATAACAAAGAATTAAATGAAAATGAAACAATGATAGAAATTCAAGAAGAATTTAAAAATATAAATGAAAAACTAGTGGCAGGTATTTCCTATTATAACAAGCATGTTACTGAAACAAACAATTACATCAGAAAATTTCCAAACAACATAGTTGCTAAAATACACCATGTAAAAGCCAAAACATTTTTTGATGGCAAAGATATGACCGACACAGATATAGAAGACTTTAAATTATAAAAAACTCACAAATCCATGTGAGTTTTTATATGGAACAACTATTCTTTAAAAAAATGATTCAATACAGGTTTAAACATTTCAATAATTACTAAACTAACCAAATTAATGAGGAACACTAAGAAAAATTGTCCAAGATTTACGACTTGTAAAGAAAAAATTTGACCAATCGGAGTTAAGAATACCAAAAGTTGAACAAGAAGTAAGAAGAAAACTCCAAGATTTAATTGCTTATTTGAAAAAATTCCTTTTTGAAAAATACCTTCTTTTAAAGAACGACAATTATAAGCAAAAACAAATTCATTTAAAACAACGCTTAACAAAGCCAAAGTTTGAGCCATTTCTACACCTAAAGAATTAATACTAACAAAATAAACAAGTAATGAAACTCCCGCTTCAACAATAACAGAAAGAATTAAAAAGGCTAAAAAATAAGGAGTAAAAATCGGCTTATCTAAACCATTAGGTTTTTTCTTCATATTCTTTTTACTTGATTTTTCAAAAGCTAAACAAATAGATGGTATAGTATCTGCAACTAAGTCAATATATAAAACATGTAAAGCCAAAATAATTTGATTATTTAAAAACATTCCTAAAATAATTAAAACAATTTCTGTAAAATTACTAGATAAATTATATAAAACATTAGCAATGACATTATCATAAATTCTTCTTCCTTCATCAACAGCTGTTACAATAGTAGAAAAACTATCATCAAGTAATAAAATATCAGAAACACTTTTTGTAACATCCGTTCCACTTGCGCCCATTCCAATTCCAACATTAGCAAGTTGCAAAGCTGGAGCATCATTAACACCATCACCTGTCATTGCAACGACTTTGCCCTGACGCTGTAAAGCATCAACAAGCAAATACTTATGATCTGGCGAAACTCTTGCAAAAACACTATATTCATTTACACATTTTTTTAACTCTTTCGGTGTCATCTTATCTAATTCACTACCTAAAACACCTTTTTCCTCATCTTCAATAATTCCAACTTCACGAGCAATGGCAAGAGCAGTATCTAAACTATCACCTGTAATCATAATAGGTCTAATCTTAGCACTTTTACATTTTTGAATTGCAGCTTTAACGTCACTTCTTGCTGGGTCTTTCATAGCTAACATACCAACAAATATCAAGCGACTATTTTCTTCATTTAAATATTTTTCTTCATCTTCATAAGTAGACAAATCTTCTTTATAAGCCAACGCAATGACTTTTAAAGCTTCTTTAGATAACGCTTCTTCAATTTCTAGAATTCTATCTTTATCTTCCTTAGTAATTTTTTTAACTTCTCCATTTTCTAAAAGAAAACCGCAACGACTTAATACTGCTTCTGGACTTCCTTTAGTAAACAAAATTTTATCTTGATTCTTTTGATAAACAAAACTCATCATCTTTCGTTCTGAATCAAAAGGAATCTCCACAATTTTCTGAAAATCTTTTTGAACATTTTCAACAGATATATTCTTAGTATTCAAAAAATTTAATAAAGCAACGTCTACTGCATCTCCAACATATTTATTTTTTTTATCTTTTATTGCCGTATTACAAAGAGCCAAAATAGAAACAATTTTATCATTTTTATGCAAATCAAATTCTTCCAAAGATATAATCTTACCATCAAGATATCCTTTAACAACTTCCATTTGATTTAGAGTGAGTGTTCCCGTTTTATCAGTACAAATAATTTCTGTTGCACCAAGAGTTTCAATGGCAGCCATATTCCGAACTACAGTTTTTTTCTTT
The DNA here is from genome assembly GCA_946490195.1 of uncultured Mycoplasmatota bacterium. Taxonomy (GTDB): domain Bacteria; phylum Bacillota_I; class Bacilli_A; order RF39; family UBA660; genus Ventrenecus. Next base: position 5,940 of record CAMLWN010000008.1, read on the forward strand.
GCCATTGCTTTAACTCCAATCATTAAAGTTGAAGTAATCGCAATAGGTAAACATTCTGGAACAGATGCAACAATCATCGAAATACAAAGCATAACAACAGTCAAAACATCATAATCTTTTATAATACTAAAGATTAAGACAAACATCACAAGAAAAATAGCAACCATTGAAATAAAAGTACTTACTTTTTTTACTTTTACTTGCAATAAAGTTATAGGCTCTTCACTTGTATTAATAGCTTTAGCAATTTTACCAATTTCTGTTTTCATAGAAATAGCTACAACAACTGCAATAACTTTTCCTGAAACTAAATTTGTTCCAGCAAAAACCATATTACTTCTTTCATGTAAAGAAACATTAGAAACAAGTATTTCATCATTTTTAGAAACAGAATTACTTTCTCCAGTCAAAACAGATTCATCAACTTTAGCAAAATAACTTTCAATAATCCTAGCATCAGCAGGTACACTATCTCCTGCTTCTAAAACAATAATATCACCGACCACCAAATTTGTAGAAGAGACTTCTTCTATCTTACCATCACGATAAACTTGAACTTTAGTTATACTATATTGTTTTAACTTTTCAACTGCATCTTCAGCTTTATCTTCTTGTAAATATCCCATTAAAATATTTACAAAAGTTGTTCCCAAAATAACAATAGAATCTAAATAATCATGAGTTTCAAAAAGCGCATAGAAAAAGGATAATACACCCACAACTAAAAGAAGAATAACCATAAAATTTTTAAATTGACTTAAAAAAATTTGAAGCTTACTTCTCCTTTTTTTACCTTGAATAACATTCTCTCCATACTTTTCCAAACGTCTTTTTGCTTCGGCTTTACTTAAACCATTTTTAGAAGTATTAAAATATTGCAAAACATCTTCTATTTTCTTTTGATAAAATTTCAATGAGCATCACCATCTAAAGTATACCACAAATACAATCCATTATTTTTTTAGAAAAGAAAAAAAGACAATTCTTGACAAATTATCTTATTCTTTTCAACATTTAGTTTTTATCAAAAAAATCAAATAAATTAAAACTTTCATATTCATTTGATGTAAAATTTGGATATTCTGCAGTGTATTTAGAAATATCTACATTTACATCTAACGAATTTATATCTATAACATTTTTTATAATCTCAAAAATATGTTTAGGATATTTTTCTTGTAACTCTTCCAAATTATTTGTTATAAAATAAGAAATGGTTTTATTTTGATTTGCATATTCAATAAACTCATCTATATAAGTAATTACAGGAAATTTATTCAAATTATCAAATACAAAAACAAATTCAAGATTTTTCTTTTTGATTTGAAATAACAATTGTTCTAATAAAATAATTCCAATCTTATTTCGATTATCATGTCCAGTAAAGAAAATAGCTGTTTTATCTCCTAATTTAGATAAATCAAGATCAATAGTAGATAAAATATTTAACGTTAAAGGTCTTCCTAAATAAGGAGCAAGTAGGGTTTTTAAAGTAGATAAAATCCCACCTCGAGTATCAATAGGCGCAAAAACAGTACTTGAAGCTAAACGATAAATTGGATCTGTTACTTCTAATTTAGTCAAATATTCTCGCATTTTTAAAATATTTTTCTCACCATCAATATCAATGAAACTCAACATACTAGATAAACTTTGAAGATGAATTTCCTCTTCTTTACCCTCTTTAAACAACATAAGAAGTAATGCTACGAAAAAGTCAGCAGCTGTACTTTCCCAAAACGAATCCATAAGACTATTGCTTTTACAAAGATTTGCAGCCACTCCTTGTAATAATTCTATAGCATATTCTACATTTCCATTTTTATATAATAAATAAGGATAATAAAGAATATTAAAACCTTGAGACTTTTCTGGATCAGTAAAATTTAGTAAATAAATATTGTAACCTTTTTCTTTTAGAATTTTTTGAAATCTTGGATAATACTCTTCTTTATTATCTATAACAAAAAGATTTTTATTTTCATAAATCATTTTTTCCATTTCAGAAAACATGTATCCTCTAGTTTTCCCACTATCCGGCTTCCCAATAAGTAAATTTGTGTTTTTCATTTATCTCAAATCCTTTCTTTTAACTAATGTGCTTGATATTGGATTAGAACAAATCACCCCATCATGTAATCTTGTTCTTAATTCATCAATTTTCCGAATTTTTTTATATAAGTTTTCTTGCTCATTATATATCTTATCTTTTTGAATCAAAAAATCTTCATCTTTCCATTGATTCCAATTTTCTTTAATTTCTTCAAGCATAAAACCAGCTTCTTTTAACTCCAAAATAAGATGTAAATCATCAATTTGATCTGATGTATAATAACGATAACCGCTATATAAATCAATCGTTGCTGGATTAAACAAATCTATTTCATCATAGTATCTTAAAGTTTTAACGGGGACATTGACAATTTTTGAAAACTCACCAATTTTGTACTTCATTTTATCCCCCACTTTAATATCCATTAAGTTTAGCAACCAGATAAATGATACTTAATATAATTAATAATACCACATAAGGAACTAAAGATATATCATTTTCTGAAACATTTTTTCCTTCATCATAAATTTTTTGTTTTTCATACCAATTACGAGAATAAGTTTCTGAAAAATTTTCACATTGATTATTTGTAGTATTAACATATTTTTTACAAAAAGCACACTTATAAATTCCATCTTTCTTTTTATCTTTCAACTGTAAAAATTCACAGTCAGAACAGTACTTAGCCATTCAGTTCACTCTCCCTTAAAAGTAATTAAATCATTACAGTTAAGTGGAGAGTCAAGTGAATACAAAGGTTATACAAATTTTCCGAGAAAAAAAGACAATTCTTGACAAATTATCTTATTCTTTTCTTCCCCAATCAATTTCTTTTAAACCATCTTTTTTTAAAAATTCATTCGTTTTAGAAAAGGGTCTACTTCCAAAAAATCCATACCTTGCTGAAAAAGGACTAGGATGAGGAGACATAATAATATGATGTATCGGATTGGTAATAAGTTTTGCTTTTTCTTTGGCAAAATTTCCCCACAGAATAAAAACAACAGGGGTATCTTTTTGATTCACTAATTTAATAATATAATCGGTAAATAACTCCCAACCAAGTTTCCTATGAGAAGCCGGTGTATCTTTAACAACAGTTAAAACAGCATTTAAAAGTAAAACACCTTCTTTAGCCCAGCCCGTTAAATCTCCATCACTCCGAGGTGGAATACCTAAATCATCATAAAGTTCTTTATAGATATTTTGTAAAGAAGGAGGAACTTTTACACCTTTTTGAACAGAAAAAGATAGTCCATGTGCTTCCCCTACACCATGGTACGGATCTTGTCCCATAATCACAACTTTAACGTTATGATAAGGAGTTAATTTTAAAGCTTCAAAAATATGATCATGAGGAGGAAAAATTGTTTTCGTTGCATATTCATGATTTACTATATCCATAAATTTATGAAAGCCAGGACTTTCCCAAATAATTTTTAATTTTTCATCCCAATCATTTCCAATCATTACGACTACCTCACATTTCTATAAATAATTTAACATAAAGTCGATCACAATTCCAAAACTATTTATTTTTTAAAAGTTTTGGAAATATTTTTCCAGAACCATAGAATTCTAAAAAGTTTTGGAAAAAATAAAATATTTCATCCATCTTATTTATGATAACTTTCATTATTTAAAATCTTAAAACTTCGATAAATTTGTTCTAATAAAATTCCGCGAAATAATCCATGAGGAAAAGTAAACTTAGAAAAAGATAAAGCTAAATTTGCTCTTTTTTTAACATCATCATGCAACCCCAAAGAACTCCCAATAACAAAGGTAATTGTAGAATAATTCAAAAAAAGTTCATCAATCTTCTTAGCCAAATCTTCACTAGACATTACACTTCCTAAAATTTCTAAAGTAATTACATAATCACGAGGAGAAATAAAAGGCAACAAATGTTCCTTTTCCTTTTCTAAATTATCCTCATCCTTAACTTCAATAATTTCTATTTTATGATATTTAGATATTCTTTTTTCATAATCCATAATCATTTCTTTTAAATAATTTTCTTTTATTTTACCGACACACAAAATCTTTATCATCGCACACCTTCGTTACTTCGTTTTGCTTAGCACACACAACATCAGAAAAACTCATCTCATATTCTTTAAAAGTTTGAAAAAAAGTTTCTAAAGCTTTTTCTTCAGTATTATTATGTTTTGATAAATGCATTAAAATAATTTTCCTTGTATTTTCACCAATCAATTTTGTTAAATAAAAACTACTATCTTTATTAGATAAATGTCCTAAAGTTCCTAATACCCGTTGCTTAAGCCATTTAGGATAAGGTCCTTCCATAAGCATTTCAATATCATGATTGCTTTCAATCAAATAATAATTTTTATCTTTCAAAAGGGAAAAATATTTTCGATTTAAATACCCGGTATCTGTAAGATATACCAACGATTCCTGACCATCAGACAGAATAAAGTTTCTAGAATCCGTTACATCATGACTTGTTCGAATTGTTTGAACACGAATAGAATCAATATAAAAATCATCATCATAAATAACAACATTTTCATAATTTTTTAAAAAATCTAAATCATAGAACATTTTCTCAGTCACATAAACCTTAGGATGAAATTTTTTCAAAAAAACTTTTAAAGCACTCACATGATCATCATGAGTATGACTAATTAAAATTGCATCTATATTTGTAGGTTCTTCCTGGATTTCTAAAATTTTTTCTTTAATATATTTAGCGTTTTTTCCAATATCAATTAATATTTTTACATTGCCAGATGAAAAGAAGGTAGAATTACCTTCACTTCCACTAGCCAAAACAACAGCTTTCATCTAAATAAACTCCATGGACTATACCACGTACCACCGTGTAATGGATCTCCTCTTGAAAATCCAAAATGCAAGTGGGCTCCGGTCGAAGAACCACTACTACCCATATGACCAATCTGTTGTCCTTTTGAAACGCGATCTCCAACAGAAACCATTAAATCAGTTGTAATATGAGAATACAAAGTATAAAAATTATTCGCATGTTGAACAACAATGTAATTACCATAACTCATACCACACATACTTCCATACCAACCAATATTAGCACATGTAGCATTCGTAGCAACAACAGTTCCATCTTGAGCCGCATAAATTGGTGAACCAAAACCAGTACCAGATATATCTAACGCATTATGGAAATCTCCCCAACGCCACTCATAATCTGTAGTAATAATATATGGAGTAAGAGTCGGCCAAGCCCAAGTCATACCTGTATCAATATAATTACCATGTGCACTTCCAATATTATAATTATATGAAGGTCCAACCGATGTGATTTCTTCCACAGATTCTCTTATAGTAACACTGCTAATTACATTCGCGTCTTGTCCACGTTCACCATTTATAATTCGAACCTCTTGAGTAATTCGCTCTAATCCAGTGACACCTGCTTGTGTAACTTTACTATCTCCTCGCGCCATATTGTAATCAACCACAGTTGATTTCGTAAATGCTTGCTCAACATCCTCAGTAATACGAACCTCCTGATATAAAGTCAAAATAGGATTAATAATTCCATTAGATAAAGTATCTCCAATAGCTAAAACAGCATTTTCTCCACGATATTTTGGATTAGCTATCAAAAGCTCTCGAACATTTAGTTTACTAGCTTCAGCAATACTAGCTAAAGTATCTCCTTTTTGAACAATATAACTTTGAGTAGGTTCAGTTGTTCCATAAAGTAAATATTGAGTAAGTTCATCAGCATCTGTAAAAATTTTATCGTGAACAGAAACATAAGCACTTTTAATCGTAACAGTTTCTTCAAATTCCATATGATTGATATAAGAACCTACATCTGTAATTTCTTCCTGTGTATTATGAATGTAAGCCTGATAATCCGCTTCATCAACAAAAGTAGTAATAAAATTATGTTCAGCCTCATAATAAATATCATCATCTAAAACTTGAATCGTAGTAACTTTTTCCTCCTCGTTTTCTGTAGCTGGAGAAGTAATTGTTATTAAATATCCTTGTATAGTAAAATCACTTTTTTCTTTAATTTTTTCATAAACTTCATTAGCAGATGTAATATCTTCATCATAAGTCACATACTCTAAAATATTAAAACCATTAGGAGGATACACCTGGTCTACTTTATAAGTATCTTTGATATCTTGTTGCTCTTCGTTAATTAAATTCAAAAGTTCATCTTGATCTTGTATCAATCCAAGTTTCTCACCATCTAAATACACTTGATAAACATTTTGGGGAGTAGCATTTTTATTTGGAAAACCAATCCAAACAAAAAGAATGACAAAAAAAATCGTAACTATTCCTAAAAGTATTTTATCTTTAGTTTTCATAAGCACTCCTTTTAACATTTTCAATTATACCATAAAAAAGAAAGTTCGTAAAATGAACTTTCAACTATTTCAAAGTCAACTTTCGAACAAAAGGTTCACCCTTTAAAGCCAAATATTCATCTTTCTGAAAAGAAGTATTCGCAATTTTTCGAATTTTTCTTAACTCTTGCTCAGACACAATATTCGTATAAGCATTTGCATATTGAATTTGGCCATCATATATTCCTCTTACAATCGCATAACTTGCATTTTTTAAAAATACATCAGCCATCAAAGCATTTTCCATTTGTATTTTTTCTCGAAAAGAAAAAGGACTATCAAAAAAAGCTTCTCCAAAAGTTTTTTGATCTAAAAATTTTTTATATTGAACATCCCCATCAGATAATAATTCTAAGCCTGCATCTTTTCTTAAATACTTACCATAAATCAAAGAATAAACTTGATTAGGATTTGTTCCATAAATATGTAACTCTTTTGTACTTCGAGATTCGATCTCATCTCTTAATGCTAATTCAAAAGCAAGACGTCTCATTAATTCAAGACCATTCTTACTTAATTTTTTTTCATAATCAGACAGATCTATATCAAAAGGATATACCAAATTTAATTTGTCTGAATGACTAGACCCCCAAACAATATTTCTACCAAAATACTTTTCATGATATAAACCTTCAGAAATATCAACTTCAGGATTTAAAGAACCTCTAGCTTTACAAATATCTTGAAAAAGCTCTTGAAATTCAGGATTTTCATAATAAAAATATAACTTTCTTTTTAAATCAGATTCACGTACTTGATATACACCATTATTAGTCAAATAAGAAAACAATACTCTAACAAAATCCTCTTCTGTAAATTTTTTCTCTTTTGATAAGCACGTATTTATTTTCATCTCTTCATGTAAATCAATTTTACTCATAATAACCTCCCTAAATTTTCCTTATATTTCTTCCATTGGTGAATATGGTTTAAAACAACTTTTATTCAACTCAAATAAAATTTGAAATAAACCAGTACTACCACGACGATGCTTAGCAATAATTACATCAACGGGCACGATATTACTTTTATTCTCAGCTGTTTTGGTTTCAAAATAATCTTGACGATTCAAAAATAATACCAAATCAGCATCTTGTTCAATTGAACCAGATTCACGAAGGTCAGCAAGTCTTGGTTGATTAGACTCCCGTCTTTCAGCATTACGTGACAACTGTGCAAGGGCAATAACAGGAACCTTTAATTCCATAGCCATCGTTTTAAAAGCACGAGATATCTCAGAAACTTCGACTTGTCTAGACTCTACTCGACCTCCAGTTGTAACAAGCTGCAAATAATCGATAACAACCAAAGCAAGACCTTTAGGACTAGAGGCAAGACGTCGACATTTCGCCTTAATTTCAGGAGCTGTTACAGATGCATCATCTTCAATATAAATATTCGTATCGGCAAGCTCACTCATGGCCTCTGTATACCGTTTCCAATCATTATCGTTTAACATTCCTGTTTTTAATTTCTCGCCTTCAATCTGCCCAACAGAACTAATCATTCGATTAACTAGTTGTTCAGCACTCATCTCCAAATTAAAAATAGCAACAGCTTTATCCGTACTCATCGCAGCATTTGTCGCAATATTTAAAGCAAAAGCTGTTTTTCCCATACCAGGACGAGCTGCAAGAATAATAAGTTCACCCTCATGTAACCCAGCAGTTGCTTTATCCAAATCCTTAAAACCAGTTGTAATACCTGTTACGACACTTTTATTTTTGCTCATTCTCTCTAAATTTTCATGAGCTTCACGTAAAGCTTCAGTAATAGGTTTAAATTCACTCGTCTTACGTGTACGAATAACATTTAAAAGTTTTTGTTCAGAAGTATCAAGCAAAGTAGTTAAATTTTCTTCCTCATCATACGCATCTGTAACAATATTTGTAGCGGTATCTATAAGCCTTCTTCTGGTAGCCTTGTCCTTAACAATATCCATGTAATAATCCAAGTTTGCACTAGTCGCAACAGAATCAATAATCTCACTTAAATATTCAATTCCACCAATAGCATTCAAATTTTTTTGCTTATCCAACTCATTTTTCACAGTTGTAATATCAATAGGCGTATTGCTTTTATATAATGAAACCAATGCTGAAAAGATTTTTTTATGAGCATCACTAAAAAACATATCTTCCGTTAAATTTTCCATAATTTTTTCCATTGCATATGGATTTAAAAAAGTTACACCTAAAACACTCATTTCAGCTTCTAAATTTTGAGGCATTACTCTTGATGCCATAATAATCACCTACTTCTTTAAAACAACTTTTAAAGGAAAAATAACTCTTTTATGAAGTTCAATAGTAACTTCATGAGTTCCTAACGAATCAATCGGATGATCCAACTTTATACATTTTTTATCAATAGAAAATCCCATTTTCTTTAATTCATCACTTATTTGTTTTGTTGAAATCACTCCAAAAACCTTATCCTCTTTTCCGGTTTTCACTTGAAAAACAATTTGTTTTTTTTCTAATTCTTTTTGAATATTTTGAAAATCTTTAACTCGATCTTCCTCTTCTAAATGTCTTTCTAGTAAAGAACGATCTAAAACTTCTTTACTTTTTTTCGTTTCAGGAACAGCCAAACCATTTTTAATTAAATAATTTGTTGCATACCCATCACTTACATTAATGATATCATCTTTTTTTCCTTGACCTTTAACATCTTTTAATAAAATAACTTTCATTAAAAAGACCTCCAATCACAGTACTTATTATATCAAAAATATTTTAGAAATAAATGCTATTTTTTTAAAAAACGCTTTTCATACATTTTCAACATGTTATCTATCTGAGCAATATATTCATCATAACAAATATGACGTATAGTATTAGGATGAAGCTTTTTTCCTAAAGACTTCTCAATATCATTTAAAACCTCAGTCTTAGTAGGTATGAGCACAAAAAGTTCTTTAAACAATTCATAATACTTTGGTATTGATTCTTCCAACACTTCAATTGGTTTACGTCTTTTTCTAGAATCATGCTCATAATTCTCCAAAGCAACAACATAACGAGTTGAATTTAAATCCAAGCAAAAACTTCCGTCAAAATCAAAAAAAGGAGCTAAATGAAAAGAAGAATCCTTTAAAACAATAAGGTTACGATAATGCATATCATAATCTCCTAGTAAAAACTGACAAAAAAACAATTTCACAATATCTTGCATAAGAGAAGAAACAATCACTTCATTATTTAAATCATTTCTAAAAAAATAACATAAAGCTTGATAAATATCTTCCAAATTATATAAATCAAAAGATTTTTGAATATAGGATTTATGCTTTCGTTTTAAAACAACTTCTAAAAAATACTTATCTAAAATATTTTTTAAAGAAAACTCTTTTAAATGATGAGGATTATAACTTGTAGAAACAATTCCTTTGTAGCTTTGATATCTAGCCATATCAAGCGATACAGTTGGTATTTCTAAAGCACGCAAAACATAAGTACAAAATAACTGAGAAATAGCTAAAGATTCCGAACAATCTTTAAAATATAATTCCTGACCTTTATAAAATTTTAAAATTTCTCCGCCCTTATCTCTAGGAATATGTTGTGCGACTCTTAAAGAATCCAAAATTATATACCCATCTTCTCGTTCCAAAAAAATCACCTATAAAAAGTATAACAAAAAAAGATACTTTTTAACAAGTATCCTATTTAACATATGGAATTAAAGCCATAAATCTTGCATATTTAATTTGTTCAGCAATATGTCTTTGATGTTTTGCACATGCACCAGTCATACGTCTTGGTAAAATTTTACCTTTTTCGCTAATATATTTATTAATAATCATAACATCTTTATAATCAACACTTTTTCCAGCACACATTTGACATATTTTTTTCTTTTTTCTTCTAAATTCAGCCATTTATATAATCTCCTTTCCTAGAATGGTAGATCATCATCAGAGAGTGCAATCTCTTCACCAAAGTCTTTAAAAGGATCTTCACTGACATCAGTTGTTGGTATACTTTGACTTTCTTCATAACTAGGCATTGGTTGAGCAAAACTTGCAGCATCATAGTTGGAAGAATCACCAGCTGACGCGTTTCTAGAACCTAAGAACGTAACATTATCTGCAACAATATCTGTCGTATAATGCTTTTGACCATCGGCTCCATCGTAACTTCCAGTTTGAATTCTACCTTCAACAGCCACTTGTGAACCTTTCGTACAATATTTAGCAATATTTTCTGCTTGTCTACGCCATGCGACACATCCAATAAAATCAGTTTGTGGTTGGCCTCCTTGAGGATTAAAAGGACGAGAAACAGCAACTGTAAAACGTGTTACAGCAATACCACTTCCTGTAGTACGCATTTCAGGATCTCTAGCTAATCTACCGATTAAAATAACTTTATTCATTTTTTACTCCTCTTCTTGACGAATGATTAAATGTCTTAAAACATTTTCATCTAGACGAATTTTACGATCAAATTCTTGAATCGTATCTTTGTTAGCTTCAACTTGCATTACAAAATAATATCCGTTTAATTCTTTTTTAATAGGATATGCAAGCTTCTTCTCACCTAGTTCTTTGTATTCAACTACTTTTCCTTTTAAGTCACTAATTAAAGACTTAAAACTTTCAGCACATTTTTTAATATCTGCACTTTCCATAGTAGCTTTTACAATAAACATGATTTCGTATTTGTTCATTTTCTACACCTCCTTATGGTCTAATGGCTTTTTGATTACACAAAAAGCAAGGAGTAATTGCTTACTCGAAAGTTATTTTAACATTATTAAAATAAAAAGTAAACCAATATTTAAAATTTTTTTATCTTTATTTGTCTATAATATTCGCTTTACATACCTTGTAAATCTAAAAACTTACATTTAACACTTTAAATTCTGAAAAACACATAGATTTCTCTGTCAATCTAAAATACTACTTTTTTTAAAGATAAAAATTTAATAGACAAAAACATAGCCCCATGATACACTTATGCCCGGAGGTAAAAATAATGACACATTTAAAGAAAATTGGTTTAGGATTAATTATCCTTGGAGCTTTATTCCTAACAGGATGTACAACTAAAGAACAAAACATTGAAGGTTCTTTAGAAGTTATCATGACAAAATTATATGAAGGAATTAGTGAAGAAGAACTACCAATGGCTTTATCAAATATTGAAATCACAAGCGAAAATGTAGAAAACTACTTAGGAACAAGTGATATCGAATTTGAAAGTGCTTTAGCATCAGAATCAATGGTTGGTTCAATCGCTCATTCTATCGTCTTAGTACGTGCTAAAGAAGGTCAAGATATTGAAGCTCTAAAAAAGACAATTGAAGAAAACATCAATCCAAACAAATGGATTTGTGTTACAGCTGAAAATGTTGTTGTCAAAAATAAAGGAAACTTAATTCTTGTCATCATGGCAAATGAATTAGCTCCAAAAATAGAAGAAAACTTTGACAAATTATCATAAGCCTATTAAGGCTTTTTTTTAAAGGAGGATTTTTATGGTATTTTCAAGTATTTCATTTCTTTATTACTTTTTACCATTATGCATATTATGTTATTTTCTAATACCAGCAAAATTTCGAAATAAAGTATTATTAATTTTTAGTTTATTTTTTTATTTTTATGGTGAATCCAAATACATCATTGTATTAATTTTTTCTTGTTTCTTAAATTACTACGCAGGAAATCTCATTATAAAATATCCTAAAAAGAAAAAGCTTTTGTTAATAACTAACCTAGTTATCAACTTTGGTTTATTATTTTATTTCAAATATTTTAATTTCTTTATTACAAACATAAACAATTTATTAAATACAGACTTTCCTTTATTACATATAATCATGCCAATTGGTATAAGCTTTTTCACTTTCCAAGCGACAAGTTATGTAATAGATATTTATAAAGGAGAAATAAAACCAGCAAAAAATGTTTTTGATTTTGCAACTTATTTAACTTTATTTCCTCAATTAATAGCAGGTCCAATCGTCCGTTATGAAACCGTAGCAGAAGAAATGGAAAATCGAAAAACCACTATTCCATTAGTTGCTTCTGGATTAAAAAGATTTATTATTGGACTAGGAAAAAAAGTTCTCATCGCTAATCTTCTAGGTGCGTTCACGACGAGTCTAGATACATTAAGCTCCCCAACTATTCTAAGCTTTTGGCTAAAAGCTCTAGCTTATACATTCCAAATTTACTATGACTTTTCCGGATACAGTGATATGGCAATCGGTCTTGGCCTAGTATTTGGTTTTCATTTTTTAGAAAACTTTAATTATCCTCTAACAGCAAAAAGCATAACAGATTTTTGGAGACGTTGGCATATTTCTTTATCCACATGGTTTAGAGATTATCTCTACATTCCTCTTGGCGGAAATCGTTTAGGTAAGAAAAAACAAATTAGAAACATTTTAATCGTGTGGTTAACAACTGGATTATGGCACGGAGCAAGTTGGAATTTTGTTTTATGGGGACTTTATTTTGCCATTCTTCTACTTTTAGAAAAATTTGTTTGGCAAAAATTTCTTGATAAACATAAAATCTTTGCCCATATTTCTACATTTATATTAATTATATTTAGCTTTATAATATTTAGTACAGAATCGATAACAGGTATTGGACTTTTCTTCCAAAATTTATTTAATTTTACCTTACCATTCACTAATGTAGAAACAAACTTTTATTTAAGTAATTATTTAATCATTTTAATTCTAGCCTTTATAGGAATGGGTCCATGGATAAAAAATCTATACAATAAAATTGCGAATTCCAAAACTGGAAAAAAAGTTTTAATCATTGCCGAACCAATGATTTTAATGATTTTACTTTTCATTATAACAGGATATATCATCGACGATTCATACAACCCATTTTTATATTTTAGATTTTAGAAGGAGAAAAATATGAAAGATAAATTAACCATTATTTGTGTTTTAGGTCCTATGATTTTATTTTGTATTTTAGGAATAGTAAAACCTGATGACGAACTTTCTAAAGAAGAAAGAAGAAAATTAGAACAAATTCCAAAATTTTCAGTAGCAAATATCTTAGACAATAGTTACTTCTCTAAATGGACGGATTATTTAACAGACCAATTTCCATTTCGAACAGAATTTAGAAAATTAAAAGGAACCGTTTCTTTAAATCTATTACAGAAAAAAGAAGAAAACAATGTAATTCAAATAGAAGATTCCTTATACGAATTAAACACAAGCATCGATAAAAAATCAGTGAGTCATTTTACTGAACTTCTTAAAAAGACTCTGGATACATATAACAAATCTTCAAATGTTTACTACAGTATTATTCCAGATAAAATTTATTATGTAGATGACCCTAAAATTCCTAAATTAAATTATGAAGAACTTGTCTCACAAATCCAAACAGAATTTCAAGATTATTCCTATATCTCATTGTTTGAAGAAGTAAATATAGAAAGTTATTATCAAACAGACATCCACTGGAAACAATCCGAATTACAAAATGTGGTTCAAAAATTAAAAGAAGGAATGAACTTACCTAAAACAAACTATACTTGGATTAAACAAGAAGTATCTCCATTCTATGGTGCTTTAAAATCACGAATTCCAAACAATATAAAAGAAGAAACAATCACATATTACACAAACGATATTATCGAAGAATGTTCTGTATACAATTACGAAAAACAAAAAATAGAAAAAGTTTATCAAAAAGAAAATATCAACAATTTAGACGGTTATGATGTTTTCTTAAGTGGAGCAACTCCTTTACTATTTATCGAAAACGAGAAAGCAACTTCAAATAAAGAACTTGTCATTTTTAGAGATTCATTTGCAAGTTCTCTTATTCCATTATTAATTCCAGAATATCAAAAAATCACGGTAATTGATCTTCGATACATCGGAAGTGATTATTTAAAAAATATTAAGGAAATCAACTGGCAAGAAAATGCCGATATTTTACTACTTTACAGTGTTCCTGTAATTAACAGTAGCTATGCTTTAAAATAAGCTTTTCAAAGCAGAAAAAATTTGATAAAATACCCAAGGCATTAGGAGGTAACTATGTTAGAAAGTTTTGGATTTATTACTGTATTTTTAGAAGGACTTATCTCCTTCTTCTCACCATGTATTATCCCAATTATTCCTTTATATATGAGTTATTTAGCAGGAAGCGCTAAAACAGTAAACAAAGATGGTTCCATAACTTACAAAAGAAAAACGACACTTTTACATACTTTCTTCTTTGTTTTAGGAATTTCTGCATCCTTTTTTCTACTAGGATTATCATTCACAGCTATTGGAAGATTCTTTCAAAATTCCAAACACATCCTTTTAATCATATGTGGAATTCTAATTATCATTATGGGATTATTTCAAACAGGAATACTAAAAATCAAATTTCTTCAAAAAGAGAAAAAAATTAACGCAAATATCAATATCAAAAAAATGAATCCTTTATTTGCATTTATTTTAGGTTTTTTATTTAGCTTTGCTTGGACACCATGTGTAGGACCAGCTCTTTCATCTGTGCTTATGATGGCTGGAAGCGAAGAAAATATGTTAATAGGTAATCTTTATGTTTTATTATATGCAATAGGTTTTATTATCCCTTTTTTAATACTAGGATTATTTACAAATGAAGCCTTAAATCTTTTAAAAAAACATCAAAAATCATTAATGGGTTTAGTAAAAATAGGCGGAATACTTTTACTCTTCATTGGAGTTCTTCTCCTTTACAACGGAATAAGTGCTCTCCCCAAAAAATCATTAAACAGTTGCACCATAAATGAAAATGGCTTATCAAACTGCGGAACAGAAAATAATATAGATTTAAAAATTGCATCAAACTTTACTTTGAAAGATTTAAACAATCAAGAACACACTTTAGAAAAATATCAAGGCAAAACAATTTTTTTGAATTTTTGGTCTATGACTTGTAAAATCTGCAAAGAAGAATTGGAAAACATTGAAAAACTTTATCAGGAATATCAAAATAAGGATGTAATTATACTAACCATAGTAAGTCCAAAAGAAAGTAAAACAACAAAAGAAGAAATAAAAAAATATATAGTAGAAAAAAAATATACTTTTCCCATTTTAATTGATGAAGAAAACACAACTTTTGAAAATTACTATATTACATCTTATCCAAATACTTTTATCATTAAAAATAAAGAAATCAAAGAAAAAATTCCAGGTGCATTAAACTATGAACAATTAAAAGAAGAAATTGAAAAAAATAAAGAGTGAAGAAAAATCACTCTTTTAAAATACTTACCAACTTCCACACGCTAAACCATATTTTTCACAATCTTCCAATGTAAGTTTTTGAGTATCAGTTGCCTTATTCGTAAAAAAATAACGCGTTTCACCTTGATAAGTTGCTTCTAACAAGGCAGAATTTGGTTTCCAAGTAGCAGAGATATGTTCATTTACTTGATTTGTTAAACATTTCTCTGCTATACATGTAATAATCGGATTACTATCAACGCTTATAGCTTTAAAATTCATTTCAGTTTCATCGCACATATTTCCAATAGAATTTAAAGTTTTACATAAAGGTCCAGCATATTCTACATAGGTAGAAGTATTAATATTATAATCACTTATTCCAACCATAACAACTTCATCAACAGAATTTTTTGTTATTTTTTCAGAAAGCTTTTCTCTTTTAATTTCACGATGACTATTATCATAAGCCACTTTATATGTAACTTCCTTGCTACCCTCTACTCCAGCTGTAGTTACTTTTCTTTCTCCACGCTTCATATTTACTTCTTGAACTTCTTTTGTTTGATAAGAAACAGGTTCAATTTCTACCGCAACTTCTTCCTTTGTTTCAACACTAGGTAAAGATTCATCACTATCTTCTGTATTTTCACTAGTTTCTTCCTCCGTAATCGGATTATCTTCATGATCCCTAGATATAGTAATCGACACATAACCTAAAACCTCACCATTTAAAAGCAAAGCTAAATGATGTTCACCATCTTCTAAATCAATAGCATCTAAAACTTGCTTCATCCCAGTAATATACTTAACCCCATTTTCTTCCATCACTTCAAAAGTTCCCACAAATTTTGGTGTAGAATACACATAAACATCCATTTTACTTCCTACTTCTATACCTAAAGAATTAGCAAAAGAGATTTTATCCAAAGATACACTTATAGTATCTAATTTTTTATAAGTATTTAATAACTCTTCTGTATCACTAGCTAAAGAACTTGGTTGCTCTGGATCTGTCAAAACAGGTTCATTAGAATCTAGTAAATTTCCATCACTAGAAGAATTATTTCTTCCTATAAAAATCAAAACAAAAGCTATAATCAATATCAGAACAACACAAACAATTATGATAATCATCCTTTTAGAATTTTTTTCCTTTTCTTGTACATTTTTTATTCAATCACACACTCCAATCATAAAAAAGTATATCACAAAAAAAGAATTGCTAAAACAAATTTTAAAGCAATTCTAAATTTTCCTAATCTTTTTAAACGGATACATTAATTTGATTATATTTGATCGTACAAGCTTCTTCTTTCAAAACAAATAAAGTTGCAATCACTCGTGCCATTTGTTCATCATTTTTATAAATTGATTTTAATTTATCTAAATCAAAACAAATGAAAGGATAAAGTAAATATTCCAAAGTATTTGGATTGGTAATAACTTCTTCATCACAATCATATAAATAATCCAAATTAATCATATACTCTTGAGAAATCCTTCCACTTTCAACCAATCTTTCATTTTTAGTAACAAATTCTTTAGAACAAAAAGAATCAACATGCCCAAAACAAAAATTAAAGCGTTTTAAATTTTCGGAAACTAAATCACTTTTTTCATAAAACCAACACCATAGTGTTCCATTATTAACAATTGTCTCTGAAATAGTAGAATGATCTGAAACAGAAAAAATGATCATATTTTCGATTTCTTTTCTAAGTTCTTCATAATTATTATCTTCAACCGAAAAATCCAAAAGTTTTCTTTCTAACTTTTCTATCTCAATACCCGTAATCTTTGTAAAAACTGTATTTAAAAAAGTTGGATTTGAGTAAAAAAGCTTTTGAATTGTATCAAAAGTAATGACTTTTCGTACTTCCTTATTTTCCATTAAATCACCCCCTGTCCTAAGAAAGTGAAGTTTATTATAAAAGGAAAAAAGAAAAAAACTAGCAATTCGACAAAACATGTCATAATTAGCTAGTTTTTAAATTATTCAACCGATTTTAAAGAATCAATCATATTGATTTTTCTTAAAATAAAATACGTAATAAATTGAACAACAATAGTAAACAATGTCATAATTAGAAAAGTATACAAATAACTTAAAGCATAAATGTCTTTAACAAAGAAAATTTCATCTGTTTCAGCAACTGTCATAACAAATTGATTTAATAAAACGCCAAGCCCTAAACCAAGTAAAATACCAAAGATAGTTAAAACCAGCGTTTCTCGGTAAACATAAGCTGATACTTCTTTATCATGAAATCCAAGTACTTTTAAAGTGGCAATCTCTCTTGTTCGCTCACTAATGTTAATAGTAGTCAAATTATATAAAACTGTAATAGCTAAGAATGTTGAAAAACCAAGAATAAGTAAGACAATATCATTCATACTACGAATAATATCTTGAAACATATCCATACTATCCGTTATATATTGAACACTACTAAAATAGCCAGAATCTAATAAAGAATTACCTACTTCACTAATCTTACTGTCATCCATAGTAGTCATTACTGCATTATAACTTTTCTTTCCAAAAATTTGTTCATAATAAACATCACTCATATATACATAATGATTAACATAATTCTCACTAATTCCTGAAACTTTTAAAACAAACAATTCATTTTCACTATTACGAATTCCAAAAGTGTCGCCTACCGATACATTTAGCATATCCGCCGTTTTAGAAGAAAGAATTACTCCGTTATTATCCAGCGTTAAAGAAGTTCCATCAGTTGACCTTAAATGCAAAAAGTTTGAAACAGAAGTCACATCTTGAAAAGCCATCAAATAAATATCAATATTTTTATTATTAGCATTAAAGGTAAAAGTTTCCATATTCAAAAATCCATAATGCTCAACATCGCTTAATAGACTTGTGACCTCATCACTTACTTCACTAGTCTCTTCATCTAAAAAGAAAATTGCATCATAAACTTCAATATCTCCAAATTGCTTATCCATTAAAGAACCTATACTATCTTGAATACCAAATCCTGTAAGAAGTAAAGCTGTACAACCTGATATACCAATTAAAGTCATGACAATTCTTTTCTTATAACGGAATAAATTTCGAACAGTAACTTTCCAAGTAAAACTTAAACGTTTCCATAAAAAGCGAATTCTTTCTAAGAAAACCTTTTTTCCCATCTTTGGAGCTTCTGGTCGAAGCAAATTCGCTGGCATATATTTAAAATTACGATTAGCGGTAAGATAAGTAACCAAACTCATCGCTCCAAAACAAACCACAGCAATAATAAGACTCATAATCAAATTGAAAGAAACTTCTAAATCTGGTAAAACAAACATTGATACATACACACGATAAATAATAATTGGTACAATTAAATAACCAACAGTTAAGCCTAAAGCTAAACCAATCGTTGTTGCCAAAAAAACATAGAAAAGATAACTACAAATGATTTTGGCTTTAGAATATCCTAAAGAAATAAATAACCCTATTTCTCCTCGTTCTTCCTCAATCATTCTTGTCATAGTATTCATTCCCATTAAGAAAGCAACAAGAATAAAGAAAATTGGAAACACTGCAGCAATAGAATCCACTTTAGTTGCTGAATCAATAAAAGTAGTATACCCTGGATTATCTTCCCTATCAAACAAATACCAAACTGGTTTTTCTAGATTAGCAACTTCTTCTCTGGCATCAAGAATTTTTTGTTCAGCCTGAGCTATCTCAGCTAAATATGTTGCATAACCAGATTCATAACTAGCGCGTCCAGCAGAAAGTTCAGCCTCTCCATTAAGAAGTTCTTGATGTGCTTCATTTAAAGAAGATAAAGAAGAATTATACTGTTGATTCCAAGTAGCTTTTCCAGCTTCTAATTCTTTTCTTCCATTTTCTAAAGTAATCTGCGCATTTTGAATTTCTTTTACTCCTTCTAAAGAGGTTTGCAAAGTTTGTAACTGACCACTATAACTTTTATACTCATCACTAGAAGGATCCAATGTAGCTAACAATTGATTTAAAGCTTCAATCTGTGTATTTATCTGTTCAATCAAACCAGCAATTTGATCTAAAGTAATACCATATGCATTTAAAGAATCTTTTAATTTCTTCTCTCCAGCATCCAACTGTGCTTCCGTATCAGAAAAAGTCTTCTCCATAGAAATACGAGTATTTTCTAAAGTAGAAACGCCATTATTATAATCAGCCCAACCTTGTTCTAATAAAGCCTGACTATTATCTAGCTCTTTCTTTGCATCAACAAATTTTTGATCATTTTCGAGTTTTTGCTTATTCAACTCTTCCTCAGCATCATAAATTTCCTTCATCGCTTCCGCTAAAATTTCTTCATAACGAGCTGTTTCTCTTATCGGTTTTAACTCTACTAACTCATCATTTAAATAAGATATCGTTTCTTTATAATCATCTTGATAAGCTGTTTTTGAAACACTATCCTTAGCAGTTAAATAAACTTCTGTATAATATTCCAATGTAAAATTAGAAGGAAGTATATACATAAACGTATCAAGTTTTCCATCACTCACTGTGGAAATTCCTTTATTTTCATAAATATACATTGGACTATCCACAATCCCAACAACCGTAAATGTCGTATTTTTAACAAAATCTAAAGCATCACTCTCTAAAGTAATGGTATCCCCAAGAGCATAAGTTCCCCGTTCTACCAAAACTTCATTTTCATTTTGAAGTCCTCTTCCTTCAATTATAGAAACGCGATTAATATCGTTCAAACATCCATATATTTTAGTAGCATTACCATCTAAAACTGTTTCAAAAGAATACCCTGGAACTACTTTATCCACATTATCAAGTTCTTTTAATGAAGCAATATCATCTTCTGTTAAACCCATTGTACTTACAATTCGGTAATCCATAAGTGAATATTCATCATGATAATTATCCACAGTTCGAATCATATCTGAAGAAGTCTCTCTTACCCCAGCAAAAAAAGCACTTCCTAAAGCAACAATAAAAATTAAAGAAAAGAACCGACCTAATGACTTGCGAATTTTAATAAAACTATTTTTAAATAAGTACATTACCAATCAATATCCTTTACTAATTTTGGATTTTTCTGAATTAGAATATCATCTACTTGACCATTCTTTATTTTAATAACTTTATCAGCCATTTCACTTATAACTGCATTATGGGTAATAATAATCGTAGTCATATGTTCTTTATGACAAGTATCTTGTAAAAGTTCCAAAATCATTCGTCCAGTTTTAGAATCCAAAGCTCCTGTCGGTTCATCGCATAATAGGATCTTAGGGTTTTTTGCTAATGCTCTAGCAATACTAACTCTTTGTTGTTCTCCACCAGATAATTGAGCTGGAAAATGTCCACTTCTATCTCCCAAGCCAACTTGTTTTAACGTTTCCAAACTATCTTTTGGGTGTTTACAAATTTGACTAGCTAAGCTTACATTTTCTAAAGCTGTTAAATTTCCAACCAAATTATAAAATTGAAAAACAAAGCCAATATCATAACGGCGATAATCAGTTAAAGCTTTCTTATTAAATTTGGAAACATCTTTTCCATCAACAATAACTGAACCACTAGTTGGAGTATCCATTCCACCTAGAATATTTAAAACAGTAGTCTTTCCTGCTCCACTAGGACCTAAAATGACAACCAGCTCACCTTCATCAATTGAAAAAGAAATATTCTCAATTGCTTTAATTGTAACTTCTCCCATTTGATATGTTTTAGATAATTTTTTCACATCAATAAAAGCCATTCATTTCATCTCCTATTTAATTTCACAAAAAATTGTAATCTAGTCATAACAGCGCCATTCTTTCTATTTAAATTATAACGTATTTTCTTTTAAAAAAAAAGAGCTAACTAAAGAAAAGAAATTGTTTTTACTTTTTTGTTAAAAAGTGGTTGACTTTTTCAAAACTTATTAATATAATGTTAATAACAACTGGCCAGTTTGTTATTTTTAAAAGAAATGTTTTTAACATTCGGTTAATAAGAAGAGAGATGAAAAAATGAAACCCGAAGAAAAACTAAAAGCTATTGAAGCAATCAAAAATTTTAAAACAAAAGAAAAACAACTTTTATCTATATATGAAGAAGGATACCTTGGAAAAAAAAGTTATAAAGTCACTTTAGCAAATGGCGCGACAATGCCATGTGAACAAATTACCAAAAGAAAAGATAATGGCGATGCTGTAGTAATTATTCCTATTACAACAGAAGGAAACTATTTAGTAGTAGTTCAAGCACGTCCAAACACGTATGAAACTGTAGCTATTGAATTTCCAGCCGGTATGGTAGATAAAAATGAAAATAACGAATACGCTGCTATTCGAGAATTAGTTGAAGAAACTGGATATGTACCAACTAGTGTTTACAAATTAGAAAGTCATTATCAAGACCAAGGATGTAGCAAAGCATTAATTACAACTTATGTTGCTGAAGGATGTCAAAAAAAACAAGAACAAAAATTAGACGAAGAAGAAAACTTAACCTATATTGAAGTTAATGACCAAGATATTCGAGATTTACTTACTCGAAAAAAAGAAGATTTACTTACCGAAATAGGAATGCATGATGCAAACTCAAAAATTGGATATATGACTTTGCAATTAAAAAGACAAAATCTATTATAATTTTTTTAAACAATGTTTTTAACATTTAGTTAATAAGAAAGAAGGAGAAAATATGGAAAATTTAAAAAATATAAAAGAAGCAATCTTTGTGATTGATATGAATAATGGTTTTTGTGAAAAAGGAAACCTTGCTGACCCAAGCATAAAACACATTGTTCCAAACATTAGAGAAAATATTAGAAAAACATTAAAAAATGGAGGTGCATTGTTCTTTGTAAATGACAAACATACATCAAAGAGCGTTGAACTAACTCGTTATGCACCACATTGTGATACTGAGGAAGAACAAAAAACGATTAAAGAATTAGCAATCTTTGAACCATACGCAACAAAAATATTTTACAAAAATTCTACATGTGCTTTATTCGCACCTGGTGTAATAGAAACAATTTTAAAAATGGAAAATATTCAAACAATTCGAATAACAGGATGCTGTACAGATATTTGTATTATGAACTTTACAGTTGCCTTAAGAAACTTTTTAGATGAAATGAACCTAAACGTCAATATAGAGGTACCAATAAACGCTGTTGAAACATTTCACATTCCAGATGTTCATGACAGAATTGAAGCAAACAACTTTGGATATCGTGTTATGGAACAAAATGGAATTCGTTTAGTAAAGGAGTTGAAATAATATGCAAGATTTAAACCTTTCCATGGCCAATGACTTTTATGAATTCACCATGAGTCAAGCTTATTTTAATGAAGGAAAAACTGAAGAAATAGCCGTATTTGATGCGTTTTTCAGAAAAAATCCATTTGATTCAGGTTATGCAATCATGGCTGGTGTAGATAAAATTATTGAAACAATAAACAATTTTCATTTTACTGACCAAGATATTGATTTTTTAAGACAAACAAAAGCTTTTTCAGAAGATTTTTTAACCTACTTAAAAAATTTCAAATTTCATGGAAGTATCTATGCTATTCCAGACGGAACAGTCATCTTTGCAAATGAACCAATTATAACAGTTAAAGCTCCAATTATAGAAGCTCAATTAATTGAAACAATTTTATTAAGTTATCTAAATTCACACATTTGCTGGGCAACCTCATCAAAAAGAATTACGGAAGCAGCAAAAGGCATCGGTGTTATGGAATTTGGTCTTAGAAGAGCAATGGGGCCAATTGCTGGTTTAGACGCAAGTAAATGTGCAATCATGGCTGGATGCATCGGAACTTCAAACGTTTTAAATGCCAAAGAATACAATAGCCTTCCATTAGGAACCATGGCCCATAGTTTTATTACATCTTTCGATTCAGAATATGATGCATTTTTAGCATATGCAAAAACATATCCAAATAATTGTACCCTACTCGTTGATACATATGATGTCATAAAAAGTGGAATTCCTAATGCAATTAAAGTAGCTAAAGATTTTTTACTACCAAACGGATACACTTTAAAAGGAATCAGAATCGATTCAGGAGATTTAGCTAAATTAGCTAAAGAAGCTCGTAAAATGTTAGATGAGGCAGGTCTTACAGACACCAAAATCTGTGTTTCAAATGGACTTAAAGAAGATACTATACGTGCTTTAAAAGAGCAAAATGCTCCAATTGATTCTATAGGATTAGGCGACAACATTGTCCTACCCGACCAAGCTAGAGTTGGTGTCGTTTACAAAAATGTTGCAATAAAAAAAGAGCAAGAATACATTTCAAAAATAAAAGTAAGCAACGAAGAAGCAAAAGCAATTACTCCAGGATATAAAAAAGTATACAGGTTCTACGACAAAAAAAATGGATTAGCATTAGGAGATGTTATAGCCCTACACAATCAAAAAATTCCGGAAGATGAATTCACGCTTATTGACCCAATCAATAATCATAATCAAACCAGAATTAAAAACTACCGCATAAGAGAACTTCAAATTCCTATTTTTATTAAAGGACATCAAGTGTATCAAGACCCAACATTACTTCAAAAGCAAAAACTTTGTACACAAGACTTACAAACAATTCCTGATGAAGTCAAAAGATATTTAAATCCTCAACTCTACTTTGTAGACATGACAAAAGAGCTTATTACTTTAAAAAGAGAACTAATAAAACAAGCTAAAGAACAAGGAATGAAATTAAATCGAATCAAATAAAAGAAAGGAAAAAAAATATGAACAAAAAATTTGGCTTTGTAAGAGTTGCTGCAAGCGTACCAGAAATGAAAGTCGCAAACACAACTTTTAACACAGAAGAAATACTTAAAGAAATTAAAAATTTAGAAAAAGAAAAAGTAGATATTGCCCTCTTCCCAGAACTATCCATAACAGGATACACATGCGCAGATTTATTCTCACAAAATCTTCTTTTAGAAAAAGCTTTAGAAGGACTACAAAAAATCAAAGAAGAAACGAAAAATTATCAGATTATTTCTATTATAGGTATGCCCTTAATTTTGGATAACCAACTCTACAACTGTGCTATACCAATTCAAAAAGGAAAAATACTAGGAATTGTTCCCAAAACTCATATTCCCAATTATAATGAATTTTATGAAAAAAGATGGTTTAGTGATGGAAAAAATATAGTAAACAAAGAAATAGAAATTTTAAACGAAACTGTCCCAATTGGAACCGACTTACTTTTTGAAGACCGAGAACAAAAAGAAATAACATTTGGTATTGAAATTTGTGAAGATTTATGGAATCCTATTTCTCCAAGCACAAAAGCATGTCAGAAAAATGCAACCATAATTTTTAATCTATCTGCAAGCAATGAAATTATTGGAAAACAAGAATATCGTAAAAACTTAATAAAAAATGCCTCAGCAAAAAATATATGCGCGTATATTTATACCTCTGCTGGACCAAACGAATCTTCAACCGACTTAGTTTTCTCAGGATATGCCGCTATTACTGAAAATGGAACTATCTTAAAAGAAAATGAACGTTTTAATTTTCAAACAAATCACATCATCGAAGATATTGATGTTCAAAAACTTCAGTATACTCGTTTAAAAGCAACAAATTTTAAGAGTGATATAAAAGAAAATGATTTTAGATATATTAAAATCGATATTAAAAACAATAAAAATCATAGCTTAAGAAAATATTCAAAAACACCATTTGTACCATCTTCAAAAGAAAAAAGAAATTCTCGTTGTGAAGAAATTTTAAAAATACAAGCAATAGGACTAGCCAAAAGATTAAAACACACAGGTATAGAAAAATGTGTCATAGGAATAAGTGGTGGTCTAGATTCTACCCTAGCTTTTTTAGTAACTATAGAATCTTTCAAAATTCTAAATCTTCCTTTAAAAAATATTATTGGAATAACCATGCCTGGATTTGGAACCACAAAGAAAACTTTAGAAAATTCTCAAAAATTATTAGACAACTATGGGGTTACAAAAAAAGAAATCAATATTATTGATTCTTCCCTAGTTCATTTTAAAGATATCGAATTAGATAAAAAAGACCGAAGCGTAACCTATGAAAACACCCAAGCAAGAGAAAGAACGCAAATCTTAATGGACATAGCAAATAAAGAAAATGCCTTAGTAATAGGAACTGGTGATCTTTCAGAACTTGCCTTAGGTTGGTGTACTTATAATGGAGACCATATGTCTATGTATTCAGTAAATTCATCTGTTCCCAAAACATTAGTGAAATATCTTGTTGAATATTTTGCAGATACTCAAAAAAACAAAATTTGCAAACAAACACTCAAAAGCATTTTAGATACACCAATTAGTCCTGAATTATTACCGCCAGATAAATCAGGAAATATAAATCAAAAAACAGAAAATATTGTTGGTCCTTATATTTTACATGATTTCTTTTTATACCACTTCTTAAGATATGGAGCTACCCCAGAAAAAATAAAATTTTTAGCTCTTCAAACTTTCAAACAAGACTTTGATGAAGAAACAATTACTCATTGGTTAAAATTTTTCTTAAAGAGATTCTTTAATCAACAATTCAAACGAAGTTGTTTGCCAGATGGTCCAAAAGTTGGAACAATAAGCCTTTCACCACGTGGAGATTTAAGAATGCCTAGTGATGCAGATGTTAGTATCTGGTTAAATTTCTAATTCTTTTTAACATTTTGATAAAAAGTTGTTGACAAACCTTTTTGTTATTAATATAATGTTAATATCAAATATTTTTTTATTTTAACATCTGTTATTAATTAAATGTTAATATCAGAATGAGAGGGAGAAAAATATGGAAGTAACATTAACAATGGAACAAGTAAAACAATTTGTTCAAAAATATTATCAAGAAATTGAAAACAAACAAGTAAAAGCACAAATTAGAAATTACAAAGGATATGTAGGATATGGAATGAGCGAACACATAGGATGTATTACAGAAATAAAAATAAAAGGCTTTATGAATCTATTAGGAGAACAGATACCATTTGAAGAAAGAATAAGTGAAACCAAGCTACTAGAAATTTTTCAAGAATTGTTTAAAAAACAAAACATCGAAATAAAAAACTTATATATTGAGTCAGGTATTTCATCTACATATGTTGGATATGGAAAAGGAGAACATGAAGAAAAAAAAGTATACTGTAATGGAGTAAAACTTTATCTTTCTAGACAACTAGAAAATTCCTTTAATAGAACTCGAGTTAGAAATGGAGAAAATGTATGACAAATTTAAAATTAATTGTTTTAGATAATTGTAAAGAACTAGGAGAAAAAGTAGCTAAATACTTAAAAGAAGACGTCATTGTTCCTATCACAAATGACCGCTTCAGTAACGGAGAAGGAAAAATAAAAATTGAAGATTCTATCAACGGAAGTGATTTATATATTTTAAGTGATGTAGGAAACTATGGGCTAACTTACAAATTACATGGAAAAGAACACGAAATGTCTCCTGATGAACATTTTGCAGATATTAAAAGAGTAATAGCCGCGACAAGTGGACATGCAAAAAAAATTAATGTAATCATGCCTCTACTCTATGAATCTAGACAACATAAAAGAAAAGGAAATGAATCTCTAGATTGTGCAATTGCTTTACAAGAACTAGAAAAAATGGGAGTAAAAAATATTATCACATTTGATGCTCACGACCCAAGTATTTGTAACGCAATTCCTAGACTTCCATTTGAAAACTTCTATCCTACCCA
The DNA here is from genome assembly GCA_946490195.1 of uncultured Mycoplasmatota bacterium. Taxonomy (GTDB): domain Bacteria; phylum Bacillota_I; class Bacilli_A; order RF39; family UBA660; genus Ventrenecus. The sequence continues at coordinate 33,270 of CAMLWN010000008.1, forward strand.
TACCATTTTAGAAAATTTGATAGAAAAAGAAAAATTACATGACCTACTAGTAATTTCTCCGGATATGGGTGCAATGGAACGAGCAAGATATTATGCTGAAATGCTAAATACGGATGTTGGTGTATTTTATAAAAGAAGAGATTTAAGTAAAGTCATAAACGGAAAAAATCCAATTATTGAACACATGTATATGGGAGCCGACCCAAAAGACAAAGACATTTTAGTAGTGGACGATATGATTGCCAGTGGTTCTTCTATGATTGAAGTAGCCCAAAAATTAAAAGATAAAGGAGCAAAAAACATTTACCTTATTGCAACATTCGCTTTATTTACGGAAGGAACTGAAAATTTTAAAAAAGCTTATGAACAAAAAATTTTTACCAAACTATACACAACAAACCTATCTTATATACCAAAAGAAATAGAAGAAGTTAAGTGGCTTACCAAAGTAGACGGTTCTAAATATTTAGCCAAAATTATAAAAACATTGAATAAAAATGAAAATATTGAAAATTTATGGAATGGCAAAAAAGAAATAATAAAAAAAATAAAGGAGCATCATAAATGAAAAATTTACAAATAGTAACACCTAGTCAAAAATGTATATTTGATTGCCCCTATTGTATTGCAAAATCACATAGTCATCAAAATACTTTTCAAGATATTTACCATCAAAATAATACACTGTGGAAAAACAATTTAAGAGAAGTTCTAAAAAAAGATATCACTATAAAAAATATAATTATTACTGGAACAAATGAGCCCATGCAATCAAAAGACTGCATTAAAGATATAATTGAAATAGCAAAAAAAGAAAGACCCGATATCACATTAGAAATTCAGACGCGTATGTATAAACCAGATGACTTATTAAATAAATTAGACATTGTAGCATACAGTATAGATAATTATCATTTATTAAATAAAATTAAAGCGCAAGGAAAAATCAGTAGGTATGTAATACTTTTAACAGACAGTTTTAACGAAAAAACATTACATAACATTTTAGAAAAACTGCCCAAAAAAGTAACACAATTAACTTTCAAAGTACTTCAAACAAGCCATGGAATAAATAAAAAAATGGATGTATGGATTGATACTCATAAAATAAATTCTCAAACCATAGAAAAATTAAAAACAGATATTAAAAACTATAAAGGCCCTATAAGTATCTTCTTTGACCAAAATTGTATGGACAGTACAGATAGATATAAAATCTTTAGAGAAGACGGTTTACTTTATAAAGATTGGGAAGATACAAAAGGATTCTTATGAAAATAGGAGTATTTGGTGGAAGTTTCAATCCAATTCATAACATGCACCTTGAAATTGCTGAAAGCTTACTTAGAAAAAAATACGTAGATAAAATCATTTTTGTGCCAACTGGTGATCATTATTCATACAAAACTCATATGATTTCGGGAAAAAGTCGTTTAGAAATGATAAAACTAGCCATAAAAGAAGCTCCAAATTTATCCGTAAGCAACTTTGAACTAAAAGAAAAAATGATTTATACTTATGAAACTCTAAATCATTTTAAAAATATCTACCCTACTGACCAAATTTATTTCATATGTGGAACGGATAACTTAAATTATTCAAACACTTGGAAACATCCTGAAGAAATACAAAAATTTCCTATCCTTGTAATCGAACGTAATAATGAAAAAATAAATTCAAAATTTTTAAATCAAAAGAATATTACCTGTATCCCTATCAAAACCTCTGCTCTTTCATCTAGTTTAATTCGAGAAAAAATTGAAAATGGAGAAGAAATTACAGGTTTGGTTCCAAAAAAAGTTCAAGAATACATTCAAGAGAAAAAATTATATAGAAAGGATTAAAAAATGTACAAAGAAATTATTGAAAAATTAAAACAAAAAAAATTAACTATTGCAACTATGGAATCCTGCACAGGAGGCGCTATTGTAAATGAAATCACAAACATTGAAGGTGCCAGTGAAGTACTTCTTTACAGTGCCGTCACTTATAGTAACGAATACAAAATAAAAATGGGTGTAAATAGAAACACTATTGAAAAATACTCCGTATATAGTATAGAAACAGCTCGAGAAATGGCAAAAAATATAAAAAAATTTAGTCATGCAGATATTGGCATCGGAATAACGGGAAAACTAAAAAGAAAAGATAAAAATAATTCTTTTGGTCAAGATAATCAAGTTTTTATAAATATTCTCTATCATAATAAATCTTACGATTACACTTTTACAGTAACGAAAAAAACAAGAACATCAAACAAAAAAGCTCTAATAAATTTCATCGGAGAACAATTAATAACTTTACTAGAAAAATGTGAATGAAAAGATTTGAAATTAATGATATAATAAAAACAAGATTGAGGTGTTATTCATGCAAAAATATAAAACAGAAGAAGAATTCTTACAAGCATATAATCCAAAAGAATTCGACCAACTATCTATGACTGCTGATATTTTACTAATAAGCGTTTCAGACCAAGAGCAGGCAAACTATCGAAAAACAAGTAAAAAAATGATGAGTATTTTACTTGTAAAAAGAGAGGATTATCCATACAAAGATAAATGGTGTCTTCCTGGTGGTTTTTTAGACCCCAATACCGAAACTTTAGAAGAATGTGCAAAAAGAGTATTAAAAAAAGAAACCAATCTTTCAAATATTTTTCTTGAACAACTATATACTTTTGACGCAGTAAAAAGAGATCCTAGAACTAGAGTTGTTTCAACTGCATATATGGCTTTAGTAGACAAAAAAAGATTAACAGACAAAATTAATCCAAATGCAAGCTGGTTTGATATCATTTTAATAGAAGAAAAAAACAATATAATAGAACTAACTCTAACAAATAATGAAACAACTATCAATTTCAGTATCAAAAAAACATTAAAAGAAAAAACAACAGATCGTTATACTTTCAAAACTCAAAAAAATAAAGATATTGCCTTTGACCATGATATTGTCATTCTTTCTGGTTTAGAAAGATTAAAAAATAAAATCAGTTATACAGATATTGTATTTAATATGATGCCAAAATATTTTACACTAGGCGAGCTTCAACAAGTCTATGAAGTTATATTAAACAAAAAACTCCTAGATCCAGCTTTTAGAAGAATAATCGCAAATAAAGTTGAAAAAACCGATTTAGTACAAACCGGAGCAGGCCATAGACCTTCAGCATTATTTAAGTATAAAATGAAGTAAATAGAAAGGATTTTAGACGACGAAACTATAGAATTATCATGCTATTACTATTATGGATTTAATGCATTTACCGCAAATGAAAGCGTAATTATAATCAACTTACCTAACAAATTTATGATATTAGAAAATCGATTTAAAATTTTCAATAATCTTACCATTCCATAAAAGAATTGTAAAAAAATTTAATCTATAGTATAATGTATATATCAAAGAAATTTGATTATAATTTTAATGGATACATTTGAAGTGCAAATCAGATGCTATCCCATTGTTTTTTGGGTAGGCACCTGAATACAACTAAGTTGTTTCAGATGCCTTTTTTATTTAAAAAGTAATATAAAGATTACAATAAATAAAAGGATGATTATAAAATAAAAAGATTTCTCTCTTTTATTCATAATATCACGCCCTTTCTATTCTTTCTAGAAAGGGAAGCATCTGAATTTCAAATGTATCCAATATCATTATAGCAAACATATATTTGCTTTGCAAATTCATAACTAGATCTACAAAAACTCAATTTAAATGAATAGAAGCCTCAGCCTTAAATTCTAAATTATCATAATAATCTTTAGTTTCTAAATACAATCTAGGAGTTTCTTCTACCAAGAGCTCATCATTCTCTAATAACAAATAAATATATTCCACACCATAAGTATTCATTACATATTGAAACATTGCACAAAAACTCATGTAATCTGTTCCAAACTTTATTTGTTCTAAAGTAGCACGAAAAGAAGGTTTCTTAGAACTATATTGATGAGACAAATTTGTTGCAAGACCTTCAGTAAACCATTTATATCCAAGTTTACTTGTTTTTTTCTTCTTTATATGACAAATATGAACAAATTCATGAAGAAGTAAATACGCATAATCCTCTACTGAATGATTTCCATGACCTTTTGTTTTTATATACTCCTCATAAGTAGGTACAATAAACATTCCATTTCTAGTAACTCCACAAAGCCAATCTGGAATTTGACCATTTTTATCTATTCCCAATTGTTTTTCTAAACAAAAACTTCTAAACTCTTCTAAGGAAGAAAAAATTTTCACTTTTGCCTTCTCCCCAAAATTTTCCAATTTAAAAAACGAAACAATCTCCTCAGAAATAGTATCTAACATAGTTTCATAATTTTTTAAAAACTCTAAATCTTTTTCTGTATGCTCAATTAGCATATATTTTAATTCTTTAACCATAAAACCTCCATAAACAGGATAAAAGTATAAATTTTTAATTGAATAGTCATCGATCCTAGTATTCATCGGGGATTGATGACTTTTTAAATGGTAAAAACCGTTTATCTACTTACGATTAAATAACATATAAATTCAGGAAAAAATTCTTCAAAATCATTGGAGATATGCTTACGGATACGTTCTAAACTTCTATTATATCTAGGCTTTACCCTTGTTAAACATCCTAAAACAAATTTATGAACGATTTCTAAGTTTAATAAAGCATTTTTATTGGAGGTTCTATTTTTGTCTTGACAAAATGTAACATCTAAATAAAAATGAATTTTATTTTCTACATTCCAATGTGCTCTGACCGTTTTTTCTAGTTCTTCTGCATTCACTGATCTACTTGAAATATAATATCTTTTTTCTACTGTAGTAACTTCCTTATAGATTGTTTCATTTTTCGCATTTTTTCTTGTATTTTTTTCTTTGACTTTTTTGATGATTGTTTTTT
>CAMLWN010000009.1 GCA_946490195.1 uncultured Mycoplasmatota bacterium
CGTCTCAACCTTGGCAAGGTCGCATTCTAGCCACTGAACCACACCTGCATTGCATTAATACTATATCAAAAAGAAAGAAAAAAAGCAACAAAAAATTTATGTTGCCAATTTACTCTTACCTGTTAAATAATCAATAGTAATTCCATCTTCTATATTATAAACAAAAACATTAAAACAAACTTCTCCACATTTGTCTTCTACACTACTAGCCTCAATTTGTACTCCACTTGCTACCAAATTATTTTCTTCAAAAATTGGTGTAACTCGATATAGAACATGATGATTTGTTTTTTTTACATATTCAGCAACCTGATTCTCAAAAGGTAGCATCCCTTCTACATTCATTGTTCGAGTACAAGTAATCAAATTTTTTTCATTCGCATTCTCTCCAGCTAACTGAAACCCAATCAAATGACATCGATTATACAAATACTTACCATCTACAATATCATACTTTACTGATTGCCAACCACTTGGCTCAACAGAACTAATACTTTCTCTATCCTCAGTTGGCATAAGCTCTTGGCTAATATTTACAAAAGCTATCCCACATCTTCCCAACGCATCTAAATCACTATAACGCTCAAAAGAAGTTGTTGTATAATCACTCTCTTCAAAATTAGGTTGATTATTATTTAAAACTTTATAAAGCTCTCCTTCATAAATAGGAACCTCCATTTTAGTCGCATAACTACCATTAATAAAAGGTAAATATTCTCTAATAGGTTCTACATAATAAACAACCACAGACATAATCAAAAATATAATAATCATGATAAGAAAACGGTTAACCAAATTTTTTCTTTTTTTTCTTCTACGTCTACTCATGCACTACCATCCTTATTATCATTCACATTATACCACAAAAACCTATTTAAACAAATTCCTGATTCATAATCCAATTGATATCATCAATTGCTTTATCTAAATTAAATCTTCCGTTTCCAACCGGATAATATACTGCATAAAAAGTATAATCTTCTCCAAATATTCTTTTAACAAATTTCTGTCTTCTTACTTGAGAAACAAAAATTTTTTTCCCTAAAACAATACTACTCACTTGATTTCCAAATAAAATAATTACCTTAGGCTTTACTATAGCTATTTCTTTTTTTAACAAAAACAAATATTTTTTCAAAACCTCATCAGGAAGTTCTCTAGCATCTACTTGAGTACACTTGCCTAAATTTGTCAAAAAATATTGATGTTTACAAACATTTTCATAAACCTCATAAGCAAAAGAAATCGTCCATTCTTTTCCTTTAATACTTCTTAATTTCTCATAAATATCTATATCGAGCAAATTTAATCGATAAAATATCTCCCAAACATTTTTTGTTCCAATCCAAGGAAACTTAGGCCCTTTCCAATCTTTAGAAGAAGCAATATTTCTTCCAGTTGGATTCATAAAGACAAAGAAAAGTAGAGGTTTATCTATACAGCCTCCATTATAAATAGAATCAAGTTCTATCGCTCCATATTTTTTTTGCATTTTATCATAAATCGGAATCAATTCATCTAATTTCATAGAAAACACCTAAATTTATTTTAACACTATTTATCTAAAATCGCATCAATTGGTTTAATACGTGTAATTTTTTTCAAAAATAAACTTGTAAGCATTAAAAGAAGAGCTAAAGTAAATAAAAGAACAAGGATAAGCACCAAAGGATTTTCTAAAAAAACCTGAATAGAATAATACAAATATTGATTTACTGAACGATTTATAAGAAAGGATACTAGAAAATAGAAAACAACAAACAAAAGATAAGATAGAAAACTAATTATACCCGTTTCATAAAGAAAAATTTTAATCACATCTTTTTCACTAGTTCCTAAAGCTCTTAAAATACCAATTTCTTTTTTGGCAGAAGAAATAGAAGTCGTCAAATAATTTCCAAATAAAAGAATAGTAAAAACAACAAATAACAAAGCTAAACACAAAAGAAAATAACGCAAAAAATAATACAAATGAATTACGGATGGAACCATATCAAATGATGTATCTACCAAGTAATAAGCAGATGGATAAGAATTAGAAATAACAAATTCCGTATTTTCAAAAAGCTGTTTAAGTTTACTTGGATTTTCTTCTACAATTCGTACAAAAGACGGCATATGAATATTTTCGCGAGCTTCTAAAACAACCGAATCACTAACATAATTAACCGAATCAAGAGTTATCCCTTTTACTTGTACAATAAATAAAGAATTTTCACTAAACGGTCTACGTAAAATAAGTGGTAAAGAAAAACCATCAACCAAATAGTTTTGAATATATTCTATAAGCGAAGGTAAATCATCTTGAAGGTTTTTATAATTTTCATTAAAACCCGAATCAATCTCTCTTAAAAAATCTACAGATAACACAACTTCATCTTTCTGTAAAGAAGAAATTTCTTCCAAACCATGTAAAGTAATAATTTGAGAAGAAGAAAACACATCGATATCTTGACTAAAAGTATCCCCTACTTGCAAACTAAGAGAATTTGCAACATTTTCTTCACTATAAAAAAGATTTTTAAAATACTCAATATCCTTAACATAAACAACATTCCCTTTAGAAGCATAATTTGTATAATAAAAACTTTCTAAATTTTCATTTGGAAAATGTCCAGATAAAAGATATTTTTCATACAAAGAAATGTCATCAAGAACAATTCCAACAATAAAAACATTCGTATTACCAAGCTTAATAGAATGATTATCTTCTATCAATTCTTCATAATTTTTAGGTCGATAGATTTCTCCACTTGTATCCTTAATTCCATACTTTAAAATATAATCAGCCATATAACGGTGAATAACGATTTCATCATTATTTGAAGGAATGCGTCCTAAAAGATTTGAAAACAATGCATCATCCTCAATTTCAATAAAGTATTTTCCACTAGGAGTTATAGGATAAAAATCATCTTTAACCCCATAAGTTTCTTCAAAAGAAAAAGATAAACTATATATACCTAAAGAAAGAGTATAAGCCGGATTCAAAACTCTCCCACTAAGTGTTTCCAAATTTTTTAAATCAGTATCTATTAAATCAACGCTAGATTCTCCCTCATACTTATAAATATCTAATACAGACTGCTTATTATCAGTTAAAGCCTTTAAAACAAAAGCATCATCATTAAATAAAAACAAATTCATAGAAACGCCTAAAAACAATAAAGAAAGAGCCATAATAAAAATCGTTAAAAAAAGCTTAAATGGTTTTACTTGTAAATTTCGTAGAGCCATTTTTATAGCAAAAACAAAAGGAAGTTTAGAACTTTCAAAAGAAAGTTTTTTATTCTCTATCTGAATGTTTGGATTAGAGTCTTCTACTACCTCGCCATCAACAAGTTTAATAATACGTTCTCCATAACGTTTAGCAGATTCTTCATCATGAGAAACAACAATCACCAATTTCTCTTGACTTATTTCTTTTAAAATTTCAAAAATTTGCTGACTAGAAGCATAATCTAAATTTCCTGTTGGTTCATCTGCTAAAATAATCTCCGGTTCCTTAACCAAAGCTCTTGCAATTGCCACTCGTTGTTTTTGACCACCAGAAAGTTCGTTAATTTTTCGAAGTGCTAACTCATCAATCGACATTTTCTTTAAAAGTGAATAAACCTTATTTAAATCTTTTTTCCCGTGTAATTCTAAAGCCAAACTTACATTTTCAAAAACATTATACTCTTCTAAAAGATTAAAATCTTGAAAAACAAACCCAATTGCTGAATTTCGATATTCATCATATTCCTGATTTGAAAATTGTGTAACATTCTTTTGATAAAAAAAGATTTCTCCACTACTCGGAGTATCTAATCCTCCAAGAATATTTAAAAGAGTAGACTTTCCACAACCACTTTTTCCTAATATAAAAACCATTCCTTTTGAAGCAAACTGTAAATGAACATTTTTTAAAGCAATAGTATCCGGTCCTTTTTTAGAACGATAAATTTTTGTAACATTTCTTAACTCCAACATATACTCACCTATTCTTACAAATATTGTAAAAGATTATGTATAAAAACACAAGCACTTTACAAATCAATTAATACCACACGACTCAAATACCCAAGGATAAAACCAAAAACCAAATTCCACTATATAACACACATGACCACTTAAACCTGTTTTTTTATTTTCATAAGAAATTATTTGATAACTTCCTTTATATCCTACTCCATAATACGTATCATTTATTAAAATCATAAAAATAGGTTTTTCTAAAGAAGATATTCTATTAAAATCTACAAAAGCAAGCATAAGAATGACAAACAAAAGAATTCCTAAAATTCCTTTAATTTTTACATTTTGACTCATTTCTTTAAAATTCAAACAAATCATATAAAGAAAAAATACGCTAAAAACAAATAAAGCTCCAAAAACTTCAGCCCAAAAATAAATTCCGAAAAAATAACTAATCACTAACGTAATGGGAATGACAAAAAGTAAAAAAAGAAAAGTCCATTTATATTTTTTTTTTAAAAGAAGAGACGTTTCTAAAAACAACAAAAAAAACCAAACATAAAACAATTCTCCAAAAAAAAGTTCTTTCCAAAACAAATACAAGACAAGAAAAAGAAAACAACAACCAATCAATAACCATTTTTTCAAAACTCTTCACCTATAATAAAAATAGCAAAAAAGAGAACAGAAAACAACAAAAAAAGAAAGAACAATTAAAATTCTTTCTTTACATAAATTCTTTTACTTATCTGATAAGAAATAAAAGTAACCAAAAATACAAGAATAAGCAAAATCCAAGGTAAATAAAGATGTAAAAAATGAGTAAGATTTTCAGGGATAGTAAGAGAAATATTTTTCATCAAAAATCCTACTAAAAAACTTAGCAAAAAAATACCTACAAATAAACCAATACGTCCCTTTTCCACTCCAAATTTAATAAGCAAAGGATACATAAAAGCTTGAAGAAGTAAGATAGATGCTCCACATCCAAGTAATAAAGAAAGGGTTTTTTGAATATCAAAATCTTGATTTACTAAACCAACTAAAAAGGCAATCAAAAAAGTTCCTAGTAAAGCAATTGCCAAAAGTAAAATACTTCCAACATATTTAGATAATACAAGCTCTTTCTTTTTTACAGGCAAACTAATCGTATAAGCATCCCATTTATTATATTCATCATAACTAAAAGTCGTCATAAACATCATCATACTAATAAAAGCAGGCACAAAATACAAAAAGTCATTTCCTTCTAAAGCTATCAAACCAAAAACAAGTAAAAATATCAAAATAGTTCTTGCATTTCCTTTAATAAGCAAAAAATCTTTTAAAATAAGCCCTTTCATAAAACACTTCCTTTCACAAGTAAAACCATTAACTCTTCTAAAGTAATTTTATCCATAACCATCTTAGGATATTTCTTCTTAAGAAGTTCTGGATTTTTTACCAATATTTCATATCCATATTTATTTTTTAAAAAGCGAATGACATCCCCTTTTGCTATAGAAGAAAATTCTTCAATTCCACATTTCAAAATCCCATAGTTATCCATAATATCATCACGAGTTTCTTCCAAAACAATATGTCCTTTATCTAAAAATAAAATATAATCAGCAATATGTTCTAAATCGGAAGTAATGTGAGTAGAAAGTAGAAGAGTATGTTCTTCATCTTGAATAAAATCTAAAAATAAATCAAGCACTTCTTTTCGAACAATCGGATCAAGTCCACTAGTTGGCTCATCTAAAATCAAAAATTTAGGATGATGTGACAAAGAAGTAACAATTTCCAATTTCTTACGCATTCCCTTAGAGAAAGTTTTAATAGCTTTATTTCTAGGTAAAGAAAATTTATCTAAATAAGAAAAGAACAAGCCTGGATCCCAATTTTTATACAGATTTTTCATAATTTTATGAATATCATTTGCAGTCATTACCTCTGGAAAAAAGGAATTATCTAAAACCACTCCAATATCTTCTTTTATTTCACGAGCTTCTTCATTCATATCACGTCCAAATATTTGAATGCTTCCTTCACTTTGAATAATTCCTAACAAGGATTTTATAAAGGTCGTTTTACCTGCTCCATTCTCCCCAATAAGACCAATAATCACTCCACCCGGAAAACAAGTAGAAATTGGACCTAAAACAAAATCAGAATAACTTTTCTGCAAATTCTTTACTTCAAGTATATTTTTCATCATTTTTTTCTCCCATCTAAATATTCTAAAATTTCCTTCACTTCATCTAAAGACACATGAAGACTTTTCGCAATATTCAAAGCTTTTTCTAACAAACTCTCCATTTCTTTTAATTTTTCTTCACGCATCAATTCCCTATTTCTTGGTGCAACAAAACTCCCTTTTCCATGACGTGTAATAATATAGCCTTCACTTTCCAATTCATCATAAGCTTTTTTAACCGTCATTACACTAATATGGAGATCTAAAGCTAAACTTCGAATACTCGGCAATAACTCATCTTCCTGTAGTTCATTGTTCATTATTTGTTCAATAATCCATTTTTTAATCTGCTCATAAATAGGAACAGAACTACTATTACTAAGTAAAATTTTCATGAATCCCTCCAAACTGTTATATAGAGTATATAACAGTATATAACACTTGTCAATAGAATATGTATACTTGCCAAATTATAACAAGGTAAAAACAAAGAATTATCATGAATTTTCATTCTCTCTAAATAACCATTAAAAACTTTTAAATTTAAAAAAAATAGCAACAAATTTGTTGTTATTTTTATAATTTATACGAAAAAATAATAAATTTAAATTTTTTTCATATCTTTCGTAACATTATCAATAATTAATTTTAATCCGACAACCACAATGTAAGCAACAAATAAAGTACAAACTAAAACTGCTAAACCATCAGAATCAAGCGGAGTCAGATGAAGGAGCTTTTGAAACAAATACGTTGCCATAAAATATCCTACAGCTGTAGTTGTACATAGAAAGGTACTTAAACGATTAAATGGTCGACAAGATTCAATAACTGCAAATACACTTACTCCACCAATAGTTAAATACTGAATAGTAAGCATCATATCTTCACTTATGTCAAGTCCAGCCCTCATAAAAGTTAAAACCACTAAACAAAGGATAATCGTCAAAGCATATGGTGAAGCATTTTTTAAAACAGTTTTCAAAAAACTTCCTTCAATTGGTTTATCATTTCGCTTAAAGGATAAGAAAAATGATGTATATCCTTCAATAGCTAAATCTATCAAAGTAATCTGAATTGGAATAAATGGAAAAGGTGTATTTGTAATAATATTAAAGATAGATAATAGTACAGAATAAATAGTTTTAATAAAGAAAATCCTTGCCACATTTGTAATGTTATTAACAACTCTTCTACCTTCCATTAAAACATCTTTAAGAACACTAAAATCCGAATTTAATAAAACAATCTGTGAAACTTGTCTTGCTACATCACTTGCTTCAGGTAAAGTAATACTACAATCTGCTTGTTTTAAAGCAATCACATCATTCACACCATCTCCCGTCATGGCAACAGTCCGACCTTGACTTTGTAAAGCTTCAACAATAAGTTTTTTTTGATGAGGCAAAACACGAGCAAAAATACTATAATCATTAACAATCGATGCGATATCCTCATCATTCGTAACGGTAGATAAATCAATATAAGAATTATAATCTTCCAAGCCAGCTTTTTTAGCAATACTAGAGACAGTCAAAGGATTATCACCAGAAATAATTTTAATATCCACTTGTTGCTTTTTAAAGAATCCTAACATTTCCTTAGCATTTTTTCTTAATGGATCATCTAACTCAATAAAACCAATCATTTTTAAATCTTTTAATCCATCTTCTTCAATAGCTTCTTTAGAATGAGCAATTCCTAAAACTCTTTTTCCTTCCTTTTGCAAATCTAAAACTCGCTTAGGTAATTTCATATCACTTCGTTCGATAAGTCTTTCAGGTGCTCCAATAACAATTGAACCAATCTCTTTAAAAGTTATACTACTCCATTTTCTCTCAGAAGAGAAAGCTACTCTATTCGTAACCTCATATTGTTCATTTCCTTTAAAATAATCCTTAATAGCATCAAAAGTAGCATTGGCTCCTTCCATACTATTTACAAACGCACACATCACATCATCAATAGGTTTAGATAAAACATTCTCGTTAACAACCCAATAATCACTAACACGCATTCTTCCTTCAGTAATCGTTCCGGTTTTATCCAAACATAAAGTATCCACATGAGCAAGTGTTTCCACACTATATAAATCCTGCACTAAAACTTTTTTCTTAGCAAGTTTAATAACTCCCGTAGCTAAAGAAATTGTAATCAAAAGCATAAGTCCCTTAGGAAGCATTCCTAAAAGAGCTGCTGCCGTGGTAACTACAGAATCAAATTCACCAGCATTCCGTAAAAAATAAGCTTCAACAAAAAGCAAAACCCCGATTGGGATAATAGCAAAACTTGTCGTTCGAGTTACTTTCTTCATAGAATTTACAAGTTCTGATTCCGCTCTTTTGTATTTTTTCGTTTCACTAGTAATATGAGAGACAAAATTGTCATTACCAACTTTAACAACCTTAGCATAACCTCTTCCACTAACAACATAACTACCAGACAATAAAGCATCATCTTTCATTTTTAAAATAGAATCCGATTCCCCAGTAAGCAATGATTCATTTACTTCAATTTCCCCATCAATCATTACCGAATCCGATACAATTTGAGAACCAATTTCTAATAACATCACATCATCTAAAACTAGTTCATCCATTTTAATTTCTTGTTCTTCTCCATCTCGAATAACAGTAACTTTGCTTTCCTTTAAAACACTCAACTTTCTTACTAAATTTCGAGCATGAATTTCTTGATAAATTCCAATTCCAATATTAAGGATAATAATAGCCATATAAAATAAATTGGAATAAGCTCCAACATAAACTAAAGCAATAGCTATCAAAACATTAAAAAGATTAAACAAAGTAAAAACATTATCTCGTACAATTTCCCAATTCGTTCTAGTTTTATCATCATCTACTTTATTTACTTGTCCTTTTAAAATTCTATTTTGCACTTGCTTTTCACTTAAGCCCGTTATTTTTTCTTTCATAAAACACCACCGTATAAATCTATTATATCAATGCACAAAAAAAATGAAAAGGATTTTTACACAATTCCTTCCCAAGAAACATCTGTTGGTTTATTAGCTGGACAACTACTAAACATACTAGAAACATTCGCATTATTTTTATATACAAACTTTTCCCCATAAATAACATTTGTTAAATCACTTGAACCCCAAAAAAATTGAGAAAAAATAGTAACTTTTGTAGTATCAAAAGAACTTAAATTAAGCTCTTGTATAGAAGTATCCCGAAACATTCCTCCCATATTAGTCACTTGCAAAGTATCAAAAGACGTAATATTAAGCTCAGTCAGACCTGTTGAAAGTCCAAACATATAATACATATTTGTAACATTTGATGTATCAAAAGACGAGACATCTAAACGAACAATATTTCTTTGACCAGAAAACATATTTGACATGTTTGTAACTTTAGATGTATCAAAACTAGATAAATCAAGTTCCAATAAAACAGGAGCGTTATCAACTACAGCATTATTAGCAAACATTCCTGCCATATTTGTTACATTTGACGTATCAAAATGACTTAAATCTAAACTGCTTAAATACCTTAAATCATAAAACATTCTTGACATATTCGTAACTTGGCTAGTATCAACAAACTCCAAACCTTCAATGGAAGTTAACTTACTTATGTAATCTCCATCTACAGTTTCAGCATAATAACTAAAAAAATTCTCTGAATTAACTGGTAAATAAATAGTCTCGTTACTTTGAATATAAGCAGTATAAGTTCCTGGGTCATCTCCATTCTCAACCAAATGCACTAAAATACTCTCATCCTCTTTTTCACTTAAATCAACAGAAACTACAGCATTATCTATTGTTGTGATTTCATTTTGAAAAACAATTGTTTTTATACTTGACTTTTTTTCTTCATATGAAACATCACAAGTTTCAACAGCACAATTTTTTATAAAATTAGGTTCTTTAAAATATAAAATTACAAGTTGTTTTAAAAGTATCCATACCAGTAATTATAGGTGCCCAACTGCTATTATCCCATCTAATAGTCGCATCATTAGTACAACTACTTTTTTGATTATCAAAAATATATCCACTAGTTTTATTTGGAACAGTATCCGAAAATACATCTTCAATATAAACAGCTAATAAAGCATCTTCATTCATTTTAATTTGAGAAGATTGATTACTCAGTATACCCCCCCCCCCATGTCAATTTACATACAAGTTGACAAAATGCATAACTATCTTTTTCTTCATCACTTTCAACTCTCTCTTCTACTGTTTTAAGTATACCAAAAAAATAGGCATATTCCCAGTCAAATTTCAAAAAAAAGAATATATTACTAAAGGAGGAATATTATGTCAGCGGAAATATTATCAATTATTACAATGTTTGTAACAATTTTATTTGGATTTCTTTCCAAAAAAATCAGTTGGTTTAAAAATTATATGATTCCATTACAAAATTTAACTATCGGAATAATTTTTGCTTTAGTAGAATGGATTATAACAAAAGATTTTAATTTAGCTGTTGCAATGAGTGGTCTAATGGCTGGTGGAACATATGACTTAGTAAAAAATATTAACCAAGCTTATCAAGAATTTCAACAAAATAAAGAAACTACAAATACAAACAAAACTTCGCAAGAAGAACAAAAAAATCAAGAGCTAAAATAACTTTTGATTTTTTTCTTTTTGTAAAGTCCAAACTTTCTGAAATACAGTTGGCAATGAATACTTTTCTTGAATTTCTTTAGAAGAAACAAAAAGCTCATGACAAATTTTTTCTTGTAAAGATACAAAATACACTTTTATAATCCAAATTTGATGAGAAAAAACATGCTTCACTTCACCAATTTCTTGAAGATTTTCATAAAAAATATGTTTAGTTTGCAAATACTCTTGTACTTCATCCACAGTAAAAAAAGAGTCAACATTAGGAATCTCATATAAATTAGCCAATAGTCCTTCACTATCTCTTTTATGAATCATATAAACATTATTATATTTAAATAAAAAGGCAGTTTTTTTAAATATTGGCTTTTCCTTTTTTACTTTTTTCATAGGATATAAAGAAATTGTCTGATGTTGATAAGCCTTACAACATGACTTTAAAGGACAAACCCCACAACTAGGGTTTCTTGTACAAACTAAAGCTCCTAACTCAATAAAGCTCTGAGTAAAATCCGAAGCCTTTTCATCTTTCATCAAATCTTGTAAAATCAAACGATATTTCTCTCGAATTTTTGGTTTCAAAATATCTTCTTTTTCTTCATAGATTCTCGATAAAACTCGCATGACATTTCCATCAATCGCTGGCTCAGATATATCATACGCAATCGATAAAACAGCTCCAACAGTATAAGGACCTATTCCAGGCAATGACTGCAATACTTCTTTAATAGGCGGAAGAAAATCAAAACCATTTTCATAAAGAATCTTAGCTGCTTTTTGTAAATTTCTAGCCCGACTATAATATCCTAAACCTTCCCACAATTTAAGAAGTTCATCTTCATGAATTTTTGCCAAAGAAGAAACAGTAGGCAAATTTTTCAAAAAACGTTCATAATAAGGAATTACAGTTTCTACCCTAGTTTGTTGAAGCATCGTTTCTGATATCCAAATTTTATAAGAATCTTTTGTATGTCGCCACGGTAAATCTCGTTTATTTTCAGAATACCAAGCAAGCAAATCTTTAACATTCTTCTTTTTCATATTTACTCATAATTTTATTCATTTCATACATCTTACGATCAAGTTCTTGAATATCCTCTGCATAACTAAGCATTGCTTCTTGAACATCTAAAGGAATTTCTTCATGAAATTTATAACGAATTTTATGGTCTAAACTTGCCCAAAAATCCATAGCTACTGTTCGTACTTGAATTTCAGCCGTAACATATTCAACATATCCTTCTAAATATACAGGTACTAAAACAATTAAATGATAACTACTATAACCTGTATCTTTAGGTTCCTTAATATAATCTTTTCTTTTTTTTATCAAAAGATTTGTTGAATGACTAATCATGGATACAATATCATAGACGTCACTTAAAAAGGAAACAACAATTCTAAATCCAACAACATCTGAAATATGCTTTTCAATATTTTCAAAACTATATTCATATCCTCTAGATTCCAATTTATTTTTTATACTTTCTTTCGTTTTAATCCGAAATTTCACATGCTCAACCGGCATATATCCATGCTTTCTTTCAAATTCTTTTATTAACACATGAAGTTCCGTTTCTAACATTTTTTGAGCATATTCATATTTATAAAAACAATCTTGATCCATAATAAATTTTTTTCACCTCTAGTTAAAAAAGAAGCAATACCACTCGTATCACTTCAACAAACATATTATATCATATTTAAGAAAAAAAGCAACTTAACCTTCAAGTTTCTTTAAAACACCTTTAGTAACTTCAATAGCTTTTTCTCGAACAGCTGTAGCAGCTTCTTCTAACATTGGTTCACCTTTTTCTTTAACATAATCAACCAATTCCTTAGCGCTTTTTTGAATTTCTTGAGCTTTTTTTTGAGCCACTTTCAACACTTTCTCTTTATCTAAATCTTTTAAAGCTACTTCAATTTCTTCAGACTTACGAACTACATATTCTTTCACGTCATCCAAATCTACTTCTTTAGCTTTGTTTACTAAATCATCCAATTTTTCTTTCAATTCAGCTCGAGTTTCTTTACCACTCTTTGGAGCAAACAAAATACCTAAACCAGCGCCAATTGCAGCACCACCTAATAAAGCTGCAGCAGTTTTCTTTTTCATTTAAAATCGCCTACCTTCCTAAAATCATTATACACCAAAAAAGAAGAAAGAATACATTGTTGTGAGTCATATTGACTCTTAATTGACAAAAAAGGTATAATAAAAACAGAAAAGAGGAAAAAATGCAAAGAATTTCGACATATATTTTATTATTTTTTATTTATTCATTTTTAGGTTGGTGTTTAGAAGTAGGATGCAAATTAATAAGCGACCATAAATTTGTTAACCGTGGATTTTTAATCGGACCATACTGCCCAATTTATGGATGTGGAGCCTTAATCATGACTATTTTACTAAATAAATATTTAGATGACCCAATAACACTTTTTATCATGATTGTTCTTTGTTGTTCAATTTTAGAATACTTTACAAGTTACTTTCTAGAAAAAATATATCATACTAGATGGTGGGATTATTCAAATTACAAATTTAATATTAATGGGCGAATTTGTTTAGAAACAATGATTCCCTTTGGAATTTTCGGATTACTCATTATGTACAAAATAAACCCATTTTTTATAAACATAATTAATAAAATTCCAATCAATTTAGCTATAATTTTAAGCGTAATTCTTATAATAATTTTTATCATTGATAACATTATCTCTTCAAAAACAATTTTAGAAATCCAAAAAATTAATCAAAACATTCAAAATAAGTTAATTATCAAAAAAGATGATACAGAAAGAATTACCAATTTAGTACTAGAAAAAATTGAGAAGTCAAAAAAACTCCTCAATCTCAGACTTATTCATGCCTTCCCTCACTTAAAATTACTTAAGCGAACGAGAAAGAAAGATACAAAAAGAAAGAACAGATAAAGAAATACAAAAAGCTCCAATAACATCACTTGTATAATGAACTCCTAAATAGATTCGACTTAATCCAATTAAAAGAGTAAATAAAATCAAAAAAATAGTAAAAAGAATTTTACAAGTTTTTGACAAATTACTTTCCCAAATGAAATAAATCATCAAAAAAGAAAACGAAGTCGTAGCCATCATATGTCCACTTGGAAAAGAATATCCTGTGGCTTCTACTAAATGAGGAAATCCAGGACGTTCCCTACTAAAAAAATACTTTAATAATAAATTCAAAACTGTTTCAACAGCCATCGTACCAATTAAAAGTTTTCGACTTCTTTTATTTCTTAAAATCAAAAAAGCAATGATAATAAAAATACCTATCCATAAAGTATCCCCGAAATCCGTAATAAATGTAAAAAAATCTTTTAAAGGAAAACGACTAATCCTTTCATAAAAAGGAACATCAAAGAAAATTGTATTTCCATTAATAATAAAAATAGATAAAAAGAAAAAACAAAAAAAGAAAAAAATCGATATATATAAGTAATAAATTGTCTTCATAACGTATCTCCCACTATTTTAATATATGTTTTACTTATCTTATTTTACTATGATTTTTTTCTTTTTTCTATATCAAATTAAAGTATCTTATAAATAAATTTTCAAACTAACTTGCAAAGAAAACTTGATACCAACGAATAAAAGTAAATACATTCCATATTTTACGATAATGATCTTTTTTTTGGTTTTTATGTTCTTCTAACATTTTTAAAAGTTTTTTAGTATCAAAATATTTTAAGGCAACATCAGAAGTAAATGCTTTCTCTATCGTTTGATAAACATCATCTTCTCGCATCCAATCACGAATAGGAACAGGAAAGCCCAACTTTTTCTTTTTATATGCTTCAGTTGGAATAACTTTTCTTGCTGCATCACGTAGAGCCACTTTCGTATTCTCTTTAGTAACTTTATATTCTAAAGGTAAGGAAGCCGCAATTTTAAAAACTTCTTTATCCACAAATGGAACTCTTCCTTCTAAAGAATTGGCCATTGTCATACGATCCGCTTTTTGTAAGATATCCTTCATCAACCAAAAATGAATATCAATAGCTTGCATTTTTACCAAATTACTTTCCCCTTTAAATTCATCATATATAGGTTTGGTAATTTCTTGATTTTTTAAAGTTACTGGAATTTTTAAAAGCTTTTTTACTTCGCGTTCATTCCAAACTTTATTGACACCTATATAATTTTCTTCTAAAGTCATTCCTCTTCTAACTAAAAAATTAATTCCGCGAATTGGAGGCAAATACAAACAAAATTTAGCAATTGCATGACGAATAAAATAAGGAACTTTATTATAAAAAGAATAATCTACTTCTTCACGGTAAGAATTATAACCGCCAAAGAATTCATCAGCACCTTCTCCAGAAAGGACAACTTTTACATCTTCACTAGCAAGTTTTGAAACAAAATACAAAGCGACAACAGCTGGATCACTAGCTGGTTCATCCATATGATAAAAAACCTTATCTAAAGTTTCCATATATTCTTCTTTACTAATCTTTTTTTGCTTGTTCTGAATTCCTAATTTTGAAGCTAAATCTGTAGCATAGTCGCTTTCATTATAACGAGGAATATCATATCCAACCGTATAAGTCTTATCAGGTTTTGCTAAAGAAACAAGGTAAGAAGAGTCAATTCCGCTAGACAAAAAAGAACCAACCTCAACGTCACTAATCATATGATGCTCTACACTATCCTCCATAACCTCTCCTATTTTTTTAACAGTTTTTTTATAATCTTTCTTCTCAATAGGAAACTCCAACTTATAATAACGAGCAATATCAATTTCTCCATTTTGATAAGTTAAAGTACAACCAGCATCAAGTCTTTTCACACCTTCAAAAAAAGTTTCAGTAGTTGGAGTAAAACTAAAAGATAAATATGCAGGTAATATTTTTTCATTAAATTTTTTTTTAAATTTTGGATGATCTAAAAAAGCTTTAATTTCTGAAGCAAACATAAACGTCTCATCATTTTGATAATAATAAAAAGGTTTTATACCAAAAGGATCTCTTGCACAAAATAAAACTTTTTCTTGGATATCATATAAAGCAAAAGCAAACATACCACGTAAATGATTAGGTAAATCCTTACCCCATTCTTGATATCCATACAAAAGAACTTCCGTATCACTATCCGTTTGAAAAGGATAATCTTTTAATTCTTTTTTTAATTCTTTATAATTATAAATTTCCCCATTAAAAACAACAACTAAATTTCCATCATGACTAAACATAGGTTGTTTTCCACCTTCAATATCGATAATAGATAATCTTCGTTGTCCCAACGCAACACCATCACGAACAAAAAAACCTTCAGCATCTGGGCCACGATGTTTAATACGATCTGTCATTCCTTTTAAAACTTTTTTCATATTTTTTTCTTTACCAACAAATCCAGCAATTCCACACATGTTGCATCACCTCTTATAAATGTATTATACCCTTTTTTTTCTGAAAATAAAAGTTAAATAAAAAATGCACTGTTTTTTCAAAAAACAGTGCATTTTTCTATTCTTTAATAAGTGATAGTTGAACTTTTTCTTTTTCTAAATCAATTCCACAAACATAGACAGTTACAATATCTCCAACACTTAAAATATCATTAGGATTTTTAACAAAATTTTTACTCATTTTAGAAATATGTACTAATCCATCATCATGTAACCCGATATCAATAAAAGCTCCAAAGCTCGTAACATTACGAACGGTACCTTTAAGTTCCATTCCTTCTTTTAAATCGTGAATGGTAAGTACATCACTTTTTAAAACAATATCATCTAACTTATCTCGGTAATCTTGGCCTGGATGTTTTAATTCTTCTAAAATATCTTCTATAGTATAAACGTCTGCATCTAATTCTTTGGCAAGTTTAGAAGCATTAGCTTTACTTAAAGCTTCATTAAATTCTTGAGTTCCTAAATTTTTCAAATCCAACTGTAAAGATAATAAAACTTTTCTAGCAAGTTCATAACTTTCTGGATGAATTCTAGTCCTATCTAAAAGATTTTCTCCATCAATTACTCGTAAAAAACCAATAGATTGTTCATAAACTTTATCTGTAAAACCTGCAAGTTTCTTAACTTCTTCTCTTGAAGTAAAAGTCTTCTTTTCACGAAACTTCAAAATACTATCAATAGTTTTTTTCGTTAAACCAGAAATATAACTTAAAATACTTGCACTAGCTGTATTAATATTTACACCAATTTCATTAACAATCTTAGAAACAGTAAATCCCAAAGCTTCTGAAAGTTCTTTTTGATTCACATCATGTTGATATTCTCCAACCCCGATACTTTTTGGATCAATTTTAACTAACTCAGATAATGGATCTTGTACTCTTCGTCCAATCGAAATGGCACTTCTTTTTTCAACTGTTAAATCAGGAAACTCTTTAATAGCTAAAGGACTAGCTGAATAAACAGAAGCACCAGCTTCACTAACTAAATTGTACAAAACACCTGTCCCTTTAATAGAATCTGCAACAAAAGCTTCACTTTCTCTTGAAGCAGTACCATTTCCAATAGCAATAATTTGTACACCATACTTTTGAATTAAAGAAGTTAAAATTTCTTTACTCTTTTCTTTTTCATTTTTAGGTTCATGAGGATAAATCGTAGCGATTTCCAAAACATTACCATAAGGATTTAAAACAGCCAATTTACATCCTGTACGAAAAGCAGGATCAAAACCTAAGACCACTTTATCTTTAACTGGTTTAATCATAAGTAAATGCTCTAAATTATCTTGGAAAGTTAAAATTGCTTTTTTCTCGGCCATTTCCGTTAAATCCGCACGTATTTCTCTTTCAACACTAGGATATATCAAACGTTTTAAAGCATCCTCAATTGCACTTTCTACTTCCGAAACCACAAAAGAATCTTGATTCTTAATAATTTTACTTTTTAAATACTCCAAAATTTTCTCTTTATCAAAATCTAGAGAAACAGACAAAACCTTTTCTTCTTCTCCTCGATTCATAGCTAAAATTCGATAATGCTTAGCGTATTTAATTTTTTCTTCAAAATCATAATACATTTGATAAACTTTTTTTTCATCAACAGCATTTTTCTTTACTTTACTAACAATAGTTCCATTATTCCAAATTTCTTTTTTAATAAATTTTCGATAATAAGCATTATCACTTATCCACTCAGCAATAATGTATTTTGCTCCTTCAATAGCTTTTTCTACTCCACATTCAAATCCACTTGCTAACTTTTCCATCGTTCCATTTACAGGAAAACTCATCATTTTTTTAGCTAACGGTTCAAGTCCCATTTTAATAGCTTCACTAGCCTTAGTTTTTTTCTTTTCTTTAAATGGTCGATATAAATCCTCTACATCACTTAATTTTTCACAAGCTAAAATAGAAGCTCTTAATTCATCTGTCATCAAATCTTTTTCTTCAATTAACCTGATAACATCTTCTTTTCTTTTAAGTAAATTTTCTAAATATGTATATTCTTTTTCAATACTTCTTATTTGCTCTTCATCTAATGAGCCTGTTGCTTCTTTTCTATAACGAGCAATAAAAGGAATTGTTGCCCCTTCACTAAGTAAGTTTAAAACCGCTTCTACTTGAGAAACTTTAATTCCTAAATTTTTTGCTAAAACTTCTTTATTATCCATACTTTCACTCTTTCTAACATGCCAATCAATTATATCACAGAAAAATTATTTTTTCCGAACAATTTCACGAATTTTTTGAAATTTTTCCTTATCTTTATCTTTAAAAAAAGCCAAACAACTTTCTAAATAATAAGAAAACAATTTCTTCTTTCTAACATCATCACTATTAGATATTTCTTTTTTAGAGTTTTGAAGATCTTTAATAAGAAATCTACGAAGTACAGAATAAAAAGTCGCATTAGGTGAATAATCCATTTCGAACATACAACGAAAATCATTTTGAAGTAAATATTCCATTTCTTTATTTTTAAAAAACATATAATACCAAACAAGCACTTGTTCACCATTTTTCAGAAGAATATTTAAAAAGTTTTTCTCTATATATTGCCATAAAGAAGCAATTTGTTCTTCTTTTAAAAATTCATACTGTTCTTCAAAATTAACTATTTTTCCCAATTCTTGAACAAATTCATCTTTAGAAATCTTATCAAGAACAAACGAAATCAAAGAAAATAAAAGTTTTTGAAATTGTCCCGCATCAGGAAGTTCAATTTCTTCTTCATCAAGTACTTGAATAATACCATTTGTAGATAAAGAAAGCGAAGAGAAAAAATCATCCCTATTTATCTGATAGTTCACCATACGATGTAAAGCAAATTCTTTTTCTTTATTTACATCTCCATTAGGAAGTAAATCTAAAAACGTAAACGGAAAATAATTCACGTCTGGAGCATAAACAATTCTTAAATAATTTTGAAATTCTATCAAATCTACAGTTTGATAAATAGCTTTTTCTTGTTCAAGCAAATTTTTTAAAATATTCTGATAAAATGTTTTATTCTCATGTTCATTTTTCATTTTACAAGCCATAATTCTTTCATAGACATGTAAAATACGAACACTAAGTTCTTCCAACTCTAAAAATACTTTATGATACGAAAGAATATCCGTATAAGAATATTTTACATCCATCAAAAAACCATTCTGATAATACTCAAAACTATTTAAATCAAATTCTTGAACAACATCATCTTGCTCACCTTCATATTCTAATAATCCAACCTTATATTTTAATAAAATACCATTTGCTTCATGAAAATATTTTTCATATACATCAGCAAGATCTAATGAAAAAAAATAAGCTTGTAATTCATTCCATAGATTAGACAAACAAGATTTAGGAAAATTTTTCAAACAAGATTCAAATAACAATAACAATTCTCCATGCTCTTCTTTTTTAATATCATATCGAACTAATTTTTTATATAATTTTTTTAAAACATCTATTTCCATTTCAAAAGCTTTTTCAGAATCTGCAAAAACAGATATTTCTTGATAAGCATTTGCCTTTACAAAAGAAGAAAATAGTTCTTTTAAATTTAATGTCATATCTAAGTATGTTTTACTAACTTGATATTCCCAATTTTTAAACCCCAAAAAAGCTTCAATATACTCTTTAAAATACGAAATATTTCTAACAGACAAAGCTTCTTTAAAATTTAATGCACTAAAAGCCTGACATTCAAAAAACTCCCAAACAGTTTGTAATGAAGAAAATGTAAGTAATACATCACAAGATAAATTTTGATGAGTAATAATATTTGCTAACAAAAAATCATCATAATCAAAACCAGCATTTTTTTCAATCTTTTCAGCAACAGATTGCAAAACAGCATAATTTTTTTCAAAGTAACTCAAAATATTTTCCTTTTGTTGAATCAAATCTTCTAAAACCAATTTATAACATTCTTTATTTTCATTTTCATATAACTTTTGAACTTTTAAAATTTGTTCCCATATATCAAATAGTTTATAAACATTCTCCATAGTATTCCCCCGAATAATTCTATTATAAAAGTGAACAAATCAAAAAACAAGAAAAAAATTCTTACAAAAGTAAGAACTTAAATAAAATTATAAACTCAATTGATATGGATTACCTTGAGACCCATCTCCCCCACTTATTTTAACATTAGAGGATAGATATAAAGCAGGAGAAACAGCACATTCAGAATTCGGATAACTAGCATTTACTTCTCCATTACTACTCACATAAAACACGGCCAAACCATCATAACGGGAAAGTGTATTCAATGTCCATTGAGCATGAATATTATCGTATAACCAGTTGTTATTATAACAATCATCATAGTTATTCCAATCAAATAAATATGCATTTAAGCATGTATTTCTATCTATATTACTTCCTCCACTTGTTGCGTAGCCATAATCAGATGGATACATAAGTCCTATTTTTCCTGTCTGCATTGATAATCTTTCTCTTTCATAAAAATCACCTGCCGTTACACTAGCATAATCTCCACGCCCTCCGGAACTCCATTTAGCAATGCTTATCATTTCTTGATATGAATTTTGTATACTGTTTAAATAAGTTCCATTTAGTTCTTCTTGTAAACTTGCTGTTGCCCAATCGTTAACGTTATTAGTATCCCATGCCATTGCTTCACTATAAGATTCATCTCTAATGATTTCTAATCTGGTTTCTCTATTTCCTGTTCCATCATCGATATTATTAAATACACCTATTATTCTCCATAACTCGTTATTGAAGGATACATAATTATTTGGATTGGCTCCAACATATCTTAAATTGTTATCTGCTGTTCCATCAAACTTTAATTCGTCCGTTTCTCCTTTAGCTAATATAGTTTCTGCACCAGTCGGAACTTTACATTCCCCTAGTTCTCCTATAATGGTTCCACTAAAACTTTTTCCCATATCTGCTGTCTGGTCTTCTTCTGTATTTTGATAGGTTACAGTTAATGTAAATGTATCTGTTGTACTAGCTTGAATTCTTGTTCCTTCTAATAACATCGTAGTTCCACTAGTTGTTGCGGGAAATTGAGCATTTCCTACTAATACTGTTCCATCGCTTTTTTCAAGTTTTACTCGTAAATCTTTTTGATTTACAAATGTATTCGTTGTATTATTCCATAATAAATTATAACATACATCTATGTTATTTGGATTTTGAACAGTAAAAGTATACGTAACACTATCTCCTGGTATCATATTGCTACTTACGACATTCGCCGATTCACTGATAATCAAATTTTGTAATGTATTCGTTTGACCTTGGGACTGATTATTCTCTGTATTTCCTGTTCCTTCTACCCTTGATGTAAAATAAGAATACGTTCCTTGATAGGTCAAAGAAATCATAATGACTAAAGCTGATATGATAACTACAAACATTCTTTTTTGTTTCATATTTTATCCTCACTATTCTATTTCTTCTAAAACTATTCTGGCCTGAACATTTTTTCCTATATCTATTTCATCAAGATTATGAACTTTTACAGTTAATACATAATCTACGATTTCTCCAGGCTTTATTACCTCTCCATCATACATAGTTGTGGTTTCACTTGGAAATACTTCACTACTTATTTCAACACTTCTATTATCTCTACTAAAAGAATAAGTAACTTGTTCTTTAGAATATAATTCATTGTATACTTCAATAAACTTTAATTGAAAATCTTTTGCTTCATCTGTTTCATTTTTTACCTTAATATGTAAAGAAGTTGTACTACCCTCACGAATATTAGATAAAAGTAAATTCCCCGCATTTTCATATTCTACAGTTAAACTTTCTTTTTTTATGCTCGCGTGATTAGAAAAATGATGCGAATAGGTATCATAAATTAAAATACCCACAGCTAAACCAATCAGTAAAACAAACCACAATCTCTTTCTATTTTTCTTCATTTTCTACCTCAAAAATGAATACTTTCATGATTAGGTTCACTATACAAATCTTCAAACTTTCCTTTTCGAGATTGAATCATTAAACCAAGTATTGCAATAATAAATAAAACAAACGAAACCATTTGAGCCACTTTAAATCCACCAAGCATTAAAGAATCTGTTCTCATAGATTCGATAAAGAATCTTCCGACACTATACCAAATTAAATATACGCAGGTTAATCCCCCAACTTTTAAATACTTATAATGTCTTACAATAAGTAAAACAATAAAACCTAATAAACACCATAAAGATTCATACAAAAAAGTTGGATGATAATAATTTCCATTAATATACATTCCATTAATAATAAATTCTGGAATATGTAAATTCTCTAAAACAGAACGACTAACAATTCCACCATGGGCTTCCATATTAAAGAAATTGCCCCATCTACCAATAGCTTGAGCAAGAATTACTCCAGGAACTGCCATATCAACGATTTTAAATAATCGTGCATTATACTTATGACAATAAAGAGCCATCGTAATAAATCCAGCAATTAAACCACCATGAATGGCAAGTCCACCTTCCCAAATTTTAAAAATACTAACAGGGTCACTTGCATACTGACTCCAATTAAAAATCACATAATATGCTCTGGCACCAATAAACCCAAATATAATGGTCCAAAAACATAAATTAAATAAAAAATCTGTAGGATAATTATGTTTCTTACCTTCCCTTAAAAGCAAAGTAATTCCAACAATTACACCAACTAAAAGTAAAAAAGAATACCACATAATTTCAAAATTACCAATTTTAAACATAACAGGATTCACATGCATCCTCCATTCTATAAATGATTATAACACAAAATAGAAAATTTTTTTATTTTTTTAACAACAAACTTTGTTCTTCGAAAAACATATTTAAAACTTCATTTTGATGATTTAAAAAACTAGCTATTTCTTTCAAAAATAATTCATATCGATATAAGTCTGAATCTTTAGCTTTTTTAAAAAAACATTCTTGAAACATATACATATTATAATTATCAATAGCTCGTCTTAAAGGGCTGGTATTATGAGAATAATACTCTAAGCCAAGTCCAAAATGTCCTTTACATTCTGTTGAGTAATAAGCTTTAGGAAATTTTTGTTCCAATACTTTCGTTTCACTTAAATAAATATCACTTTTTCTTTCACTTCTAAGTAGTTCTCTTAATCTTCGAATATCAGAAATTTCTGTAGATGTAACTTCATGATTTCGATACAAAAATGGAAAAGAATGTTCATAAGCAATCTTTGCAAGTAAATAATTGGCAAAAACCATTAAAGATTCTACAATTTTCTCAGCAGTTGATACACCAACAATATTGGTATTTGAAACATTTGAACTTGTTCGATTTAATAACGCATAGATTTTATCTATATGTAAATATTTTTCAAAAAAAGGTTTTAATTCACGTAAATTGTTTAAAGTAGAAACATAGGCTGGATCATCTTTTTCTGTTTCTATTACTTCACTACAATGTTCATAAGTATCATTTTTTCCTATAAAAGCATTCTCAGCTTTAACTTCATACCTAATCATGTCAAAAGATTTTGAAGAAATATCAACGTAAATACTAAAAACTTTTCGAACATGATTTTGACATAGATTAAAAAGATTTTTAGATAAACAGCTTGGAAACATTAAAATAGGCGGATCTGTATAAACTGTAACACATCTTTTAGTTGCTTCTTTAAGAAGTAAACTATCCATTGAAAGATAAGCTAACGGATGAGCAATGTGAATACCTACCCGATAAAAATCATTAATTTTTTGACAACTAAATCCATCATCTAATTCTACAGCACACTCCCCATCTACTGTATATAAAATAGGCATGCCTTTACTATAACCCATTTCTGGATGTTTAAGCACACATAATTTGCTTTCTTGTTTGACAGGAACTGAAAATTTCTTTGGCAAATTATATTGATACTTTAATTCTTTTAAAGAAGTTTCAATACTTTTATTATGCGGTTTATCCATAAGCCAAAGTTGTTTTTCTTCAGTTAAAAATACTAACCATTTATTAATAAAATAATGGTATCTTTCTTCTTTTTCTCCCAAAAAATTTTTATTTTCTAAAAATTCTTGAAAAATATTTTCTAATTTTTGAATTTCATTTAAAAATAATCTTTCTTTTCCATGATTAAATAATATTTGTAAAACTCGGTCATAATATATTAATTCATCTAAATAATCATAATTTTTTAAAATATGTTTCTCTAAAACGTGTAAATATTGATAAATTACATCAGATAATAAAGAAAAGGCCGTCTCATCTAAAAAATTTATTTGATGAGGCTTTTCAATAAGAATATTTTCTAATACTTCTAGATTTCGAATATGAAAAATTAAGTGTTTTAATAGATCTAATTTTGTTTCATCATATTTGTAATCAAGAGCATTAGCAAGCTCTATCGAAAGCAAATCTAGTTTTCCCATAATTTTTTTTAAAAACTCATTTTCTTTATTTTCTAATAATAACTTACGTATTAATAATCGAAGAGATTGAAATCTTTTATATGCTTCTTCTTTATGTTTAAAAGCTTTATATTTAGCTATGATTAAAAATGGATATACTTCAATTAAATGTTCATAAGATTTTGAAGGGTCAAAATTTTGCAATTCCATTTCATATAATTCTAAAATTGGAAAAAACTTTTCTTCAGAAGAAAGCGTTCTTAAAAATTCTTGATCGTTCTCTCGATATTTTTGAATAAGAAGACTTATATCCATAGATTATCACCTATTTCTAGTATAAAAGAAAGAAGAAAAAAAAGATAGCCCAAACTATCTTTCCAAATATTTTTTTAACCATTGTCCTGTGTAAGACTCTTTTACTTTACTTACTTGTTCAGGTGTACCAGCAGCAACTATCGTGCCTCCTCCTACACCACCATCAGGTCCTAAGTCAATAATATGGTCAGCAACTTTAATCACATCTAAATTATGTTCAATCACAATAACTGTATCGCCGTTATCAACAATACGATTTAAAATTGCTAATAATTTTTTTATATCTTCAGAATGTAATCCAGTTGTCGGTTCATCTAAAATAAATAAACTTTTTCCAGTAGGTTTCTTTTGAAGTTCTTTAGCAAGTTTCACTCTTCCAGCTTCACCACCAGATAAAGTTGGAGCACTTTGACCCAATTCGATATAAGAAAGCCCAACATCCATCAAAATATCCACTTTTCGCTTAATTTTTGGAACATTTTCAAAAAACTCAGCAGCCTCATTTACCCGCATATGAAGAACATCGCTAATGTTCTTACCTTTAAAAGTAATAGAAAGAGTTTCTTTATTATAACGTTTACCATGACAAACATCACAAGGAACATATACATCTGGTAAAAAATGCATTTCAATTTTTT
This sequence comes from uncultured Mycoplasmatota bacterium, assembly GCA_946490195.1. Lineage (GTDB taxonomy): Bacteria > Bacillota_I > Bacilli_A > RF39 > UBA660 > Ventrenecus. The sequence continues at coordinate 25,510 of CAMLWN010000009.1, forward strand.
TAACCCCGTCTCCCCAACAAGCTTCACATCTTCCACCTTTAACATTAAAAGAAAATCTTCCTTTATCATAGCCATGCATCTTCGCTTCTTTAGTATTCGCAAATAAATCACGAATATCATCAAATAGACCAATATAAGTTGCTGGATTACTACGAGGAGTACGTCCAATCGCATCTTGACTAATCATAACTACTTTATCAATATTTTCTAAACCTTTAACTTCTTTACATTTACCAGGAACTTCTTTTGAACGAAAAAGTTGATTAGCAACCGTTTTATACAAAATTTCATTAACTAATGTACTCTTGCCACTTCCAGAAACACCTGTAACACATATAAATTTTCCTAAAGGAAATTTTACATTAATTTTTTTCAAATTGTTCTCTTCAGCTTTAACAACTTCCAAGTATTTACCATTTCCCTTACGACGTTTTTTAGGAACTTCAATTTTTTCTTTACCACTTAAATAACGACCTGTTAAACTATGTTCATTTTGCATAACTTCTTCAGGTGTACCTGTTGCAACAACCGTACCACCTTCAGTTCCAGCACCTGGACCAATTTCAACTAAATAATCTGCAGCTCGCATAGTATCCTCGTCGTGTTCAACAACAATTAAAGTATTTCCTAAATCTCGCATTTCTTCTAAGGATTTAATCAATTTTTCATTATCCTTCTGATGAAGTCCAATACTTGGTTCATCTAAAACATACAAAACTCCTGATAATTTACTACCGATTTGAGTTGCAAGCCTAATTCGTTGTGATTCACCACCGGATAAAGTTCCGGCTTTACGATGCAAAGTCAAATATTCAAGTCCTACATTAACTAAGAAAGACAAACGATTATCTATTTCCGTCAACAAAAGACGACTGATATTTTCTTGTTCATTAGTAAGTTTCAAATTTCGTAAAAAGTCTCTCAATTCTTTAATACTCATCATCGTCATATCATAGATATTTTTTCCTTGAATATAAATAGATAATACACTATCTTGAAGTCTTGTTCCATGACACACTGGACAATCCATTTCAACCATAAATCCTTCAAGCCATTCACGAACCCAAGAACTAGTTGTTTCCATATAACGACGTTCTAAATTAGGAATTACTCCCTCATAATAATCATTAGAATAACGAACATTTCCCGTTTTAGAAACATACTTAATCTCTACTGGATCCTTTGAACCAAACAAAATATTTTCAAACTTTTCTCGTGGAATATCTTTAACAGGCATATTCATATCTATATCATAATACTCACAGACAGCTTGAACTGTTTGATTATAAATATTATTGTCCAAGTTATAGGCAACAATCGCTCCTTCATTTAAACTTTTTTCCTTATTAGGAATAATTAAATCTTCACTAATTTTAAGCTTTGTTCCTAAGCCCTTACATTCAGGACATGCCCCATAAGGACTATTAAAAGAAAAAAGTCTAGGCTCAAGTTCAGGAATGGAAAAATTACACTTCACACAAGCATAATTTTCACTCATTAAAATTTCTTCTCCACCAATCACATGAAATAAAACTTTTCCACTAGCAAGTTTTGTACTCGTTTCAATAGATTCAAAAACACGACTTCGTTCACTTTCCTTAACTACTACACGGTCAACAACAACTTCAATATTATGTTTTTTATTTTTTTCTAGTTTTATTTCTTCATCTAAACTAAAGTTATCTCCATCGACTCTTACCCGTGAATATCCTTCTTTTCGTAAATCTTCAAACAAATCTTTTTGAGTTCCTTTTTCGCCATGAACGATAGGCGCTAAAATCTCTAACTTAGTTCCTTCCTCAAATTCCATAATTTTATTTGTCATTTCTTCAATACTTTGACTTTTAATTGGAATATGATGATTTGGACAATATGGCACTCCAATACGCGCAAATAAAAGACGCAAAAAATCATAAATTTCTGTAATTGTTCCAACAGTACTTCGAGGATTTTTATTAGTCGTTTTTTGATCAATAGATATACTTGGACTTAATCCTTCAATACTATCTACATCAGGTTTTTCCACATTTCCAATAAATTGACGAGCATAAGCAGATAAACTTTCTACGTATCTCCTTTGTCCTTCAGCAAAAATTGTATCAAAAGCTAAACTACTTTTCCCACTTCCAGAAACTCCAGTCATAACAATTAATTTATTTTTTGGAAGCTCAATATCTACATTCTTTAAATTATTTTCACGAGCTCCTTTAACAATAATTTTATCCATTACAACACCTCATTTAAAAGCATTAATATTCTACCACATAAAAAGCAAATATATGCAAAAATACTATAGCATATATTTGTTCGTTATTCAATGGAAATTTTGATTGAAAAAATGAAAAAAAACATATATAATGTATATATCAAAGAAATTTGATTATAATTTTTAATGGATACATCTGAAGTGCGAATCAGATGCTACCCTTTTGATTGTTGATAGGCACCTGAATACAACCAAGTTGTTTCAGATGCCTTTATTTATTTTATTAATAATAAGATTATTATGAAATAAAAGGATTTTTCTCTTTTATTCATAGTATCACGCCCTTTCTATTCTTTTTAGAAAGGGAAAGCATCTGAATTCAAATGTATCCGATATCATTATAGCAAACATGCATTTGCTTTGCAAATAGCTTAAATTTGGTTATTGATAAAACAAAGAATTATTATATAATGTATATATCAAAGAAATTTGATTATAATTTTTATTGGATACATCTGAAGGAGAATCAGATGCTATCCCTTTGTTTGTTGATAGGCACCTGAATACAACCAAGTTGTTTCAGATGCATTTATTTATTTTATTAATAATAAGATTATTATAAATAATAACAGGATTATTATGAAATAAAAGGATTTTTCTCTTTTATTCATAGTATCACGCCCTTTCTATTCTTTTTAGAAAGGGAAAGCATCTGAATTCAAATGTATCCGATATCATTATAGCAAACATGCATTTGCTTTGCAAATAGCTTAAATTTGGTTATTGATAAAACAAAGAATTATTATATAATGTATATATCAAAGAAATTTGATTATAATTTTTATTGGATACATCCGAAGGAACAATCGGATGCTATCCCTTTGTTTGGTGATAGGCACCTGAATGCAACCAAGTTGTTTCAGATGCCTTTTTTTATTTTTTAGAAACGACCGCCTCCGCCGCCTCCGCCGCCGAAGCCACCGCCAGAGGAAAAGCCTCCTCCTCCACCAGAACCACTAGACCAACTTCCTCCAGATGAAGATGGAGAAGAATAACTACGTGCACTTCTTACAGATGAAGAAACAGATGAAGAAATCATATGGAAATGAGTAAAGACAAATGGGTCTATTAAATTAGTCTCTGGAATATTCATTTCTTCCATCTTCATTTGCATTGTTTTAGAAAGTTTATCTGCACATCCCAAAACAACAGCATAAACTAAATATTTTTCCCATAAAACAACTTCAGGTAATTCTTTTTCATCCATTCTTCCAAAATCTTTTAAAAATCTTTTAAAAGCAGACCATTTAGCAAATTCCAAAGCTCCTTTTTTTGTTCTCTTTTTTACTTTACTCGTATAAATTAACAAGAAAATCGCACTTAGAATTAAAGCCACATAAAAGTATAAACTTATAAAAACAAAGTGATTTATAGCATAGAGATGAATAATTCCAAAAAAGGAAAACACTAGAACAAACACAGAAAAAATTCGACTACCTAATTTTAAATAAAAATCAAAAGTATTTTTTTTCTGAATAGAATTCTTTATAGAATTTTTTCTTCCACATAAACTAAAAATAATGATAAGCAAAATTGAAAGAAAAGGAAGATTCATAGCAATAAAGAAAATAAACAAAAAGACCATAATAACAGCTGAATAAGGATTATATTTTTTAGCTTTCACCTTTACCGTTTTCTCATCATTAACATACAACTCTTCGTCTAAAGCTTCACTTAACATTTTTTCTTGTACAGTTTTCCATTTTTTTACTGAAGACATAGAATTTCGATTCTTCAAACTTTTCAAAGTAACGGAATTTGAAGAATTAAATAAAAAGTCTATCATAGCTTTTTCCTTTTGATTTAACTGATCTGTATATTTAGGATTTCTTTCTAAAAGAAAATCTTTTTTATTTTCCATTTGCTTTAAAAAAATCTTTTTTTGACAAACCATATATAAAATTTCTGCAGTAATCGACTGATCTGTTAATTCTTTTTTTAATAAATATTCAACAGTTGAAGGGGAAAAATCATCCGGAAAATCACGCATATATTTATGAAAAAAATCGACTTTAATTTCTTTATCACATTTAATATATAAAAGGATACCTACTCCAACAACTCCAGTAATTAAAACGATAATAATCGTAATCGCATTTTGATTATATTTTTCTTCATTTTGGATAATTCCTAAACGCACAGTATCTAATTGATCAAGCAATGTATTTTTTAAAGTTTCATTTTGTAAAATCATTACAGCATTCATAGCTCTTTCATACCAATAGTAATCTACATATTCAAGAGCGTTATTAGTGTATTCTTTGGCATCCTCTTCTTCTTTGGCAACAACTAAAACAAGTAAATCAGCAAGTTTACTTCGTAAATCTGCTTTTACTTTTTCATCCATTACCCAATCAGTATAATCTTGAGCTAAATTATAACAAGAACGATTTGGATGTTTTTCACAGTACAAAATTTCTTCATAAGCTTTTTCTTGATATTGATATTCTCTTTGCTCACGTTCATAATTAGCTTGATTTGCCATATCCTCTTCATAATTTAAAATCTTATCTAATGCTGTCACATGAGTAAATTTTGTTGAAGAAGGTACTACGCCCTTATCAAAAACAGCTCGAATATCTACTGCTTCATAACTAAATACATTGTGGACTTCAGCTTCTAAAACTTGATTGGATACTTTATTTATTTCTCCTTGTAAAGGACCATGAGCCCAGATACGAAATTCAGTTTGGTTATTAGGAAAAGTAATTCGAATTTTTAAAGTTCCAATCGATTCACGCAAACTATCTCCAATCACATTCCAATAAATTTCAGCAACGTCATCATGAACTACGGCCATATTTTTTAAAGTATATTTTAAATAAAAAGCTTCATTTTTACTATCTGGCAAAAAAATCCGATAAGATTCACCATCCGAAGAACTTGTGGTTGTATAAACGCCATAGTCTCCAGCATCGGCATTTGAAGTTTCCTTAAAAAGAGTTCCTGAAACATTTTGAAAATCAAAATTTTCATCAATAGGTAAAGCTCTAATTTCTTCTAATGTAATACCTGAACCGTTATGAATTTTACTTCCTCCATAGTATTCCATCTCAGGTCGAAATTCATAAGCATCTGGATTTTGAAATAAAATATCCCTATCCATTCCATTAAATTCACCATTTAAATAAAAATATTCTTCAACAGTAATGTCGCCATTTTCTTTTATAACAGCATTAACATAAAAATTTTCTATACCAGACTCTGCTTGAACACAAACCGGAATTAACAAAAGAAAAAGAAATAAAACTCTTTTTAAAATCTTCATCATAAACACCAACCCTTAACATATAAATATTATATCATTTATGAAAAAAAAAGACAGCTTTATTTCTACTTGTTTTTACGATATTGTATTTGATAAGTAATTCGAAGTAAAAGTTTCCAAGGAAGAAATCTAGAAAAAAACAAACCAAGTTTCATCGTAAATGTAGGTACGATGATCAATTTTTTTTGAAACATTTTATCAATTGCATATTTTGCAACATAACGACTACTTGCCCCATCTACTTTAAATTTTCCATGAGCAACTTTATTAAATTCAGTATTCACAGGTCCAGGACATAAAGCACTGATAACAACTGGACTTTTTTCATGTCGTAATTCTTCATATATTGCCATGGTTAATTTCAAAACATAATTTTTAGTTGCATAATAAGTAGCAAGCCTTGGACCTGCTAAGAAACCCGCACTACTACAAACGTTTAAAATATATCCTCCACCATATTGTTCAAATTTTTGTAAAAAAAGTTTTGTTAAAACATGGTAAGCAACTACGTTTAATTGAATCATTTCAAGTTCTCTGGTTAAATCAGTTTTATCAAAATTCCCAAATAAACCAAAACCCGCATTATTGATAAAAATATCAATTTTTCTATTTTCAAATTTTTCATATAGTTTATATAAATTTTTTTCTTCCAACAAATCTAAAACAACTATTTCAACATGTACATCAAGTTCTTTTTTTAATTCCTCTAATCTTTCCTTTCTTCTAGCAACTAAAATTAAATCAATATCTTTACTTGCTAAATAGCGGGCCATATCTCTTCCTATTCCACTACTCGCACCTGTAATTAAGGCAATCATAATATCACTATCCAATCTTAAGAATAGTATATCCCATAAACCCAAAATAATAAACCTTTATGTTTCTTTCTAACAAAGAATATTAACTCAAGAAACTTGATAAGGATTTTCCTTAGTTCCTTCACCTGTAATTGTCACATAGTCCAGAAATGATTTCCCACTGTTATATAACTATTTAGATTTGATAATTGATGATTATAACTTCCATCAAATATTCCTCCACCTGTTTGAAAGAATTACCTCATCTACTGTAATAAGTCCTATTGGATAACTTAATGCTTTATTCCCTTGACTAGAAGAAGATATCGTATATAAATTACTTTCATTTTCGCAAATCAAACTTGGTATGCTTTCTAGCATTCGTAAGTAACCTTTATTATATGTCGTAACACTTCCTGTTTCTACTCCGCTTTGTGAATTTAATGTACTCCTATCTCCACAAAACCCAGCATTCATATCTATATATGAAGCATAACTTGATAATACATTTGTATAAAAATTATCATTAGCTTGTTTTATAGTTGATGATGTACTTGTTCCATATGCTTCTCCACTCGTATACATATACCCTAAATACATATTATCATTACTTGCTGGATTAAATTGGAAGTTTCCTACTTGTCTATCTACACTAGATTCACCATTATCATGAATACTTGTTCCATCATAAATTATTCTTATTGTACCATCACCATTTATTCTTATTATTCTCCAATAATGATTGGCAAAGTATACATAATTATTCTCAACACTTCCTCGGTAATAATAACTCGTTCCATCTGCATCAGTTGTTTCAAATATTCCCTTTTCATGAGACTCACACACTTCATCATCACATGCTGACTTCGTAAAATCAGGTGTATATTCATATACTTCTAATTCTCCTAATACAGTTTCTACTGTCTTAGTTTTTACAAAATATAAACTACATTTTGTTTGCTTATTGGTACTTGAATCATAATTCGTATAATCTCCTTCAAATTCCCATGTACTATGATTCCAATTTGGTATTACTCCATTAGTACAATTAGAATTTTCTGTATCTAAAATATACCCACTATTCTGTTCAGGCAAATCAAAAGTTATTTCATTATCCACGTAATTAAACAAAAAAATATCTCCTGGATCTTGTACTGTTCCATTAATAATATTAAATTCATCTTGTGTTTGAAAAGAAGCAAATGATGTATAAAAAAACACTCCAGATACTAACAGTATACAAGCTACTGTAAATATTATTATTCCCATTTTATTAGAATCTTTTTGTTTGAATTTTTCTAATTCCATAATTCACCTTCATTCTAAAAAATCACTTACTCCTTGAAAAAATTATACTAATTGATATGGATTATCTTTAGTTCCTTCACCTGTAATTGTCACATCAGATCTAAGATTGATAACTGAACGCAGACTAAGAGAAGAAGTTGAACCAAAATCATCTAAATAACCAGAAGTTCCTACACCAAAGACACTTGAACCCCAACCAGTAAGAACAAACGGATTATATCCACCTACAGGTGTCATTGTCCAAAATGAACTTCCCATTGTCAAATAACCATTTGGATTTGTTTTCTGATAACTATGATTTCCATCAAATACTCCTCCACCTGTTCCAGAAAGAATTACTTCATCTGCTGTAATAAGTCCTATTGGATACATTAATGCTTTATTTCCTTGACTAGATGAAGACACCGTATATAAATCACTTTCATTTTCACATATCAAACTAGGACTACTTTCCACTACTCGTAAGTAACCTTTATTATATGTCGTAACAATCCCTGTTCCTGCTCCGCTTTGTGAATTTAATGAACTCCTATCTCCACAAAATCCAGCATTCATATCTATATATGAAGCATAACTTGATAATAACTTGTATAAAAATTATCATTAGCTATTTTAATAGATGATGATGTATTGGTTCCATGTGCTTCGCCATCTGTATACATATATCCTAAATACATATTATCGTCATATGCATCGTTATATGGACTGATTCCTACATATCTATCTTCACTTACTTCACCATTATCATGAGTACTCGTTCCATCATAAATTATTCTAATCGTACCATCACCGTTTATTCTTATTATTCTCCAATAAATAACCACGTCTAAAAGACGTGGTTTTCACTTAGCCTATAAGGCATAAAT
>CAMLWN010000010.1 GCA_946490195.1 uncultured Mycoplasmatota bacterium
TAAACATTGCTTATGCTGAATATATCAATCAGTCATAAAGTTTAACACAACTTTTTAAATAAAAAAACAATTAAAAAAAATCAAAGTTTTAAAAAATATTTTAAAATTCATGAAAAGCTTAGATAAATAAAAAAGTAGGTTTTGCCCTACTCTAATTTTTACTCATCTAAATCTTTTTAACAAATCTAAATAACTTTTATTCCTAGTTATCTATTACAATACTATATTCAATTCCGATAATAACATCATTTGAAGTATAAAACTGAAGAGTCGTACCATTTTTTGAATAAAGATAGCTTTCTCCTTGTTCAGTGTACTCACTTCCATATACTTCTTTCATTTTAGACACATCATCTGTAATTTTTACACCTTCTTTAGTAGAAACTGTATCATCTAGTAAATAAATGGAATAGATGCGATCATCTTCTCCATCTGGATAAGTTGTGATTTCGTAATGCTCATATTTAAAAGTCTTATCTAAACCTTCAAATGCACAACTAGCTACTTCTGAATACTCTACTTCTGTTCCAAACTTTTCTCGTGTAAAAATCTCACCTAAAACAAAATCCATATTATTATAAGAAAATGAATATTTTTCTTCTGTTTTTGCAGATTCTTGTCCACATCCAACTAAAAACAATAAACAAATCATTCCTAAAATAAAAACTTTTTTCATATTACATTCCACTTCCAATCTCTTCATAATATTTTTCTAATTCTTTTTGATAATACGCATTCACCTCTTCATTATCACGGTAATCAGTCAAAGAATATTTCTCTTTTAAAATAGGTGCGAAATATTTAGAAAGTTTTGTTGCGCCACTCAAATTCAAGTGCAACCCACCATCATATGTATCTACACTATAATCTAAGCCAATTTCTAAAATATTTTCCAAAAAATTATAATAATCCAAACCATATTTCGAAGCATATTCTTCTATTTGCTCATCATATTCCGTATACCAATATGGATATAAGCTTGGTGCTTTAATTAAAACAAGTTCAATATTATTTTCTTCACAAAGTTTGCGAATTTTATCTAAATATTCATAAGTAATATCTGCAAATTTTGTTTCTGTTAAAGGTCTTTTTGTAGGCAAACTCTCCACACCTTTTACATTTTGATTAATTAAAAATCCATTAAATGTATTTTGTCTTCTTTGAAACAAGTAGGTAAAATCTTCTTTAGTGAGTTCAAATATTCTTGAATGATAACGTAAAATCGGAAATACATAAGACCAAAAATTTTCTTCTTCCGTCATTGACGAAAAAATCATTTCAATTTTTTCTTTGCTCCATTTCATTTTATCAATGGTTAACCGATTATACGCTTCAGAAACCGGTGTGCTATAGCGCATAGCATTGACATTGAAAATGACGACTTTAGGTTTTTCATACTTTAAAGTTTCCTTTAAAATACTGTAAGACTGCCAAATCAATTGCTGACTACTACCTCTTATATAAGAAGAAATTCCTTCCTCTTCATAAAGTACCATCGGCGAAAAATTTGCATACACCTCACAATCTCCTATAAAAAGAACTTCATGATTTTTAGGCGTATCATAATATTCACTAATCATACTTCCTTCAACTAAGCTCTCCATATATTTAGGACTAACCAAGATATTCAAAAACCAAAAAACACCTAAAAGTAAAAGAACGATAAGACTAACTCGAACAGCTTTCATTTTTCACCTCAAAACTTACTATAAATAAAATCATTGACTTCAAAACCAATTCCATAAATACCTAACAAAAGAACCAAAATACATAAAGTTCCTAAAATCAAAATTTTACTTTCTAAAGAACATTTTTCAAAAAAAGTATGAACATTCTCTTTTTTTAAATCGTAAACCCATAAAAGAAGAACACTTAAAAGTAACACAACATAATTACACATATCTAAACCTAAGCTTAAAAAGTCAATGGTAAATCCATTCGTAAAAATACTTCCAAATTTAGATAACGCCATCAATGTATCTGGATAAACATAGAAAACCCAAGTCAAAGAAACAAGACAAAAAGTAACCACAGTACTTAACCATTTATGTTTTAAAGGCTTTGAAAAAATAACCAAAAGGCCATGTACAAGTCCCCAAACCAAATAATGCGCTCCATGCCAAAATCCTGAAACCAAAAAAGTAAACAAAATATTCATTTTTACACGCCATCTAGAAACACGATTTCCACCTAAAGGAATATATACATAATCTTTTAGCCAATTACTTAAAGTCATATGCCAACGACGCCAAAATTCTTTAACGCTCTTAGAAAAATATGGAGTATCAAAATTTTCTGGCAAATCTAAATCAAAAATTTTAGAAAATCCCAAAACCATATCAATCCCGCCACTAAAATCGGCATAAAGCAAAATAGAATATAGAAAACATGCAAATAATACATATAATCCGTGTAAGTCATTGGTAGTAATTGAAGAAATCAAAATAGAAACACGACCAGCAAGGATAAGTTTTTTACATGCACCAATCAAAATTCTAAACAAACCTTGAAAAACATTATTAGCCTTTATTCGTTTCTTTTTTAAAATTTCTTTTTTAAAATCGCCATATCGATTAATCGGTCCTAGAATTAAACATGGATAGTAAAAAAGATATAAAGCATAAGTCCATAAATCACTTTCTTTGATTTTTCCACGATATATATCAATCAAATAAGAAAGAATTTCTAAAGTAAAATAAGAAATACCAAAGAAAGAAATGAAAGAGAAGAAATCAGGATAACTCAAAGAAATTTTCACGAGAACGAGAACAAGTAAAGGAATACTTATTCCTAAAAACAAAAGACTTTTTTTCTTTTTTTTCTTTAAAATATTTCCAAGAAAATAAGAATAGAAAAAAGAAAAAAGTAAGTAAAGAAAGCTTGGGATATCTGTTAGAAAAATAGCAAGTACACTACCAAGAAAAAGAAAAATATTTATCATGAGTTTGCCTCCGGCCATAAAGACCTATCCCAATCTCGTGGATGCGATTGATACTGAAGCATTTCATATCTTTTCTCATCATTAGCTAAAATGATTCCTTCTTGCTTCGAACCTGGAGTAGCGTCCGTGTGATACCATTTACCATCTACTTTAACCATATTCCAATAGTGTGTTTTATCTGTTGTCCAAATAAGAAGTGTTTCATAACCCTTTTCTTTCAATACAGCTTCCATAACTATAGCGTGTACATAGCAATTGCCACGGTAATTGGTTAGCCCATACCAAACGGGATCATCATCTCCCCAACTATCAGAATAATAAATACTTGTTTTCACATAATTATTAATTTCAGGAACACTATTTCCAGCTTTACTAGCAAATTGTTTCACTTTATTGGCAGTATCTGTTGCATCATGTTTAACCGTAATTTTTCTTGAAGCTTTCTTTTGATTTCCAGCTTTATCCGTTGCAATATATGTTGCATAGTAAGTACCCGCTTGATTTAAAGAAACTCTACTTGAGTCGACCGTAAAAGAAACTACCCCATCTTTATTGTCTTTGGCAGTTACTCCACGTTTAAAATCAAAAGAAGAATATTTCGCAACTGTCACATCAGATAATCCATAAAATAATGGAGCTTCTGTATCATGAACAATTTTTAAAAGAGTTTTTTGTTCGATTTTATTTCCATGAACATCACTTGCTTCAAGTACAATTTCTTGTTCTCCAACAGTTTTATAAGTAATCTCAGTTTTAAGCGTTGTTGTAAACTCCGAAGCATCAGAAACAGAAGCAATAAAATCCTCCTTAGCAACACCCTCGACATCATCAAAAATCGTCACTTCTTTTAAAACTAAATTAGGAGGTAAACTATCTCGAACAAGAATTTTGGAAACAAAAGTTTGACCATTCACTACAGCTTCAATTTCATACTCTCCAATCCCACCTGAATTAATTCTAGCAATATCTTCATCTTTAATTGAATCGATATCTTTAATATCATAAACCAAATCTTCCTTAGAAAGCTTATTACCTAATTCTAAAGTAAAAGAAGTTTTGATTACACCTATATGAAGAGTTCTTTCTTCAGTAGTTACATTTCCATAGGCATCTTTTACTTCAATCTGAACAGGATAATCTCCAAAACCAGTAATTTCTGGTATGTTTAAAGCATTCACTGTAATTTCAGACAAATCACTCTTCGATTCAATAAAATCATCTACAGAAAAAGTATAATTTGTATATGCATAAACATCTTTAAAAACAACTTCAGGAGCTGTAGTATCTACAATATGAACATTTACTTTCTTGGTAATTCCTAAATCTTTAATTTCAACAACATAATCGCCAACCTTAGATAAATCAATAGTCTTTATATCCGTCACAAATCCATCAAATTGATTTGTTTTTCCATTATAAAAAAAATCGCTTAGGAAAATTTCTTCTGTTCCAAGTTCAATATAAACATCTTTTCTGCTTCGCAAGCAAAAAAGAGCTATAAAAATAAGCAAAATTAAAATCACACTTATACTAAGCATACCAATCCAAAGTTTAAAGTATCTTTTATCTATTTTTTTAGGACTATCTTCTTTTTTTTCTTCCACTTTTTCTATTCTTTTTTCTTTTTCTATACTTTTACTCATACTACCTTTGCTCCAATACTTTTCTCAAACTTTATTCTAAAAAGATTATATCAAAAAGCACCACACACATCTAGTCCTAAATGAAAGTTCTTTCAAAAATCACAATTTTGTAAAGCAAACAAGAACAAGAAAAATTTTAAATCCAACTTTAATAACAATTTTTTCTTTTTATATGCCAGTTTTCTTACCAAATACATGATATCATAAAAAAATATATTTAGTCTTCTATATAAATAGACAAAGTCTTATGTTAATTAAAAAAATTTTTTAACTATTTTTTTAAATTTATGATAAGATATTTTTAGAAAAAAATTTATAGATATATATATAAAGAAGGAGAAAGCATGAACGAAGAAAAAAATTTAAAGGATGTTTATAAAAAGGATGTAAACGAATTTGCTATTAAACAGGGTTATAAAGGCGCAAAATATATTGGAAATTGGAAAGAATACAGAGTTTATGAACCATATATGATGAGTAATGAAGTTTCCTTTGTAGGATTACCATTAGTAATATTAGTAAATGAAAACGGAGAAATTCGCATGTCAACTTCTGATGAGGCAATGGCTTGTTGCGATGTTGAATAATATAGTAAAAAACACTAACAAACTAAAACATGATATTTTAAAATCATGTTTTTTTAGTAATTTAGCAAAGCAAATTATAATTCGACTAAACAAATACCCATTATTTTAGTACTGTAGCAAAAATTATCTACAATTTTTTTAAAACCAATCATTTTAGACTGAACCATAATAGTAAAGTTCAAATAGTCAAAGAAATTTTCCAATAATGCCCTAAAAAATGTTCAGCAAATTTTAAATTTATAAATTCTGATTTTTACTAAAACATTCTTTTTTATAATATAATGTTCTTAATTTATCTAATCCTAATGTATTATAATTAATTTCATCAAAACCATATGAAACTAACTCATCAATTATTTCTTTTCTTTGCTTATCTAATGTCATATTACAATAAAGCAAATTATCATAATAAACTAATAATCCTATATTTTCAATTTCTTGTAATTGAATTTTATTAGTCATACCTTCTTTATAGTAATGATGATCATATTTAAGAGTATCAAATATTTTTTTATATCCAAATTCTAATAATTTTTTTTCAAATTCTGTTAAGTTTTCAAATGAAACGAAATTTATATCTAATTCTTTTAACAAATTATTTTGAACTTCAAATAAACCATCATTACAACTTCTTAATCTAATACAAGCAGCTTTCATTGCATGTTCACTTAAACCATCTAAATTTTTATTAGTATAATAAATATCATGTGTTTTAACATTTAAATCATTATCAAATCCATTATTCTTCAAAAGAGTATCATAATACTTAAAACTTTTTTTTAATTTTATACCAACTTCAACAGTTTCCATAACTAGTTTTATCCTCCATAAACATTATAAGTTTTCTAAAAATTTTATTGCAAATTTCCAATCCAAATATATTTAACAATTTCATCTTTCTTACTTTTTAAATATAAGTCAACATCCTAACCAATTTTTAAATTAGGAATACAAACTGAAAGAAATTTTATCACTTGAAGAATCTAAATACAAAATTCCTTGTTTTCCCTCCAGTGAAGCATAAATTTCAATATACGTATTTAACTTTGACATATTAATTAGATTTACATACACACTATTTCCATCTGTCATTCGAAGAAAAAATCTTGTCTCATCTATCATTACATCATTACTCTGCCATGGTTGATATTCAATTTCACTAATCAAAGAAATAACATTCGAATCAATTGTCGCTAAAGTTTCTATAAGTCTTTTATAAAGGGTATCCGGAACATAGTTAATAAGCGTTGGTACACCATCTAAATCTGTTGAAGAGATTTCTTTTTGATTACTTAAAACAAGCTTATTTGTATTTCGATTAAAAAATAAAGGTTTTGCTTCTTCTACTTCAATAGTTAATGTTCCAAACAAACTTTTATGAATTTTTACTTCATGAATCTCTTCAATCGTTAAAATTCGAGATGTAATTTCTTTTGTACTAATACGAAATAAATAAGGATAATTTTTAAAGCCAGATGTTGTAATAATTTCATGGTCACTAACTCTACTATTTCCAGTAATTACAATTCTTCTTGTTTTAACAAAAAAAAGATAAAGAAAGATAAGAGCCACACAAAAAAGAAGAAAGAATATTTTAAGTACTGCTTTCCACTTAATTCGTCTTTTTATTACTTTCTTCTTCATATGCCTCACCATTTCTTTATTTCTTGTTCTAAGATAAGGTCAATATGATATACCCTTTCTACCTCATCATGTATTAATTGTATCAAACTTCGAATATCTTTTCCAGTTGCATTTCCTAAATTGATAATAAAATTCGCATGTTTGACACTTATCATCGCATCTCCTATTCTTTTTCCTTTTAATCCTAAATCATCAATAAGTTTTCCACTAGGCATATCTGGAGCCGGATTTCTAAATACACTACCAGCACTTGGATATTCTAAAGGTTGTGAGGCTAACCGTCTTTGAAGTCGATCTTTTATAATAGTCAAAGACTTTTCTTTCTCGCCTTCTGGAAAAACAAAGGTAGCTTCTAAAATGATATACCCTGGATTTTCTTTAAAAAAACTCGTTCGATAAGCATGAGAAATTTCTTCTTTGAAAGAAGTTTTTATATTACCATCTGGAGTTATATAACGTACACTTTTTAAATATTCAAAAGTAGATACTTTATACGCTTCAGCATTACCATATATAGAGCCTCCAACCGTTCCAGGAATACCGCTTGCCCATTCTAAACCGCTTAATCCATGTTCAAGAATATCACGAGCCAAAAAGTTAATCATAACTCCCGCACCAACAGTTACTTCATGTTCTTTATATTCAATTTTTTTTAATTGATCAAGCTTTAAAATAACTCCATCATACATCGTGTCTGATAAGATTACATTAGACCCATTTCCTAAAATAAAAAAATCAAGTTCTTTTTCTTTAGCGTATTTAAAAAAATGAAGAACATCTTGTTCATTTCGTGGATGAAGTAAATATTTTGTATGAGTTTTAATGCGGTAAGTATTTAATGTTTCTAAAGATACATTCTCTTCTAAAATACCAAACTCCATTAATTCTTCTTTCATGATACAAGCTCCTTTATCTCATTATAAATAACTTCTGCACTATTTTTAGTATCTAGACTATGCATTGCATGAATCATTCGAAGTCTTTTAGCTGTATCACTAAGCATCTGATCAACAAGTGTAAGGATTTTTTCAGTAGTAATTTCTTTTTCTTCAAGCAAACAAATACAATTTTTGTCTGCTAACTCTTTAGCGTTAAAATACTGATGATTATTGGCTACATTAGGACTAGGAATAATAATAGAAGGAATTTCTAAAGCTAAGATTTCACTTAAACTTCCTGCACCTGCTCGAGAAATAACCAAATCACTTGTTTTAAGTAAGCCAGGTAAATCTTCCATATATGGAAACACCTTAACATTAGGAGCATAGCTTTCTTTAGTAAAATCCTCATAATGCGCTTTCCCGGTAATATAACAAATCTCATAATTTTTCTTACCAATACTTTGCAAATATTCTTTCATTTTTTGATTTAGTGAACCGCTACCTAAGGACCCAGCAACAATCGTAACTAATTTTTTTCCTTTAGTAAATCCTAAACTCTCTTTATCTTTTTTAGGAATATTTAATGCCCATGCTCCACAAGGATGTCCTGTATAAACAATTTTTCCTTTGGTCTTTAAATGTTTTTTACTTTCTAAAAAAGTAAGTCCAATAACATCCGCATATTTAGCAATCATTTTATTTGCCTTTCCAGGAATACTATTTTGTTCATGAATAAATGTTTTAATATGCATTTGATGCGCTGCTTTGATAACAGGATAAGTAACATACCCACCTACCCCAATGACAACATCTGGACGAAATTCCTTAAAAATTTCTTTACATTTTTTTATAGCTTTAGAAATTAATACAAGATCTTTAAAATCATTAAGAATATTTTTTGTAAAGCCATAAATTTCTATACTTTCATAACGAATATTCTTCTTTGGAATCACATCCTTTTCCATTCGATTATGTGTTCCGATATATAAAACCTCTAAATCTTTTTCTTTTTTCTTAAATTCTTCAATAATGGCTAAAGCTGGATTAATATGACCCATTGTTCCACCAGCAGTTACAACTATTCTCATCCCATCACTCCATCTGTTCTTCTATTATACTATATTTTTAAACAAAATTTATAGAACAAATAAAAGAAGTGTAAAGAGGCCTAATTTTTTACTCAAATTCATATACTTTATTGGTGAAACAAAATGAAAAAAGGAAAAATAGATTATCTTCTTTTTGTCACGGTAATAATCATCAGTATATTCGGAATCATTATGATTTATTCAGCAAGTTCAATCTGGGCAGAATATAAATTTCAAGACCCTGTAAAATTTGTAAAAAGCCAATCTCTCTTTTTTTTCATTAGTGTTTTCCTTTGTCTTTTTATCAGCAAAATTCCTTGTTCATTTTGGAAAAAAAACGCGAATAAAATCTTAGGAATTTGTTTTATTCTTCTTGTTCTAGTTCTAATACCAGGAATAGGAACAGTCCGTAACGGTTCTAGAAGTTGGTTTGGTATCGGTGGTTTAGGTATTCAGCCTTCAGAATTCGCGAAAATCGGATTAATTATTTTTGTTTCAAAATATTTAAGCAACAATCAAAAAGATTTAAAAAGTATCAAAAAAGGTGTATTGCCTATTTTAGGAATCATTTTTCTCTTTTTTGGATTAATTATGCTAGAGCCAGACTTTGGTACCGCAATGGTTATTGTTCTAACTTTACTTAGTTTGATTTTTATTAGTGGAGTTAAAATTTCCTTTTTTGTCAAAATTGGTCTTTTAGGCCTTTTAGGAATTGTTGGACTAATCATTGTTGCTCCATACAGAATGGCGAGAATCGTTTCATTTCTAAATCCTTGGAGCGATCCATTAGGAAGTGGATTTCAAATCATTCAAAGTTTGTATGCCATTGGTCCAGGAGGATTATTAGGTCAAGGATTTTTAAATTCTCATCAAAAACACTTTTACTTACCAGAACCTCAAACCGATTTTATCTTTTCCATTATCAGTGAAGAATTTGGTTTTCTAGGAGTTTTAATTGTTGTTTCTTTCTTTTTCTTTATCTTCTATCGTTCAATCAAAATCTCTTTAAATTCCAACGACCTATTTGCAAAATTCTTAAGTTTTGGCTTAGCTATTGGAATACTCATTCAAGCCACCCTAAATCTAGCGGTCGTTATCGGATTAATCCCAGTAACCGGTGTTACTCTTCCATTCTTCAGTTACGGTGGTTCTAGTTTACTTACAAGTATGATTAGTATTGGCATGATTTTAAATATTTCTAGATATCGCTAACGAGAGCAAAATGTCCAACTTAATTTGAAAATTACCTATTTTGTAACATATTTTTATTAAATAAAGTCTTTACTGTCGATAAGAATTGACACAATTTTGACATTTTTTGCTAAATATGCTACAGTAATATTCACAAAGAGGGAAAATTAATATGGATAGATATGATAGTGTAATAAAAAAAGGTATTTTAAATATACAAGTTATTAAACCTTTTCCACCAAGACGTAATAAAGCACAAAATTCTATTCCACCTCTTTCTGGAAGAAAGCGTTTGCGGTTTAATATATCCTTTGATAATTTTGCAAAATATATAAGTGAAATAAGAAGTAGCATTAATACTTCTATGCCAGTGGAATGCATTATTTACGATGAGGATTTAATATCTTGTGATGATGACGTATTATTAAGAGTAGCTTTTTTAAAAAGTATCAAAGATTTAAATTTTAGGGAGATTGATTTTAAATTATCCGATTCTACTTTTCCGTTGTATAACACTATAATGGATAGAATAAATTGGAAACACGGTAATGTATCATTTTTAGAAATGACTGTAGATAGAAACCCTACTGAAATTAAAGATTTGAGACTTGAAAAAGCAAAAGGAAAAATATTATTACCAGAAGAAAAACTTCTATGGCAAAGTGATTATGTTTTAAATAAACTAGGAGATAGAATAGAGCCAAAAATTTTGGAAGACACAGATAAATTAAAATATGTAATCAGACATTATGTTGATGGTTTAGAAAGACACTATAACTTTGATAAACTAACTGATTTTGACAAAGTATGGTTAACATATCATTTTATTAAAGATAGAGATAAATTAAATATAGAATTTGCATATGAACAAACGCTTTATGGAGCAGATGGTTTACAACATTTGAGACGTTCTGAAGAAAATTGGGAGTCTAAACCATATGGAACATATATAAGAAGAAAAGGAGTTTGCGAAGGACAAGCAAGATTATTTAGAGTTTTATTAAACAATTGGGATATGCAAGTAGATGCAATCACTTTAAATGGTATGTCTCCTATGGGTCCTCACTGTTGGTTAGGCACAGTTATTAATAATAGACTTTATTATTGCTGTACTACTCAATATAAGTTGTTTGATAAAGTAAATTTTACTCCAAATGATACTGAATATTATCCACAAATATATCAAACATCTTTATTAGATAATGAAGATAAAAAAAGTATAGAGAGACACATTAAATCATTAAGAAGATAATGCAATAATTTATAATAAATATTCATATAGATTTGTAATTCAAATAAAAAACATAAGTAGAATTATGAGTTGTAGTAATAGATTAATAAGGGATAATAATAACTGTATCCCTTTTAATTTTGTTACTATTTTTTATTTCTTTTATAAACTTCTCTGATAAAAGCGTTCCTTGTAATGCAAAAGACATAGACAATAAGATTTTCACTTGTAAAACTTAAGATCTCATTCTTTCCTTCTTTAGTTATGGTGGTTCAAGTTTACTTACAAATATGATTAGAATTGGCATGATTTTAGGGATTTCAAGAAGTTGCCATTGAAAAAAAATGCCGTGAACGTCAAAAATCTTCAACGAAGATTATTGTGAAAGAGATGTTTTAGTTATCAGCTTGCAATAATTTTTATTAGATAAAAATAGTTTAAATTTATAATGTGGTGTAAAATTTCTTGTGATTTTCTCCATTTTTTGCTACATTTAGATTAGGAGTGATAGAAGTGAAAGTTTTACATTTACAAAACTGGAATGCAGATGCGATTAAAGAAAATATTCCAGTAGTAAAAGAACAAGGATTTGATGCATGTTTAATCGGACCAGTTCAGCCATTAAAGGAAGATGGCTATAAAGAATGGTGGATGTCCTATCAAATCACTGATTTTAAAATTGGAAATATTTATATTTCCAAAGAAGATTTAATTTCAATTTGTGAGTTAGCTCGTCAATATCAATTAGATATTCATGTGGATACGGTTTTAAACCATACCGGAGCTTCCTTAGAAGACCCATTAAAACCACATCCAAATGTAAATCCAATACTACTTTCTAATCCTGAATATTGGAAAGAAAAAATAAATGTCTCAAATTGGGATGACAGAAAAGATGTGACATCCCATTGCATGGGTCTTCCTGGATTAAATGTATATCATCCAGACATTCAAAAAATAATTAGCAAATTTTTAAACGAATTAATTGATACAGGAGTAATGGGTTTTCGCTTTGATGCAGCAAAATCTATAGGACTTCCTAGCGAAGGATATGACTTTTGGCCAAATATCATTTATTGTTTAAAAAAATGGGGCCTATTCCTCTACGGTGAAATAATATGCGAAAATAATCAACAAGTTTTAGAAGAATATGCCAAATATATCAATGTTTTAGGTAGTTATGTAGCAAATAATCCAAATCGTAGTGTTTTATATGCAGAAAGTCACGATTCTTATCTCAGTGACACCAATTTAGGATATACAAAATATAAAACAAGTGAAGAAATCTTAAATGAATATTGTGCAATGGTATGGCATCACCTAAACACATTATTTTATGTTCGACCATTTGACGATACATGGAAAAGAAAAGAAATTAAAGATGCCCATGAAAATGTACTAAAAAGAACAAAAAAAATTGCATAATCGCAATTTTTTTAATTTATAAATATTTATATCCATACACCATAAGTAATTGCTGCCATAGCGAGTAATAACCCTACAACATAAAACATTTTAACAATATCTGTTTCTTGCCATCCTAACTGTTCAAAATGGTGGTGTAACGGAGCCATTTTAAAGATTTTTCGATGAAATTTTCGAATCGCAATAATTTGAATCATACTTGATAAAGTTTCAATGACAAATACTCCTCCAATAACTGCTAAAGATAGTTCATGACGAGTAACAATACAAATTGCTGCCATCGTAGCCCCTAAAGAAAGACTTCCTAAATCTCCCATAAAAACACGTGCTGGATGTGTATTAAAAAGTAAAAAGCCAAGCAAAGCTCCTACTAAAACAAAACAGAATATAGCAACTTCTTGATACCCTTCCATCCAAGTAGTATTCCACGTGATAATACCTAAAGCAACAAAAGCAATCATACTAAGGCCGCCACACAAACCATCGAGCCCATCTGTAATATTTACTGCATTACTACTTCCAACAAGTAAAAATAAGATAAATAAACCAAAAGTCCATCCCATTGGAATAGCAATATTCAAAGAAGTAATATCAATAACAGGTTCTCCACCATTTTTCATAAAAATATAAAAGAAAATCAAAGCAATCAACATTTGTAATAAAAATTTTGTGGATATTCTGAGTCCTTGGTTATTATGATATCTTACCTTTAACCAATCATCAACAAATCCTAAGGCTGCATAAGATAAGAAAACCAAGAGAACAATAATCAAATTATGATTAATTTCTATACTTCCTCTTAAATACAATAAAAACAACGCAATGAGAACAGGAAAGATAAAAATGATTCCTCCCATAGTTGGCGTTCCCTCTTTTTTCTGATGTCGTTCTCCAATCGTTTCACTTACGTGTTGTCGAAAATTAATTTTTTTTAAAAAAGGGATAAATATGAGTCCACAAATGATGGCAAAAATAAACCCAAGCATCATCGCTAGTGCCGTTTTTGCTAAAATTAACATAAATCCCACCTACCTAATCTTATTATACAATATTTTTGAAAAAAACCTCTCTTTTTTCTTATTTTTGACAATATTTAGACATTTACCCTAAAAGAAGCTTAATTGTCCCATCTTCTTTAACATAACTATTTGCTTCAGGAGTTTGATACAAGACCGTTTCCCCTGTCCCAGAATATTCTAAAGAATATCCTCTCAAGATTTCTTTAGCTTCATCTAAAGATTTACCAGTTACATCTGGTATTTGATGATATTTCACATCCATCCAATTATATTCTTTAGCCATACCTTCAGTACTACTTTTTATATCTAAAGCAGGAATAGCCGCTTCTAAAATAGATTTAGCAATAGGTGCAGCTACCGTACCACCATATTGGACAACACCTACAGGATGGTCAACTGCCACATAAACAACGATTTCTGGGTCATCAGCAGGCATAAAGCCAATAAAGGATAAAATGTAATTCCCATCCATATAATGGCCATCTTGAACTTTTTGAGCGGTTCCTGTCTTTCCTCCAACTCGGTAATTTTCAATATAAGCATTTCTTCCAGAACCGTTTGCTACAACACTTTCTAAAGCAAATCGTACTAATGAAGAAGTTTCTTCACTAATGACATTAGCTCGCAAATTAGGTTCCTTAGAATAAACCACTGTATTTGTCTCTGGTTCAAGCATTTCTTTTACTAAAAACGGTTGATAAAGATTGCCTCCATTAATAGCGGCGGACACAGCAGTAACTTGTTGAATAGGTGTTACACTTATACCTTGACCAAAACTAGTTGTTGCGAGTTCTACAGGCCCCATTTTATCTATCGAAAATAAGATTCCATTAGATTCGCCATTCAAATCAATCCCTGTCTTCTCTCCAAATCCAAATTTTGTAATATAGCTCATAAGCGTTTGTGTTCCTAATTTTTGCCCTAGAGTAACAAAACCAGGGTTGCAACTATTCTCAACCACATTTAAATAAGTTTGTGCTCCATGTCCCCCACTTTTCCAACAATGAATGGTAGCCCCCTCCACATGAATACTTCCTGAATCATAATAAGTATCTTCAAACAAATTCACAGTTTTTTCTTCAATACTACTTGTAAGAGTCATAATTTTAAAAGTCGACCCAGGCTCATAAGTCATCCATATTGGTAAATTTCGATTTATCGTTTCCGTATCATAATCCTGATAATTATTCGGATCAAAATTTGGACGACTTGCCATAGCTAAAATCTCTCCAGTATCTGGATCCATCGCCATAATAAGAGCATGTTCTGGTGTATATTTACTCATTACATTATCAAGTTCTCTTTCCGCAGCAAGTTGAATATCTAAATCAATAGTAAGTTGCAAATTCATCCCATCTTGTGGTTCTTCATAGACTTCAGAGATTTCCAAACGATTTCCTTTACCATCAGAAAAATAATTAATTGCACCATCTTTACCAGTCAAATATTCATCATAAGTAAGTTCTAGTCCAGAAAGCCCTTGATTATCAATTCCAACATACCCCAAAACATGAGACAAAACATTCCCATACGGATAATATCTTTTACTTTCTTTGACTAAATAAACCCCATCAAATCCTAGTTCATCAATTTGACTCGCAATGTCATAAGAAAGTTGTCTCCCCTCCGGATGTATTCGTTCAATACTTGTTTTTTTGCTAACATGAGCAAGCATATCTTCATAATCTGAATGTAAAATTTCACTCAAAGCTTTAGCCACTTCTTCCTTGTTTTCAATTTGATTTGGAATAACTACCAATGAAGTCGTTGTTAAATTTGTTGCCAAAACTTTTCCATTTCGGTCATAAATTTCTCCGCGGTCTGCTCCAATAGGCAATTTTCTACTCCACAAAGATTCAGCTAAAACACTAAGTTTATCATACTCAATAACTTGAATATAAAAAACTCGAATAACAATAATAATAGAAATACATAAAATAAGCAAAAAGAAAAATCGAATTCTAGTATGGATGTCAGAAAAAAACATAGAATCA
This sequence comes from uncultured Mycoplasmatota bacterium, assembly GCA_946490195.1. GTDB lineage: Bacteria > Bacillota_I > Bacilli_A > RF39 > UBA660 > Ventrenecus. The sequence goes on from CAMLWN010000010.1 coordinate 15,645, forward strand.
CCTAATAAATTCTATGTTTTTTAAACCACTTCTATGCTTATTTTTATTCCGTCATAAGATATTTTCTACTCATAGAAAAGCCTCGTTTCCTTTGCCCAAGAAACGAGATTCACATCAAATATTTTTATTCTTTTTCTTGAAATTTTTTTACAATTTCAACAATCAAATTTATGGTTTCTTCAACACCCAAAACGGAAGAATCAATACAGAAATCATAATCTTCTTTAATTCCCCAAGTATGTCCTTTATTTAAAGATTCATAAAATTTCTTACGCATCCTGTCTACTTCATGCATTTTTTCTTTAACTTGTTCATAGCTTAAATTCTCACGTTCCATTTTTCTTCTAATTTTAAATTCTTCATCTTTTGCATAGATAAAGAAATGAATTGCATTTTTTTCACTCTTTAAAATTTGATTCGTATCTCTTCCAATAAATACACAAGAAGAAGACTCAGCAAGTTTTTTAATAGTTTCTTTTACTAAACCATGATATTTTTCTTCTGTAAACATACTATCATTTTCAATGCTAACTAATCCTAAAGACTTTAATAAGGAAGACTTTGTTTTCTCGTCGAATTCCTCTAGCAAAGCATAGTTACAATCATTGTTTTCATAAATTTCATTAAGAAGTTCCTTATCATAAAATTTATAGTCTAGTCTCTTTGCAACTTCTTCTCCAATATATTTACCTCCAGAACCGTATTCTCTTTCAATCGTAATTACAATATTTTTCATGTGTCCCCTTCTTTCTATAATTCAAATTGACTATTATAAAGTTCTGCATAGAAGCCATTTTTCTTTAACAATTCTTCATGATTACCTTGTTCGATAATATTTCCATCTTTCATAACTAATATTAAGTCAGCATTTTTAATCGTTGATAATCGATGCGCGATGATAAAAGAAGTTTTTCCCTTCATAAGTTCGTCCATAGCCTTACTTACAAGTTCTTCAGTTCTCGTATCAACATTACTTGTTGCCTCATCCAAAATTAAGAATGGAGACTCATTAATCATCCCTCTTGCAATAGTAAGAAGTTGTTTTTCGCCAGCAGATAAATCATCATTCTCACCAATCATAGTATCTAATCCATTTGGCAAAGTTTTAACATAATGATCTAATCCAACCTTTTTTAATACTTCATATATTTGCTTATCTGTAACATTTTCTCTGTTATACACAATGTTTTCTCTAATAGTTCCTTCAAATAACCATGTATCTTGTAAAACCATCGTGAACAAATCATGAACGTTTTCTCTCGTAATTTTCTTTGTGGAAACATTATCAATAAGAATATCTCCACCGTTAATATCATAGAACTTCATTAACAAATTCACCATAGTTGTTTTTCCAGCACCCGTAGGTCCAACAATCGCGACTTTTTCTCCTGCTTTTGCTTTAGCAGTGAAATCTTTAATCGTTGGTTCTAATGCATCATCATATTTAAATACAACATGTGAAAATTCAATATTTCCTTTTACTTTCTTTTCATCTAAATTTGAAGTAAAGTCTTTTTCACTACTCATTTCTTCTTCATCTAAAAATTCAAATACTCTTTCACTTGCTGCAGCAGTTGATTGAAGTGAAGTTAAACTTTGAGCAATTTGAGATAATGGTGAAGTAAATAATCTTACATAACTAATAAACGCGATAATAACACCAAAAGAAATCACATCATTCACAGTTAAAAGAGCACCAACAATACAAACCATTACATAGCCAAAATTTCCGATAAAATTCATGATTGGCATCATTAATCCTGAAAGAAATTGACTTTTATAACTACTCTCGCAAACTTTTTGATTAAAGACATCAAATTTTTCATCAGAAGCTTTCTTACCATTATAAACTTTTACAACATTTAAACCAGAGTAAATTTCTTCAATATGACCATTTAAATTTCCTAATTCTTCTTGTCTTTTAACAAAGTATTTCTGACTGTTTCTCAAAATAAACAACATTCCAACAAAACCAATCAAACTAGAAACTATAGCCGTAAGAGCCAAAATCCAGTTCGTAATAAACATCATGAAAATAGTTCCTAAAAAAAGCGTAATACTACTAGCAAGAGAACCTAAAGATTGGTTCATAGATTGATGGATTGTATCTACATCGTTCGTTACCCTAGATAAAGTATCTCCTGTATAATGTTTATCAAAATATTTAAGAGGTAATGAGTTGATTTTTTTAGATATTCTCTCTCTCAAATCTCTAGCAAATTTATTGGATACATTCGTCATACAAACAGCTTGAATATACGTAAATAAAGCACTACAAACATACATTCCAATTAATAGATACACAGTTTTTAAAATCGCATCCATATCCATAGTTGGCGCAATTAAGTTTTCAATAGATGTAGGTAATTCATCCATTTTTTGATAAAGACTAACCGTATCAATATTCTCATCTAAAGTACCCAAAGTGACTAAAAAAGAATACTGCTCTTCACTAGAAATTGTCGTTCCTAACACTTCGATACTTGGAAAAACTACTCGAATAAATTCATCACTAACATTTGGCTTTTCTCCATGGACAAGACCTAAAAAAGATATCTTATCTTCTTTTAAAATTTCAACACCCTCATAAGTTGTAGTTGTAAAAATCTTATTCAAAATATCAGGAGAAAGAGCAGCAAAAGACGAAGCAGAAACATTTTCACTCGTTAAGAGATTTTGTAAAGCTTCCTTGTCTTCCGAAGAAATAGCTGGATCTATCAAAATACTTTGAATATTCTCCTCAGTTAAATTTGGACGTAAAATTGCTCCAATTCTTTCTTCATTCAAGTTCTCAGTTATTTTTTCACTTATCATCTGCAAGTTATCTGTATTTATCACTAAACCTTCAGAAATCTCGTCAGTCAAATTTGACAATTGATCTGGAGCTAAAATAGATAAGATAGAACCTAACACAGCTAATGTTAAAGCAATAACAACTAATTTACGATATCCTTTTAATTCACTAAACAATCTTTTAATGGCATCTTTAAAAGATTTGGCAGGAGCGCCTACATTTCCTTTATTATGCATTCTCTAACTCCTCCTTTGACAATTGAGATAAAGCAATTTGCTTATAAACCTCACAATTTTTTAATAACTCTTTATGTGTACCAATACCTACACATTCCCCATTTTCTAAAACCAGTATCTTATCTGCATTCATAACCGTACCAATACGTTGAGCAACGATTAATGTAGTTGCATCTTTCGTATATTTTTTCAACTCTTTTCGCAATGTTGCATCTGTTTTATAATCTAATGCTGAAAAAGAGTCATCAAACAAATAGATTTCTGGATCTCTAGCAATAGCGCGAGCAATAGACAAACGTTGTTTTTGTCCACCTGACACATTGGTACCACCTTGAGCAATTGCATGATCATAAGTATCATCTAATTTTAAGACAAAATCGTCTGCTTGAGCAACATGTATAGCTTCTTTCACTTCAGTGTCTGTAATATTTTTTCCATTTTCCCCATAAGCAACATTAGATTTAATCGTTCCTTTAAATAAAACAGCTTTTTGAGGAACATATCCTAAAAGATCATGTAAATCTTGTTGTTTATAGTCTTTAACGTTTACTCCATCTACCAAAACTTCTCCTTCGGTAGCATCATAAAACCGTGGAATTAAATTAAGTAATGTACTCTTTCCTGAACCAGTTGAACCTAAAAAGGCAACCGTCTCTCCTTTTTTAGCTTCAAAAGAAATATTTTTTAAAATATATTCATCTGCATCAGCATATTTGAAAGAAACATTTTTGAAAGCTACTGTACCCTTTTCCTTAGGTTTCGCACTAACACTTACTAAATCTTGAATTTCAATATTTTCGTCTAAAACTTCATTAATTCTTTTCGCAGAAACAGAAGCTCTTGGAACAATCATGAATATTACAGCAAGCATTAAGAAAGACATAATTACTTGCATTGCATAAGAACTAAAGACAACCATATCACTAAATAAGCTTAATTTAATAGAAAGTCCTGCATCTTGAATTAAATAAGCTCCAATAAAATAAATTCCTAAAGTAAGTCCATACATGACTAAATACATAATAGGTTGCATAATTGCTAATTTCTTTTGATTAAACAATTGTAAATTTGTCAAATCATTATTCACTTTACTAAATTTAGCTTCTTGAAATTCTTCAGCGTTAAACGCACGAACAACACGAATACCAGTCAAATTCTCTCTTGTGATTCCATTAATTTTATCAATAAGTTTTTGAACGATTTTAAATTTTGGTAAAATAATAGCAATTAAAAAACCAATAACACTTAACAAAATCACAACAGCGACTCCAGTTAAAGCACTCCACTGCCAACTTTTATTTAAAATTTTTGTAATAGCCCAAACAGCAGTTATTGGAGCTTTAATAAGCATTTGCAACCCCATTGCAATGAGCATTTCAATCTGCGTAACATCATTCGTAGTTCTTGTAATTAAACTACTTGTTGAAAATTTCTTAACTTCTTGTAAAGAAAAATCTTCAACTTTATCAAAAATTCTTTTACGTAAATCGTGAGAAAAATTTGCTGCAATTTTAGCTACAAAATATCCAGTCACAATCGCTGCAAGTAATGAGCCAAAAGCACATAAAAGCATATAGCCACCATTTAGTAAAATATCAGCCATTTCACTGCCTTCAGTTTGAACCAAAGTGGTAATTTCTGACATATAATCAGGCAATTTCAAATCAAGCCAAACTTGGAATACAATAAATGCAATACAGACTAACACAAGTAGCCAATCTTTTTTTCTCATTTGCTTAAGTAATTTAAACATACCATCCATCCTTTCATCTAATAAGTCACCATACTTACTTTTTCAAAACACTTTCCATATTTTTTTTCATTTGATTTAGTGTTTTCCAAAAGTTTTCTAATTCCTCTTCAGAAATATTTTGCAACAAAATTTGTTCAATCTCTTCAATCTTTGCTTTCCCTTGCAAAAAAATTTCTTTCGTTTTTTCTTGTAACAAAATCTTTTTCTTTCTTGTATCTGTTTCATCCACTACCCGAGAAATTAAGCCATTTTTTTCCATTGTTTGCAAGACTCCTGAGATTGTAGCGCGTTTTAAAGAAAAAACATTTTCTAAATCTCTTTGATATACTTCATCGTTCATATGACGAACTAAATACTCAATGATTTGAATCTGTGTCGGCGTAGGTTTAGAAATTTTTTGATAGGTACAAGTAAGGGAATGATTTTGCAAAAAATACTGATAAATCTTTTGTTCTAAAGATTTTATTTGAAACAATATTTTCTCCTCTTTCATATTTCCTCCATTTTGTATGGCGCCTTGCAATATACATTATATGCAGAAAGATTATGGTTGTCAATGACCAAAAAGAAAAAAAGAACCGCTCCTGGCTCTTTTAGACACATTTTATTTTTCTTTAGAAACAATACAACAACAAAAATCTAAAAATAAAATTAGAAAAAACAAAATCCCAAAAAATTTCATACCAAAATATATGCAAGAAAAAACAGGAAAATTCCTGTTCTTTCTATTTACGACGCATAGTTTTCTTTAAATCACTCATCGCTTCACTAGCAGAAGTAACCGCGTCATCTATCATTTTATTTGCTTCATGTTTTGTTTTTGGATTTGTTAACATATAGGATGCTACAGCCATTCCACCGGCCATACCTATTCCCATACCAATAATCATATTTTTCATACTATTTCACCTCATTTATAGGTTGCCCAAAAAAAGATAAAATATACTTAATTTTTCACATAACTTAAAAGTTTATGTAAAAGATTTGTCTTACGATTCGTTGAATAATCATTAGATACAGCCATCAAAAAAGAATTTTCTTCACCAATAATTACCAAACTTTTTTTAGCCCTAGAAACTCCAGTATAAATAAGCTTATTATAAAGCATTTTATAATAATTTTTACTTATAGGCAAAATCACATGAGGAAACTCACTTCCCTGACTTTTATGAATAGTAATAGCATAAGCATGTTTAATATTATTTAAATCTTCTTTAGAATAAACAACCTGATTTCCATCAAAATCAATAAAAATTTCTATTCCCTTTTTATCAACTTTTTCTTTAATTGCCGTAATATAACCGATATCTCCATTATAAACATTACAATCTGGATTATTTACTAATTGTAAAACTTTGTCTTGTTCGCGATAAACAACATCAAAATACGTGGTTTCCTTTTTATTTTCCCCTGCCGGATTAAAAAGTTCTTGCAATAGAAAATTCAAATTATCAATTCCATTTTCGCCTTTATACATAGGAGCTAAAACTTGAATATCATCAACCTTTAATCCCTTACTTATACTCTTCTCAATAATTTGTTTCAAAAGTTCTTTAATTTGTTTACTCTCACAAGGTATAAAATTATAATCATCTTTCTTTTCTTTAAAAGAAGTATCCAGCTGATGCTCTTTAATTTCCTTAGCTAAAAATGGAATATATGAATTTTCACTTTGACGATAAATAGTTTGTAAAGAAGTATAAGAAAAAAGATTAGATAAAACTAAATCGTTCAAAATTAATCCTGCTCCAACACTTGGAAGTTGAAAAGTATCCCCTACTAAAATAATTTGAGCACTTTCTAAAGTTCCTTTTAAAAGTGATGAAAACAAATAAGTATCAATCATACTCGTTTCATCAACAATAATAAGCTTATGATGATTTTTATTTTCTTCATTCACTCCAAAATCATTTGTATCTTTATTCCATTTTAAATAACGATGAATAGTCATAGCTGGAAGATGTGTACTCATTGACAACTTTTTTGCAGCTCTTCCTGTAGGAGCTATTAAAGCAATGCTTGTTGTAATATCAATCGGACTCAAATGATAAAGTTCAATAAACATTTTCGTAATGGCATGAACAATAGTTGTTTTTCCTGTTCCAGGTCCACCAGAAATAATAGAAACAGGATTTTCTAAAGCAGCTTTAATCGCTTCTTTTTGTTCTTTGTTATATTTGACTCCTAATAAATTTTCAAGTTCTTGTAATTTTGAAGAAAACTTTTGCAACTCCTTCTTAGGATAAGTAAGTTTTCTTCCCAAAATATGGGCGATATCCACTTCCATCTGATAATAACTCATTAAAAATATTTTATCATCTTCTAAAAAAATACGTTCTTTTTGCAACAAAAGTTCAAGAACTTGTTTTAAATCTTCATCCAAAAGAAGAATTTTAAAATAAGACGTTAAAGCATCTTTAATTTCATCAAAAAAATAATATGTATCCCCACTACTATTACTTCTTCTTTCCATAGCTTCAATAGTACATTCTAAAAGTCTTACCTCATCCATCTCATCATGCGTTTCTAAAAATATTCGATCTAATTTATCAAAAGAAATAAATTCTTTAAAAAAATAAATATTTTCTTCTAAAAAAACTAAAGTTTTATCTTGATAAACTTTTACAAGTTTAGTAGCTTCTTGCATCGTAAATCCTTTAGCTCGCAAAGTAACCAACATATCGTCTATACGTGAATGAGCCAACACACTTAAATAAATATTTGAAGCTTTTTTAGAAGTCATTCCTGGAACTAATAAAAGATTAGCTTGATTTTCCTTTATAAGTTCCAAAGCATTTTCTCCTAAAGTTTCCACAATCTGTTTAGCAGTTTTACTACCGCATCCTTTAATTAAAGGACTAGCTAAAAAATCAATTAAAGCATCTTTTCCTTCTGGAATTTTTTTATCATAACTTTGAAACTGAAACTGATAACCATAACGGTCGTGTTTTTGATAAGTTCCTGATAGTTCAAAAATTTCTTCTTCATTAGGTTCCAAAAGCAATCCTGTTATAGTTATTGTTTTATTAACCAAATCCTTTAATTCTTCATTTTGAGTTTCTTTAACACGAAAAGTTCCTACAAAAAAACCGGTGTCACTTTGAAATATCGTTGATTTAATTTTTCCTACAATCTGTTGCACTATCCATCACCTTCTTCATTGTATCACATTTTTTATGGAAAAGAAAAAGCCATCTAACTCTGATAGCCTTTCAAGTACAATCGATAAACTAAATCATCATAATAACTAGATATATTCAAATCATTATTTTGTTTTGCCACAGTAATTTTCTGCCATAATGCATAAAGTTCTTGATACTCTACAATCTTTTGACGTTTCAATTCTGGGTCTTTTCCTTCATTTAAATGCGCATAAATATCATTTAAAGATTTCATGATAAAATTATCTAAATAAGCATAATTAACGCGTCCAATTGACAAAATTTCTCTTTTTCCATTTCGTATAAACGGCCTTGTTGTCTCAGTCTTATAACGGATAAATGGATTATATCTGATCATCCCGCAAAAACGATTACTATCAAATAATTGCAATACTTTTAGTTCAGAAGACTGAAACATTTCTAATCACCTTTTATTCTCTACAAATATTTTATCAAATCTAAATAAGAAAATCTAGTCTAAAAAAAGTGTATCTCTACACTCTTTTACTATTTATAATACACCTTCCCAAGAAGGATCCGTTGGTCTGTTAGCCGGACAATCATAAAACATGTCATCAACATTCGCGGCGTTTGCATAAACAAAAGCATTTCCGTAAGTGATAGTATCTAATCTAAATGCACTAGCAAACATATGATTCATATTCGTAACATTCGAAGTATCAAAATTGCTTAAGTCTAATTTGGTTAAAGCTGTACCTCTAAACATGCCACTCATACCTGTGACATTTGAAGTATCAAAATTGCTTAAATCTAATTGAGTTAAAGCTGTATCAGCAAACATGCCACTCATATCTGTGACATTTGACGTATTAAAATTACTTACATCTAGAGAAGTTAAAGAATCCATGTAAGCAAACATTCCTACCATATTCATGACATTCGAAGTATCAAAATGACTTAAATCTAAGCTTGTTAAGGAGGTCATAGCATAAAACATTTTACTCATATCTGTGACATTTGAAGTATCAAATGAACTTATATCCAATTCTGCTAATTGCATATTATCAAAGAACATATCACTCATATTCGTAACATTCGAAGTATCAAAATTGCTTAAATCTAATTTGGTTAAGGAACCCACACCTCTAAACATTTCACTCATATTCGTAACATTCGAAGTATCAAAATTGCTTAAATCTAATTGAGTTAAAGCTGTATCAGCAAACATAGAACTCATATCCGTGACATTTGAAGTATCAAAAGAACTTAGATCTAGATTTGTCAAAGAATATACCTCGTAAAACATCCTACTCATATCCGTGACATTTGAAGTATCAAATGAACTTATATCCAATTCTGCTAATTGCATATTATCAAAGAACATATCACTCATATTGACTACATAACTTGTGTCTAGATTTTGGAGATTATTGATTTCTGTTAAATTTATAAACAGTCCAAATAACCATGAACTATCATAATTGGCATAAACTTTACCATTAGACTGAATATACATATCATAGGCAGGAATAAATTCTTCGGTTACAGAATTTTGAATTGTACCATTTTCAACTAAATAAGCCATGACACTACCATCTTGATTGGCTGAGATATCATAAGTGTATGCTGCACTATCTTTTGGAGTTAAAGTGCTTTCAAAAGTGATAGTTTTGACATTCACATTATGTTGCCAAAAGGAATCGCTAATAATCGCACCAGTATCCCAATTTATATCACCTTCTACGGTTTCAGGATCAATAGTAAAATCTTTAGCCATTATCATATTACTTGGAATAGCTAAATAAGAACTTGTAATTGAAATTTTTCCATTATATATAGCATTCATAACTTCATCAACAGCAGGCGTATCATAATCTAACCATAGTCTTAACTCAAATGTTTTTTTCTCTTTCCCTTGAATGATTCCTGTATCTAACTTATAAGCTTTTACGGCATTTTCTATAGTTTTTTCTACTTCATATTCACTTGTTAAATTATTAGTACTTGTATTAGTACTATTTATCTCAATTAAGTTTGCTTTAATGTATTCATCTGGTAATACTTTTACATCACTACCTTGACTCATTGTCTCCAAATTAATTTGGTAGCTTACCGGACTATCACAGGTGTTTTCAATTGTAAAAGTATAAGGAGTTAAAGAAGATGCTTCATAATCTTTTATTGGATAAGCTTTATCTAATTGAATATCATCTTTTTCTGTAAAAACAATTTCAAAACAACCAGTATTTACCAAATTTGTTTCCGTTTGCTGTAAAGTAAGTTTCCAATATGCATAACTAATTCCCACACAGATCATCATCAATAACAAAATTAAAATAAGTATCGCTTTTTTATTTTCTTTTAAACTAAGCATTTTTTCCTTCATACGCTCACCCTATCTTTTCCTATTATATCCTAAAACAAAAAAAATTACTATGAAAATTCATAATAATTTCTTTAAATTTATTTTAAAACTCTTGTACCATGTAAACAAAAACCGTCATAAGAAAGAATTTTTACAGATATTAAAGCGTTATTTGGAAGATTTTCATGTATTTTTACCTTTAAATAATTCGAGGTTGTTCCAATACTTTCATCTCCACTTTTTTCAACTAAAACTTCTAAAGTATGCCCCAAAAACTTTTCAGCATATTCTTTTTCTAAACGAGAAGATAAATCAATAAGTTTTTTACTTCGTTCATGTTTAACTGATTCGTCAATCTGTAAAGGCATCCGACTTGCTGCAGTTCCTTCTCTTACTGAATATGGAAAAACATGAATTTTACTAAATTGAAACCTTTTAGCAGTTTCTAACGTTTCTTTAAAAAGAGCTTCAGTTTCTCCAGGAAATCCCACAATGATATCGGTACTTATAGAAATATCTGGACGAACCTCACGAATTTTTCTAAGAATTTCTTGATACTCATCAAGCATATATTTCCGATTCATTTTTTCTAAAATAACATTAGAACCAGCTTGTAAAGGAATATGCAAATGATTACAAATTTTAGGATTATTTGCTAACTCACGCAAAAATTTATCTTGAAGTTCCGTTACTTCAATGGAAGAAATACGAATTCTTTTTAAAAGAGGCAATTTACTAACTTCATGAATCAAATCTGTTAAATCATGTCCATCGCTAAAATAAGAACCTGTATGAATTCCAGTAAAAACAATTTCTTGATGACTATTATTTACTAAGGTTTCAACCTCTTGTAAAACTAAATCAAAATCCTTATGACGAATGCTTCCTCTTACATAAGGAATAATGCAATAACTGCAAAAATTATCACAACCATCTTCGATTTTTACAAAAGCTCTAGTGTGAGTTGTAAATTTTGTAATCGCCATATCTTCAAAAGGGATTTTTCTTTCTTTAGATACATACTGAAACTTCTCTTTCGTTCGAAAATAATTTTGAAGCAAATCTACAATTTCACTTTTCTTTTGATTTCCAAGTAAAATGTCGACACCTTCTTTTTCATAAGCTTCTGAATTATTTTGAACAGAACATCCACATACCACAATCGTACTTAAAGGATTTTTTCTTTTAAAATGTCTAACCATTTTTAAAGATTTATGATCAGCAGTATTTGTCACACTACAAGTGTTAATCAAAACAATATCTGGATTCTCTTCATCATAAATATAACCATTTGCTAATAGTTTTTCTTTCATCATCTCAGATTCATACGCATTTACTTTACAACCCAAAGTATATATTTGAAACTTCATCTTTTTCACCCCACAAAAAAAGTTACCCATATTTTAACACGTAACTTTTAATTTAACAATTCATTTAATTCTTTCAAAGCTTTTAAGAAAGCTTCTTCCTTCTCATAAGAAAACATTTTTGAAGAAGTTCTTAGTTCATCTATTTCTATTTTAGGTTCTTTAGGTTTTAAATCCAAATTTTGAATAATTGTCTCACTTTTTACTTTAGGAAGTTCGATTGGAGCTGTTTGAATTTTTTTTACAGGAATAACATCATCAATCAATTTTTCTTCATCGTAGGAAATGGTTTTAGAATTTGCACTTTGCAAAAGTTCATCATAACTAATAATAGCTTTCCTTTCCTGTTCTTCTTCATAAGCCGTCATATCAATAATTGGTTTAGGACTTTCATCAAGTGTATTCACAATATTCTGTAAATCCAACTCTTCATTTAAAGGCATTTTTTCTTGCATCTCATCACTCACATCCTTTAACTCCACTTCTTCACTACTCTCATTTTCATTTTTCATGACATAAATCAAAGAAACGATAAGAATAATGAGAGTTACTACAGCAATATATAATATATAATCAACTATACCAAAACTCGTAAAAATATCGATTATGTCTTGAAATATATTCATCATCTTGCTCACCTGTTATTAGTTTACCAAAAAAAATTAAAAATAGTCACTTTTTTCTAACAGTTTACACGAGTGTATACATCATTTTTTACACAAAAATATACACACACTTGGCACAAATTAACAAAAAAGACACATTTTTCTGTGCCTTTTAAACAATTTGATAAGGATCATCTAAAGTACCTGACCCAGTAACCTGCGTCTTACGACTTAAAGTTATAACTGGTCTTAAGAAAATAGACGAAGTTTCATCAACATCACGAATTAAAGAACCATTTGTACTTAAAGCCATATAAGACATAACATTGTTTTCTCGTTTATTAGGAGTCATCGTCCACCATGAAGCTTGTAAGCCATCTATGTATAAATAATAGCTAGTATTTTCTCCCGCACTAGCGCCAGCCATCACCGCTTCATCAGCCGTAAGTAAACCTACTTTCGAAGAAACATTTAAACCTCCACACACATTGCTTGGTAGATAATCTGTAAATAATCTAGTATTAGAAAGATAAGAAATTTCTCCAGTATTCGTAGATACACTATTATCAAAACAATAATAAGTACTTGCAACCAACTCATCAAATTCAGTTAAATAAGTAGTATACCAACTCGTTAAATTCTGATAAGCAGTACTAGTTAAAAAATCATTATTTCCAGCCAGTTCTGTTACATTCATTGGAGCTAAACTTTCCAAAGTATTATTTAAAATCAATTTTACAGAATTATCTTCATTTATTTTAACAATTCGCCATAGATTATTTGCAAAAGAAACATAATTATTTGCGACATTTCCTCTAAAATAATACATATTTCCTAACTCAGTACTCTGTCTTATTAATCCTTCAGTTTCTGTCGCGCTGACATTAAAAGCAGTCATCGTACTTTCTTTAATATCATTATCTGTTAAAATCGTATTTGCAAAAGAATTCTCAACAGTTTCAGGAACAATTTCTAATTGAAAAGAAAAATCATGAGAATTAGGATTTAAAATCTCTAAAGTATATCGATGAGTTACTCCAGGCTCAATCGAAACCCTCGAAGCAATTGCATTCTGTTCTAAATTTCCAATAGCTTCACTAACACTCGGATTATCTGAAGATAAACGATAAGTAACTTCATCCAAAGAGCCACTTATATTTAAAATATCAATATTATAATATAAAGTTTCATTTAATTGATTTGTAACCGAAAAAGCTACTTCACTTTCTCTTTTGGTAACGTGAATGTCCGTTCCATTTAAATAATTAATAGACAAGCCCTCTGCTACTTTTATAAAAGCGCTTAAATCTTTTTCTTCACTTTTATACATTTGATAATGAGCTTCTACACCAGACAAAAGCAAAATCAATATGGCTATCCCTAGTAATGTCACTTTATATTTTTTTCTCATCCTAATCAATCCTTTTGTTATTATTAGTATACGTAAAGATTAAAAAGATGTCAATTTATGACACTTTTAAACAGGAAAATTCCCTCAAATTTTACATTTGCTTTATACATTTAATTTTCTTCTTATTAATAAAACGGTAAACAATATAAAGAATATATAAAATAGAAAACAAAAGATAATATGGATAGTGAATTTCTAAGAAACTATCACTATTGTTAGCATAAGGATTTAAAAGAAGAAGAATTTCAATAAAAGCAAAAATACACGTTATTCCTATAGAAATATTTTCTTTATTTTCTAAATTCAAAACAAAATCATTTCCTAAAATAAGCCAAAAAGAAAATTGTAAAGGAAAGAATATACCTTGGAAAAGAATTCCCCACGAGACAAATGTTTGGGTATAAATGAGATTCTCATTATATTTGAATCCTCCAACACGAATACTCTGTTGTAAAAGAAGACTAAAAAGAACAATAAGAAGAAAAGTACTAATACAAACTATCCATTTCTTTTTAGAAAATTTATAAATCAAGAAAATGAGAATTCCAAACACACTTAACAAAATAAGAGAAAAAATCGTACTAACATAAGGAGAATTATGAAGTATACCTATAAACGAAAAGAAAAGACAAATTGTTGCTAAAGAAAGTTTTAAAAATGTTTTTTTCATTCTAACCCACCTACCTCTATTATTAAAGACAAAACATCTGCATAATAATGATATTTACTGCTAATTAAATATATCGCATTCTCGCCAATTTCTTTATTGGAAAGAATTGGACTAAAAACATTATCTATATAAGAATTTAATACATTACTTGATCGACGAATACTTGCTTCGCCCAAATTTTCTATTTGAACGTCCGGTTGATATTTTTGTAACGTTTTGCTTATCATCGGATAATAATCAAATGAATTTATAGAGACAAACTCTTCTAGACAAGCAAGATGATAAATTTCTTTAAAAGATAAAGCTTTTTTATAGTATAATTCCTTATTTTTTTGAACGTCTTTTGTAATACGACGCACATACTCAGTTATTTCTTCATACTCTTCATTTATATACTTTCCCTGATTATGTAAAACTTTTAACGCTTTGCTTTCTACTTCATCAAATATATCTTCATATTCATAAGCTTTTCCTGGAGATGCTTCTTGTATGAATATCCCACCCGAAGATACTCGCGTAGTATATTTCTGATAAAATCTCCTTTCTACATTTAAAAACATAAATAAAGTAAACAAAAGCAAAAAGCTCATCGCCGTCAAAAGCAATTGATTTACAATCTGTTTTGCTTTTTGCTTCCTGCTCTCCGTTGCATAAGTAATCGTGGTTTTAATTGCACTTTCTACTTCCTCTTCTCCATTTAACAAGGAAGAGATAGAAACCCCTAAAATATTGGCCAAATCCTCTAAAAGTGAAATATCTGGACAACATATTCCCCTTTCCCACTTTGAAACAGCTCGATCTGTAACATGCAATTGATCAGCTAATTCTTTTTGAGTCAAACCTTTTTCTTTGCGCATTTTAGCAATTAAAGCTCCCATCTTCTCAGTATCCATAAACTACCTCTCTTCTAAAATTATTAAATCAAAAAGATAAAGAAAAGGCAACAAACCTGTGGTTGAAAAAAAGAATTCAAGATATACCTGAATTCTTATTCACTAATCTATAAAGAAAATATCCAAAAAAAGAAACGGAAAAATAAAAGACAAACTGACTAAAATATTCCATAGATTGATAAGAAGTTAAATAAGGATGAAACAAAATCGCAAATTGAATCGCCAAAAGAATGCCAAAAATAAGGAAAGAAAGAAAATCACTTTTTCTTGTATTTTGGATATAATCATCACCATGAATTAACCAAAGCAAAAATTCTAAAGAGAAAAACAAACATAAAGAAAAAGCTTCAAAAGAAAAATTTTTTTGAATATATAAAAAGGTGGTATTTAACATAATTTCTTGATTTTGAACACATGCATTTAGAAGGAAAATTAGAGCTAAACATTCAACAAGTAAACACCCCGCCACTACTTTTTTTACTTTAGGATATTTATAAATGAAAAACAAAGGAATACCAAACGAGCAAATCAAAAAAAAGATAAGCACAGTCACAAAACCATCTGAATTTCGTACAAAAAGATAAAAAGAAAGAAAAAGACAAAGGGATATAAGTAGTAATTTAATGATATTTTTTTTCACTTAATTTCACCCACTTTCATTATCGAATCTACAACCTGTACATAATAACCGTATTTATCCTGTAATAAACCAATAACTTTTTCGCCAATTTTTTCATCACTTATATCAAGACGATAAATACTGTTAATATACTCTTCAATTTCATTACGATATACAAAAGTAAAACTCAAATCATAAGACGCTTCAAAATTTGAATCATATTGCTTTAAAATTTTTTCAACTTTAGAAATCAGATTTTCATATTCTACAGAGCAAAAATAAACAAATTCATCATAAAGAATTTCAGTGAGTTCTTTATAAGAATAATCTTGCTGATAATAAAGTTTCTTAGCTCCAATCATTTCTTGTTGAATCTTTTTTAGATAATTTTGAATTATCTCATAATCCTTATCTTTAAAAATTCCTTGATTTTGTAATACCGTAGTTATTTTCATCTCTAGTTCTTCAAAAACATCCCTAGTATAAGTTTCTTCATTTCCAACAAATATTTGAAAAGAAGAAATACTACGCGAAGGATATTTTTTTAAAAAACGCATTTCTACTTTAGCAAAATCAGAAATTGCTAGTAATAAGAAAAAAACAATAACAATAATAAAAAGGAAATTCACCCTTTCTTTTATTCTCTGTTTTCGACTCTCCGTTGCATAAGTAATCGTTGTTTTAATTGCGCTTTCCACTTCCTCTTCTCCATTTAGCAAAGAAGAAATAGAAACTCCTAAAATTTTAGCCAAATCATCTAAAAGGGAAATATCAGGGCATCCAAGTCCTCTTTCCCATTTTGAAACAGCTCGGTCTGTTATATGTAATTGATTGGCTAATTCTTTCTGAGTTAAACCTTTTTCTTTACGAAGTTTAGCAATTAAAGCCCCAATTTTTTCTGTATCCATAAACTACCTCTTTTCTAATTTCATTTAAACAAAAAGGCAGCAAAAATACAACAAACGATTCGTTGATAATAGCAAAAAAATAATACTAATTTATCAAAAGTTCATCAAACAAAGTCTAAATTATCAAAAAAATTTCTTTAAAAGTAAAAATTTCTACCAATTTTAAAAATCTGTAATATATAAAAAACCAATTTAAAAATTTGAAGAAGCAAATTTGAAAATTGGTTCTTTTTTTAGATGAAATCTCTGAAATCTGCAGTTTGACCTCCCTTTTTCCTTTTGATATAAATGGGACGAAAGGTGAAATTTATTGAATACAAAAGGTAAAGAAATTAATATGTTAAATGATGCCA
>CAMLWN010000011.1 GCA_946490195.1 uncultured Mycoplasmatota bacterium
TGTGACATTTGAAGTATTAAAATTGCTTAGATCTAGTTCTGTTAAACTACTAGCATCAGAAAACATATTATTCATATTCGTAACATTTGAAGTATTAAAATTACTTAGATCTAGTTCTGTTAAACTACTAGCATCAGAAAACATAGAATCCAAATTCGTAACATTCGAGGTATCAAAATGACTTAAATCTAAGCTTGTTAAGGAGGTCATGCCATAAAACATAGCCCTCATATTTGTGACATTTGAAGTATTAAAATTGCTTAGATCTAGTTCTGTTAAACTACTAGCACCAGAAAACATATAACTCATATCTGTAACATTTGAAGTATCAAAAGAACTTAAATTCAGTTTTGTTAAACTACTAGCATTAGAAAACATATGACTCATATCTGTGACATTTGAGGTATCAAAATTGCTTAAATCTAATGTAGAACCAGGATAGTAAAAAAAAGTATCACTAGCATCTTCTACTTGACTAAAATCAATATTTTCTATTCCTTGAACATTATATTTCTCATCGAAACTGTGTACAAAAAACATATACGCACTTTTTTTGTTTGCTTTAATTTTCCCATCTGCTTGAATATACAAATTATAACTGTTTGAAGTAGATGGGTCTAAAACATAATAACCTAAAACTGATCCATCTTTTATAGCACTAAAGTCAACCACCTTAACTGCATCTTCATGAGGAGATATTTCACTTTCAAATATAAGATTACTAATCAAATAACTACCATATACAGAGTTACGGTAATACATAGTTGCAGTACCACCGATCTCTATATCAGATTCTGTTATTTCTTGTAACATATTACTTGGTGTTTCTTTGATTGTTCCATCCATATTTTTTGTCAAACTTAAATTTGACCACAAAGCTTTTAATACAACAGTTTTCCCTGGCATTTTAAAATAATCATCGTTGTATTTTTCTATCTCTTCTGTTACTATTTTCCATCCCTTAAATATATAACCTTCACATTCAGGTTTAATTTGACTAATTTTCACAGTTTCTCCAACTTTATAAAATTCATTAGCTGGAATATTTGCAACTTCACAATTATTTGGCGCATTTACATCATAAACAACTTCATACTTATTAGTTAATATCGGACTTTCCGTACTTTCTATTTTTTCTGTTTTTCCCTCAATTGTACTTTCTACCATTTCCATAGTATTCGTTATATACTTTTCTTCATTATTTTTATTTTCTTTTACTTTAATATAAATATTCATTTGTTCTATTGAACCACTTACTAATCCTTGCAAATCCCAAAGAATTTTATTTTCCATTCTTTCACTATTTCCTTTAGATGTCTCAACTTTCTCTATTTCGAATATCTCCTGATTTACATAATCTGTTATTAAAAATTGTTCATATTTATTTGAATAAACAAATAACTCTTTTGAAAGATTTTGCATTTCTTCTTTTTTTACATGATAAAAACTATCACTATAATTTTTTAAAATAGGATTTTCAAAATCTAGTCCTATTTGAATTGATTTTATTAACAGTTTAGGATAATTTTGTTTAAGAGTTTTAAAAAGAATTTCTTCATTTTCTGTAGCTATAGTAGATGTACTACCTGTAAAAAATAAAAGAAGAGCATTTGGATTAGATAAATTTTTTAATATTTCTTCCCCTTTACTTAATGCCGCATAATAGTTTGTATCATCATCACCTTTTATTTCATCTAAATTCTTTAAAACTTCTTCTTTTGTAGAATTTTCATTAGTTAAAATAGTTGCGTCAGAACTAAATGCTACAATATGAGTTTTTCCCTCATTTAATAATTGTTTAAGTATTTCTTTTATATAAGGAATATTCTCTTGATTAGAAACCGAAGTGTCTACTAATACAATTACTTCTTTTTCATTTACTTCTTGAGAAACCGTATGAACATCAAAAGTGATTTTTGCTTTTCCTAAATCATACCACTCAGCACTTTTTATGACTTCATAACTTCCTGCATCTTTATTAGAATATCCATTACTTACCATATGTATAGCTTGATTTACATCTGGTAATGAATATGTTTCTCTCAAGAAAAAAAAGCACGATATCATTATACACAACCCAGCCATAACAAATAATAAAGCTTTCACATTTTTTCTTTCTTTTAAATTTTCTAATTTCATAATACCCTCACTATACTCTTACTCTATATAATATATTTTAACATAACCTTTTTTGAATTTCATTACTTTTTTTCATTTTGTATGGATTAATATTACGTATATCATTGAATTAAAAAAGAAGAGAATTTACTTTATCTCTTCTTAAAACTTTTTACTTTTGTCTTAAAGATTTAAACATTTTCTTCCACAATTTTGATGAGGAATAATTTAGTATTCCAACTTTATAAATTCGAAGGCCATAACGGAAAATAATCCAAGTAAACAAAGCCATAAGTAAAGTTGCTATAAGCATTTGCCAAATAGATATTTGCCCAAGCATAAACAATACTGGAGATACTAAGAAAGACAGCATCGGAATATACGAAGCAATTTCAATAAATAGTGAACCATCAAATTGAACAGCCATAATTGCTAAATAATATCCCACTAATATAATAAGCATAATAGGTGTTTGAAGTTGTTGAAAATCTTCTATACTTGTCGTCATAGATGCGAGCACACCAGCAACAATTGCATAAGCAATAAAAGATAGAATAAAAAGAACAATGATAATCGGTAGTCCTTGCAAAAGCAAACTAAATACACCTGTATCTTTAACCATTTGTAAAAGCTCATTTAATTGACCTGTAACCTCACCACTTATCGCTGCAAGTCCGGTCCCACCAAGCATATTTCGAATGATTAAAGCAATTCCTCCATATAAAAGAAGTAAAAGCCCCTGAATAACAACAAAAGCTGTTGAAGCAAAAATCTTAGATAAAAAATGAATTTTAGGTGGGACATTAGAAATAATAATTTCCATACTTCTCGTAGATTTTTCATCGTTTACCTCAGCTCCAATCATTTGAACAAGCATAATGATTAAGAAAAAGCAAGGCAAAATGAATATCAACATAACCCCAGCAGAAAGCAAATCTTTTCCTTCTTGATTTTCCAAATCAGGATTAGTGAGTATTGTTTCAATTTGAGCAGGAGACGTTAAGGCTAAAATTTGTTCTTCTGTTAACCCACTTAAGCTAGCAGCCATTGAAGATTTCACACTATTAATTGCGGATGAAATAATTTGAGTAGTAACTGTACCAGCATCTTCATAAGAAATAATCTGAGCTTTCATATAATTTGTTTCATCAGGCATAATATATACAAGAATTTCATCCTCTTTGTTTTCTAAATTTTCTTTTAATTTATCAACGTCTTCTTCAGTTTTTTCTAATTTAAAATTCTTAGACTCACCAAGCATTTCTGAAACACTTTCAAAAGAAGTGACAAAACTATCATAGACCTCTACATCATCTTTGACATAAATTGTAATCTGATTTTCAAAATCACCGCCAAAGAAAGATATAACTCGGTCCACATTCATAATTAAAACAAATAAGACCAACAATAAAATATTTACACCTTTAAACCATTTCGTTTTAATCTTTTTATCTAAACTCTGTTTTGTTAAAAATTTCAATTTATTTTTCATAAGCTTCACCTACTTTACTTAAGAAAATTTCATTTAATGTTGGATCTTCTACGGAAAATTGAGTAATTTCTTTCCCTTTTTTGACAACTCCAAAAACATTATCAATATAAGAATCATCCTCAATTTTCACGATTATTTCATCAGCATTTTCCAAAACATCTAATACACCTTTTGTTTTTTTCAAAGCCTCAATATCCACATTTCCTTTAATATGAATATTTTTCTTACGATAATCCTTTTTAATTTGTTTTAATTCTCCTTCTAAGACACTTTTTCCCTTAACTAAGATAACTAAACTTTCACAAAACATCTCAACGTGTTCCATTCGATGAGAAGAAAAAATAATACTACTTCCTCTTTTTTTAAAATCCTTAATAGCTTCCATAAACATTTCAACATTAATTGGATCTAGTCCAGAAAATGGCTCATCCAATATTAAAAGTTTTGGATTATTAATCACAGCAGAAATAAATTGTACTTTTTGTTGATTTCCTTTAGAAAGTTCTTTGATTTTCCGATCTTTATATTCTTCAATATGAAATCTTTTTAACCATTCATCTAATCGTTTTAAAATTTCTTTTTCTTTCATTCCTTTTAAAGTACCATAATAAATAATTTGCTCTTTTACAGTAAGTTTTGTAAGTAAGCTTCTCTCTTCAGTCAAAAAACCAATTGTATCTGTGACATTATAATCGATTGGTTTTCCATCTAATGTGATTTTTCCACTAGTAGGTTCAAGCAAACCAATAATCATTCGAAATGTTGTGGTTTTTCCAGCCCCGTTAACTCCTAATAGGCCAAAGATTTTTCCATCTTCTACTTCAAAAGATAAATCGTCTACTGCTTTATTTTGATCATAATATTTTGTAATGTGTTCAACTTTTAACATAACCTCTCCCTTTCTTTCATCATTATACATTTTTTATTTAAGAATAGCTACTATTTTCCAAAGATTTGACAAGCTTTAAAACATCTTCCTTATACTTTTCTATTTCATCAAGTGTCAGAATTTTTTCTGGAATAAAACCTTGGAATCGTATAGCCAAATCCGCGAACAAAATATTTCCATAAGGAGTAGTAAATTTTCTGAAATCCGGAAAATAATATTCATAAAGAGTAATCATTTTCTGAAAAATTTTATTTTTTTCATCTATAGGCAATTTCCAATCCGAAAGCAACGATAAACTCCTAAGTAATCTTTCATGAATACAGTCTTCTAATAAAATTCTTTGCTTAGAATCAAAATTATACGCCTTTTCCAAATATTTCATATTCAAACAAATCTCTAACATATCCAAAATTTTAATATTTGGAACATGTAATCCTTTTGTAATGCTTCCTGGAGTATAACGATACAAATAATCATATCGAATCAGCTCATATGCTTCTTTAGCCTTTAATAAAATCGGATAAGTAAAACCTACATCCTCAAAAACCCTTCCTTCTAAAAAGCGACTATTTTCTATAAGACTATGTGAAAAAAGTTTATCCCAACAAGCGGGCGATTCCCCAAAAAAATCTCTAGCACATTTAATATATTCTACATAACCTTCACGTTGAACTTCTGTCGTGAAAAAAGTTTCTTGATGCGAATATTGCCAATCTTCTATTCGCTCACAATTACCCACAACAACCGAAACTTGACGAGCTTTAGCAACATCATAAAAATCCTTATACATATTTAAAGATATGACATCGTCAGCGTCTACAAAACCAATAAACTCTCCTTGAGTATACTTTAACCCTAGATTTCTGGCAGCAGAAACACCCCGAGATTCTTGCAATGAAAATACTCGTAATTTAGTTGAATATTCCTTTTGAAAAGAATATAAAATTTTTAAAGTATTATCCGTGCTATGATCATCAATAGCTAAAACTTCAATATCATCCAAAGTTTGATTTAAAACAGAATTTAAACAAGTTGGCAAATATTTTTCAACATTATGACACGGAATAATAACAGAAACTTTTGACATAAAAACCTCTTTTCTTAAGAAATTATTATACAAAAGAAAAAAGATTTCCACAACTAATTAAAAGCATTATGAACCCATGCATCAAACAAATCTTTTAAAAGTTCACTCATCTCATCATCCAAAGAATTTCCAAAAAAATTTTCCTCAAAAAATTCATTATGAATAATGTTATATAACAAATCTTTATCTACTTCATCTAAAATCTCTAACATAGTTATTTGAGAAGTTTGTTTTAAAATTTCCAACTCTTTACGTTGACGTTCTTGAATTTCTTTTCTTTCAGAAGGATACCCTTCTCCAAAAAAAGTTGAAAATAACGCATCAAAAATACTTTCTAATTGAAACTCTGTACCCGTCCCAAAATACTTTCCAAACGGAATAGATACGGCATTTCCAGCATTAATTCTAGCAAAAAGTTTTGCATCGACAACATCAGCAACATAACCACAGTAAACATTCGGCATAGCATTTGCACTTAAAAGTACCCCTTCACCACTAGAACAACCCATAATCACAAAATCTACAGCTCGAGAATTTAATAAAATTCCAGCAAGAAGCCCTGCTCCAACATAATCAATATTTGCATCCTTATTTTCACTTACACCATAATTAAAAACTTGATGTCCATATTTTCCAGCAACTTTTTCCAAAACATTCAATATAAAACTATTTTTCTTTTTTTGACTATTTTCATTTATTAAAGCAATTTTCATTACTACATCCTACTTTCCTTTTCTATTGTACGCGAAAATAGAAATTTTTAAAAGACTTTTCAAAAAACTCTTCTTTTTTTTGACAGTTCATGATACAATTACATTGCTTGGCCCGTTGGTGAAGTGGTTTAACACATAACCCTCTCAAGGTTACATTCACGAGTTCGAAACTCGTACGGGTCACCAAAAAGTAAATAATCGACTTTTTAAAGTCGTTTTTTTTATGAAAAGATTTTATTTAAAAATAAAATATGATATAGTAATTATGGTGAAAAATATGATAGAAATTCATGTAAATTTAAACTCAATGGAAGATATCTTCCATCCTTTTAGTAAAAACACATTAAATCCAACATTAGCTTCTTTTATCTATGAAGAATGCTTTGGATACAAAGCTAAAAACAACATTCAGATTTTTATTTCTTCAAATCAAAGTTTCACAGACAAAGAAAAAGAAACCATTGCAAAATTAATTCATTCAAATTTTAAAGCCGAATTAGAAGAAGAAAAAGTAAAAAACAAACTATCGAATACTTTTAGAACAATTTTATTTATAGTAGGCATCTTAATTTTAATTTTTGTTTACTTTATTCAAATCGAATTTGTCCATGAATTCTTATTAATTCTAGGCTGGTTAGCTATTTGGGAAACGGTTTATGACTTTTTGTTTATGGAAATGAAAGAAAGAAGCAAAAGAAAAAGATATCAAAAGATATCTGAGAGTAAGATTATTTTTGAATAATCTTTTTTAAATGCATGAATTCATCATGGCTTTATATATAAACTTTATATTTTCTTTTTTCTGATGATTCATTTCAATAAAATTAATATGTAATTGATATCCAGAATCAAAACTAAATAGGAGCTCTACTTTTCCAGGTTTAAAATTAATTGCACTAGAAGAAATAGATTTATAAGGAAAAACATGAATTTTTTTATAAGTTAACCCTAAAACATCTCGATCAAATAAAATCATTTTTCTATCTGTAAAAACAGCATAGTCTTTACTATTTTTATAGCCCAATAGAATTTTTTCTTTTTCGCCTACATATTCTCTTGCATAATCCGGTAAATTTTCTGCTAAAATTTCTTCTTTAAAATCAAAATATTTTGATAATTCTTTAAATTTAATATATGCCACTTCTATCACACCCTATCTATAGTTTAGCATAAATAAAATCTAGACAAATAAAAAAAATGTCAAATTGTAAACTTTTTGACATTTTTTATTTTAATTATTCTTCTACTAAAACAACACCGCTTAAAGTATTAGACGTAATATCTTCATTAGTTAAGTTTGGAAGAGCATTGCCATTTTCTAATACAATATTTTCAATTGTAAAAGGAATTTCTTCACCTAAAGTCAAATTCATTTCATCCGTGATTTTAATATCAGCCCCATAATCTTTAGTACCATCATTATACACATTAGATAAATTAAGTTCTTTAGTAAAACCATTTATATTAATAATAGGTTTATACGCTAAATCAAAATCTTGACTAGTTCCTACAAATACTCGTAATGTATCACCATAACTTGCTTCCGTTACAGAAACATTACTTCCTAAATCTTCATTTTCTTTATAATGTGTTGCATTATGGAAAGTTAAACTTACAATCGGATTTTCATAAACAACTTGGCCATAACCTTTATCTTGATGATAAACAACATCATTATTATCTAAAGATTCTGCTTTTTTGCCAGCTAAATCAACAATATTAGTAATTTTAAATGGAATTTCTTTACCTTCTTCTAATCCTAACGAAGAATTAATATTAACTTTAACACGATAAGCATAGTGATCTTCTACCCCAAGTTTTTCTTCAATGGTAAATACAAATTTACTATTGCCTATTTCTAAAGTGGGCATTGCTTGTAAAGGTTCATTAAAAGTAGCTTCAACCAATAAAGTTTCCCCATCACTTATAGAAGTTCTATAACTTGAATCATTCAAATTTAAAATGTATACCCATCTATCTACAGAAGCAGTGTTATCAATTACTACTTTTGTTTGAGTTGGATGATTAATATCTTCATTATCTAGAACGTTTCCTTCATTGCCAGCTAGATCTTTATAACCATATACTTGAAATTTTACTTCACCTTCAGAAAAATTTTCTGCATTTACATCACCAGCTGGAATATCAATGATATATGAGTAGATATTTTTACTTGCATCTGTATCTTGACCTACTACAGCTGTATATTCTTTATCAAAATTATCAAACTTTATTTTTGGAACTTCAGATAATTCTTCATTAAAATAAAGGGCTACACGAAAACCTTTTCCGTAAGTTATGTAATGAGTATCATAGTTTTCATTAGCAAAACCAGTAATACCTAAAGTGGCATGAACAGGAGGTGTCATATCGTAAACCACCTGTCCATAACCTTTAATATCATTATTTGTTAAATTTGCTTCTGTTAAAACAGTATCGTTTCCAGTCGCATCTTTAATATTTTTTATTGTTATTGGAATATTTTGATTTGTTGTTAGATTCATGCTTTTACCATCGATTGTAATCGTAGCATCGCATTTATACAATCTAGCAGGCCATCCTTGTGATTCATCACGCCAAGAACAAGCCATACTAACTTCACTTCCATCTCCAACCTTAACAATTGGATTTGTTACAATTTCTTCATCAAAAACTAACTCTAAATATAAATTTTCATTATCACGAATTAATTTATGATTTTCTTTATCACGATTTAAAGCATATAAATGAACTTCTTTAACAAAAGTACGATCAATTACTACCTTCGAAGAAGTAAATGTTTTCTCTAATATATTACCAGCTTTATCTTTAAAATTCGTAACATCCACTTTTAAAATGCCGTCAGCTACATCTAAATCAGGATTAATTTCTACATAAGATGTATAAATATATTGTCCGACATTATTTATAAAAGTAAATGCTAATTCACTAGTAAATTGTTTTCCTTCGCTATCAGTGAATGTGGCAATTGGATTTGCTCCTAATTCTTCATTAACAGCGGTAGAAATATATAATTTATCACCATTTGTTGCATAATAAGTTTCTACACCATTAGCAGCATCACCATCTACGCGGTAAGACAAATATGCAGCATCAGGAGCGGTACTATCAATAATTACTTTATCGTAAATATCGCTATTAATGTCAGCATTTGTTAATGATTTACCTTCATTTCCTGCTAGATCTTCATATCCATAAATTTCAAATTTAACTTCGCCTTCTTTAAAATTTTCTTTAGTAACATCATCAGCTGGAACATCTAGAAAATATGAATAACGATTAATAGAAGGATCATTATCAGCCGCAGGACTAACTACATATTCTTTATCATTCCCTTCAAATTTTAATTTTGGATATGTTGCTAATTCTTCATCTACATAAAGTAATACTCTAAATCCTTTACCATAGGTAATATAGTGAGCATCATCATTTTCAGCTAGAAAACCAGTAATACCTAAACTAAACATTTCTGGTGCTCTACTATCAAATACTAGTTCTTTGTATGTATCATTAAAAGTAACATCATTGTTTGTTAAAACGGTTTCATTTCCAGCTTTATCAACTATATTCGTAATTTCAACTGGAATAACTTGATCATTTCCTAATTTAGCTAATGAATTATCTAGACGAACAGAACTGTTTCGACAAACAAATTTATTTGCGCTCCAATCAGTTGTCCAATGACAATCATCTAAATCAATATATTGTCCTTCACCAATTTTTAATCTAGGAACACTAGTAAATTCTTCATCAAAGGCAGCTTCGACAATTATATATTGACCATCGCCAACTACATTACGATTTTCTTCATGAGTACCAATGAAATAGAAATGACTTTTTTGTATAGGAGAACGATCAACAAATACTCTATGACCATTAGTTACTTCACTAACTTCCGTAGTATTTCCAGCTGTATCTTTAATATTTGTAACTTTAAATGTCACTTCACCATCTATCATATCTGTTTCGTTTACTTCATAATAAGCATTGTAAATATATTTTCCTGTTTTTTCATCAGGTAATAATTGATCAACTTTTGTAGGAGCATATTCTTTCCCATCGTTTATAAATACAAAACTCGGATTTTCTGCTAAAGGCTCATCAAAACTTACATATGCATGAATTATATCACCTTTAGTAACATAATAGGTTCCAAGGTTATTATCCGCATTATATTCTAAAATGTTTGCAGAAGTTCTTTTTGGAGCAGTTTTATCAATCACAAATGTATAAGTTTTTTCATGACCAAATTTATCTTTTGCAACCACTTCATATTTTCCTTCAACAGTATAAGTCTTTGTTAAAGTAGCATTTTCATTATTGTTTGCATAAGTAAAATCATCTTTATCAAATATTTCACCATTAACAGTTACTTCTGTTAAGAACTTATCAAATACTGTTAAAGTAACTTCTTCATCTCTAAAATATCCATCAACATTTGTACCTGCTACATTAATAGTTGGCGGATTTTTATCGATAGCAATCCATAATTCTTGATAATTACCAGCTTTATCGAAAGCATAGATATGATATGTTGCTTCATCTTCTAAAGTAATTGTACTTGTTGTATATTTTTCAGTAACACCTGTATCTTGATTAGTAACATTCATATAATCAAAAGTATCATCTGTAACAACAATTTCCATAGCATTTTCACTATGTGTACCACTTTCCACATTAAATTCTGGCAGTTTTTTGTCAATTGTAAATTCAATAGTTGTTGCATTATATGCTTGATCTGTAACTGTTACTTTATATGTTCCATGTTCAGTAATATTCTTAATTTCATCAAGAGTTTTTTCTTCACCATTTACTAAAACAGTAACATTCGTTTCATTAACAGTCAAAGCTACATCAAGCGCTGTTACCACACCATTATCAATTCCACTTATACCAGGAGCTGTAGTGTCATCTAATATAACTGCAACTTCGGATAAAATACCTTTTAATTCTTCTTTTTTAGAACTATCTGCTAAGTTATTTACTTTATTAATAATATCTTCATTTGCACGATAGTCTCTTGCAGAGTTTACGTTATCAATATTTTCAGCAGTATTTACTTGATTTTGTAAATTTTTTACTAATGTTTCAACATCAATAACATTTTGTAATGCATTTGCACGATCAACAAGACCTTGTTTATCGCTACCATCAGCTAAATCAGAAATCAAGTCATTTGCAGCATCTAAATCACCTTGTAAATAAGATGCTTCAGCTTTTTCTAAAGCTGCTAAAGCTGCTAAATATGCAGAGTTATCCTCTTCTGTTGATCCACCATTATTATTACCATTATTATTATTTGATGAACCACCATTACCATTACCAGAATTTCCATTTCCAGTATTCTCGTTGCCATCATCAATTACAGAAATAACATCATCATCTTCTGTTTCCTCTGCTGGTTGTTCAGTTTCCTCCTCTCCATCCGTATTTTCACCGTCTACTTCATTATTATTACCATTATCGGTAATACCTGTATCATTCCCGTCTAGACGTTCTTCGCTAGGATTTGCAAATACGAAAGTGCCTAATCCTATTAACAGAAATAATACGACAGCTATAACTATAGCTTTTCTCTTATCCATAACTACCTCCGTCAACTGTATTATATCATTGACTTGACAAAATGCAAGAATTTTCGACAAGAAAATGACAAATACACACTAAATTTTATGTAAAAAAAAGAAAAAGTCGACTCCTTTTCTTTTTAATAAAACTTTATTTTATTTAAAGGCCAAAAACGCATAAAAACTTTACCTTTAATTTGCTCTTGAGAAACAAGTCCGATTTCCCGACTATCCATCGAATTTTCTCGATTATCTCCTAAAACAAAATACATGTTTTCTGGAATCGTTTCATACCCAATCTCCTGTAAAGTAAAATCATCATAAACTAATTCATTTTGCAAATATTCTTCTTCTAATAATTCATCATTTATATATACTTTATTATCTTTTATTTCAACTTTTTCTCCAGGCAAACCAATTACTCGTTTAATTAGATATTTCGTATCAGCATATTCTAATGAAATAATATCCCCTCGTTTTACATCGAAAAAGCGATATTGAGCTTTATTTAAAAATAAAACTTCCTCATCTACTAAAGTTGGAGACATAGAATCACCTACTACTTGAGTTATTGAAAAAACATAAACCATTATAAATAATAAAACTATAATAAAAAGAATCAATTTAAAAGAATCTTTTAAAAATTCTTTAATTCCTAACCAATCCATATCTTACCCTCTATCACTATACTAGTAAAATATAACATAATCTATATTGAATTGCAAAAAAAAGAATGTAAATTTACATATCTTGAAAAAGAAAAGTAAAATTGATATAATGAATATGTCAAAAGAAAATGACATACAATAAAAAAGGATATATCTGAAGGAAAGATCAGATGTTATCCCAAATGTTTTTGGTTTAAGCATCTGACATCAACCAAGGTTGAATCAGATGCTTTTATTTATCTAACTAACAAAATAATTATAATAAATAATAAGATAAATATGATACAATGTAAAAATTTTTCTTGTTTTCTCATATCTATCACATCCCTCTATTCTTTTAAAAAGGGATAAGCACCTGATTTTCAGATATATCTGATTATTACTATAACACACGAATTATTCTATTGCAAATTTCATACAACCTTTGATATAATGAATATGTCAGAAGAAAATGACATACAATAAAAAAGGATATATCTGAAACGAAGATCAGATGTTATCCCAATAATTATGGTATAAGCATCTGAAATCAACAAAAGTTGAATCAGATGCTTTTTTTATCTAACTAATAAAATAATTATAATGAATAATAAGATAAATATGATACAATGTAAAAACTTTTCTTGTTTTCTCATACTTATCACATCCCTTCTATTCTTTTAAAAAGGGATAAGCACCTGATTTTCAGATATATCTGATTATTACTATAACATACATAATGTGTTGAAATCAAATCGCAAAAAAAAGCTGCTCATAAAGCAACTTTTTTCATTTTTATAAAATATTTTTTAAAACAATCGTTTTCGTTCTAGACATTTCATGAAGCGTTGATGAAACTCCTTCATTACCAATACCCGAATGTTTCCATCCACCAAATGGCATTTCAAATGGTCTAAAGAAAGAAGCTCCATTAATTACAACTCCACCACATTCTAGTCTATCTGCTACATATTGGCAAGTTTTTTGATTTTCAGAAATAATGCAACCACATAATCCATAACTTGATTGATTAGCAATGGCAATTGCTTCATCAATATCTTCATATTCAATAATAGAAATTACAGGTCCAAAAATTTCTTCATCTTTTGCCACAGGCATTCCTTTAGTTACATCAACTAAAATAGTTGGTTCATAGAATGCTCCTTTTCTGCGACCACCAAAAACAACTTTAGCTCCTAAAGCAACTGTATCATTTACTTGACGTTCAACTTTTTTGGCTGCGTCCTCGCTAATCAAACAGCCAATTTTAGCTTCAGGATTACTTGGCATTCTAACTGGAATACCTTCTAATCTTGTTTTCAGCTTTTCAACAAAAGCATTTTTAATATCTTTGTGTACTAAAAAGCGTTTTGATGCACAGCAAACTTGTCCAGTATTATAAAGTCTGCCCCAAACAGTTTCTTCAACTGCAAGATCGATATCACCATCTTTATGTAAAATGAAAGCATCATTTCCACCTAATTCAAGCATAACATGCGTAATATTTTTTGCACATTTTGCCATAGTCTCTGAACCAGCTAGAGTACTTCCAGTTAAAGTTACTAAAGCAACTTTAGGATTTTCAGCCATGGCTTGAACGGCTTCTCCACCGCTACCATTAATAAGGTTAATCACGCCACCTGGAACTCCTGCTTCCAATAAATACTCAACGTATTTTGTCAACGTTAATGGATTATGAGCAGATGGTTTTAAAATAACTGTATTTCCCATCAATAAAGCAGCTGGAACTTTTTGACAAAATAAATCACTTGGAAAGTTAAATGGAATAACGGCTACTACTACACCAAGTGGAGCTTGAACTGTATAATATAAATTATGTTCTTGCCCTTTTTCCATACCGCCTTCAATTACTTTGCCATATACATGTTTAGCTTTTTCACAGAATGCTGGAACTCCAATAGAAACGTTTGCAATCTCGCCAATTGCTTCACTTATTGGTTTTCCAGTCTCATCACTAAGTAATTTAGCTAATTCACCTTTATGACTTTCCACAATAGAAACAAACTTCATTAAAATGCTAGCTCTTTCATGAATAGGTTTTTTAGCCCATTCCTTTTGAGCAACATGAGCAGCTTCAACAGCTTTATCACAATCCAATTTACTACTTTCTGGAACTGTATCAATAAGTTCATTAGTAGCTGGATTCATGATATTGATTGTTCTACCATCTGAAGCATCACACCAATTTGTCCCAATTAAATTCTTAGCCATAGATTATTCTCCAAATCCTGTATAAGATAATGATAATCCACCAACAGTATTAGATGAATGATCACCTGTACCATATTCACCGAAAGTAAATACCATTAAGAATTCTTTATCTGGAATAGCTTTTTTCACTTCAGGATAAATTTGATCTTCGATTTTTGATAAAGCAAGTCCTAAACGACGTCCACCACAATGAACTAAAAAATAAGATTTTTCTTCATTATTCATTAAAGTGTTTAAAGAATTAATGGTTTCTTCATTTGCTTTTAAAATTCCTTCAGGTGTATTAGATAATTGGATAACTGCTGTATTTAAAGCTAAATTTGCTCCAATATTCATAGAATAATCATCATTACCAAACATTGGATGACGAACAGCTGTAACTTTTCCAATTGGGTCTTTTACTCCTAAAGGTGCACAGATTGTTTCAGTAAGTAAATTGTTTCCTTTTAAAGATTCAACATCTTTACCAGTCCACTCTGCATATTTTTTAAGAGCTGGCTCATGATCAATTTCTACTAATGTACGGTCGCCATTAATTTTAGTAATAACACCAACATTATCTGTTTCATGATAAGCACCTGTATAGATGTTTTTCATTAATCCATCTGTATAGAAAACGGCAATAGCTACACCATCAGCATAATATTCACCATCATTTAAGATACTCCATTTTCCTTCAACAGTATTATCAGCAGCACTTCCACCAAAAACAGGAATATTACCAATAACATCTTGAATACCTTTCATATAATCTTCTTCATTAGCAGGAGATGCTGTCATAAAGAAGAAATCAGGTTCTTTATCCTTGCCTTTTACTTTTGAAAGAGCTTCTTTTGCAATACGAGCACCGATTTCACGAGGAGACTCGTCTGTCTTTTTTGAACCAGCAGTAACAACTTCTACGTCACCACCAAAAAGCATCATTCCAGAATATCCTGTTTCTTTATTTAGATATCCATCTTGTGTACATATTGCAGCAGATGAAGTAC
Organism: uncultured Mycoplasmatota bacterium; assembly: GCA_946490195.1. Classification (GTDB taxonomy): domain Bacteria; phylum Bacillota_I; class Bacilli_A; order RF39; family UBA660; genus Ventrenecus. Next base: position 15,735 of record CAMLWN010000011.1, read on the forward strand.
ATCCAATAATTGGAACATTGCCTAAAACACTTTTTGCTCCTTCCATTAATTTTTGTTGGTCTTGAACACAACTTGTAAAGAATAATCCAACTTGAGGATTTTCAATTACATTAGCCATTTTGGCTGTTTCAACACCTGATAAATAGGCATCAGCATTTTCACTATACCCAACTTTTGTTTTCAACATTTTACTTTTTCACTCCTTTTAATATGCTTTTTCTAATAAAGCTAAAATGTCACTCTTTGTAACTTCTCTTGGATTGCCACCCGTACATGGATCAACTAAAGCTTTAGATGCCAAAATTTCAAAATCTGCTTTTTTTACATTTAATTCACTTAAATGTTGTGGAACACCTAGCTCAGTTTCCAAATCACGAACAGCTTTAACAACCATAGATACGCATTCTTCATCTGTTTTACCGGATACATCTAGACCAAAAGCAATAGCCATTGCTCTAAAACGATCACTACATACTTCACCATTCCATTCTAGAACATATGGTAAAAATAAAGAACAAGCGATACCATGTGCAACATCATACGTAGCACCTAATTGATGAGCCATTGAGTGAACAATACCTAAGCCAACATTAGAAAATCCCATACCAGCTATATATTCACTTAATCCCATCATATCCATTGCATCACGATCCTTTAAAACCGCTTTAGCAAGATTCTGATAAGTAAGACTCATACTTTTTAAATGAAACATGTCTGTCATTTCCCAATGAGCTTTAGTAATATATCCTTCCATAGCATGCGTTAAAGCATCTAATCCAGTCGCAGCAGCAGTCATCTTTGGCATACCAGCCATTAACTCAGTATCTACAATTGCAAGAACTGGAATATCATTTGGATCAACACATACTCGTTTTACAACATTTTCTTCATCCGTTATAACATAATTAATCGTTACTTCGGCAGCTGTTCCAGCTGTAGTTGGCAAAGCAATAATTGGCAAGCTTTTATTTTTTGTATCTGCTGTACCTTCTAAAGAATTAATATCATAAAACTCTGGATTTTTTACAACAATACCAATACATTTAGCTGTATCAATGACAGATCCGCCACCAACACACACAATAGCATCGGCATCTACATCTTGACAAACTTTTATTCCATCATGACAATTTTTAATGGTAGGATTAGGTTTTACTTTATCAAAAACATGATAAGAAATATTAGATTCATCCAAACAATCTAAAACCTTTTTGGTAACACCACAAGCCATTAAAGTTTCATCAGTTACTACTAGGATGTTTTTGAATTGTCTTTTTTTGATTTCAGGAACTAAATTTTCTCTAGCATTCCATCCAAAATAAGAAGTTTCATTCAAAATAATTCTATTCGCTATTTTCTCTCCCCTCCATTCTACTATTTCATTTTACCACATCTTTAATTTAAATAATTTTTTTTTGACATATTTTTCACAAAATTTGTCAAAAAAAAGAAAACTTTTTTTAGTTTTCTTGTAAGGCTTTTGCAATACATTCAAAATGCATTCCATTACTTGCTTTAAGTAAAATAACATCGCCTTCTTGCATCATTTTTTTTAATTCTTCAACCAAAGCTTCTTGACTTTCAAAATAAAAAATCTTATGAGAATTCATCTGATTCTCTAAAGCACTTTCCAAAATATATTTAGAAGCATTTCCTTGCAAAAATAAAGCATCCAATTCTAAAATTTCTTGTAATGAACCAATTTTTCTATGAATTTCTTCAGAAAATTCTTCCATTTCTAAAATATCTCCCAAAACAGCAATATGTCTTTTTCCAGGATATTTTAAAAGAGTTTTCAAAGCACTTTCTATCGCTTCAAAATTAGAATTATATGTATCATCAATTAAAGTAATATGATTTTCTAAAGAAAGAAACTTCATATGATTTTGCTTTGTGTTTAAAGATTCTAATCCATGTTTAATTTGTGGCATTGAAATATTTAATAAAGAACCCACCGCTATCGCAAGTAAAGCATTGGATACAAATATCTCTCCCATTAAAGGAAGTTCAATTTTAGTTTTTTCATTTTTATAAAGAACCTCAAATTGAGTTTTCTCTTTTGCTACTTCAATTTTTTCAGCTTGAAAATCCGCTTTTTTTTCTATACAACATCTAATTATAGGATGATTTTTCAAAGAGACACTCGATAATAAATCGTTATCGGCATTAATAACCAAGGAAGAATTTTCATTCATTCCTTCTAAAATTTCTAATTTAGCTTGCAATATATTCTCTTTTGAACCTAATATTCCAATATGAGCTGTACCAATATTCGTAATTACCCCAATAGTTGGCTTAGCAATTAAGGATAACTTCTTAATTTGTCCAAAATCATTCATTCCCATTTCTAAAACCATTACTTCTTCATCTTGATAGCTCAAAATATTTAAAGGTAGCCCAATTTGTCCATTTAAATTTCCAGGTGACTTTAAAACTTTGTATTTTTCTTCTAAAACAGCAGCAATCATATCCTTTGTACTTGTCTTACCAACACTACCAGTTACAGCAATCACAGGAATGTTCAAATTTTCACGCACATAAGTTGCCAAATCCTGTAAAGCTTTTACCGTATCTTTTACCAAAATAATTGTATCTTCAAAATCATCATCTAGTATTCCTTCAAACGAATCCAAAATACAAGCACTTGCTCCTTTTTCTAAAGCTTCTTTCCAAAATTTATTGCCGTCAAAACTCTCTCCCTTAATTCCAACATAACAATCACCTTTTTTTAAAGTTCGTGTATCTTTAGAATAAGATTTGATAATCTGATTTTCATCACCGCTTATTAAAACCCCTTCACAAATAGTTAAAATTTGCCTAACTTGTAATTTCACTTGCTAACCTCTTTTACTAATAATTCGCCATTTTTTTTACTTTTTTACGAAAATCAGAATCTTTAGAAGCTTTAATAGCATTTTTTCTGCCCAATGACATCAATTCTAATAAAAACTTATCTTCATCTTTCTTTTTATGAACTTTTACTAATTCCATTATTATTCTCCAATCTATCCTTTTTTAAATCATATAAACTGTTTTTTTTTACATTCTCCTCAGCAATAATAGTTTCTCTAATTTGTGCTAATTCTTCTTTGATTTCCTCATAAGATCTATCCTCTAAAGAATTTATATTTTCAATACCTTCTTGTATAGTTATATCTGTGTTGGAAAGTTTATTATAAATTCCAATTTGAAGATTTCCTTCAAAAAAACGATTTAATTCTTTTAAAGAACATTTTAAACCACTTGCTATACGAGCCATAGTATGCATACTTGCTCCTCTACCAATTTCATGTAACCGTTCCATCATATTACGATAAGCCAATTCCAAAGTTGGATTTAATACAATAATATATATTTTTTTATGATTATCCAAAATTTTTTGCATTTTTTGCTTTATCGTATCAAGAGAATTAATATCTCCTTCAAATACCATAGTATCTTTAGGAAGTTCTCCATTAACAATTAAAGACTGTACAAAAAAGGATTTACCAGCTCCTGGAATTCCTGTCAAAAAAATACATTTACTTATTGAAGAATCCTCAGCCAGTCTTTGAAACAATTCATTTGATAAAACAGCTGCACTATTATGAATTACACTCGCATAGAAATTTCGAGTACTACTATCAACAGAATATATATCAAAAGTTTCCTTAAACAAATCGGCACAAATATATCTCCCACCAAATGATTGAGGCATATTTTTATATTTTTGCAAATATTCTTCAGTTTTTTCACAAGCCTCATCAATAAAATATTGTTCCATTTTCTTTTCTTCTTCACTTAGATTTGGCAATCTTCTTATAGTATTCTTTTCCATAACATTATCCTTTTATTTTTTCAATTCTTCTTTTTACTTCATCAATTCCTAAAATTTCCATAATATCTTTTAAATTTGGAGTTCTAGAACTTGTTGTTAAAGCAACTCGAATAACTGTAGATACATCAGCCACATTACCTTTATAATTTTCAGGATTTTTCTTATAATCTTTCATATTTGAAGCATATCCAAGTTCATCACATAAAAGTTTTACTTTATTAAACCACTCATCATTATCATCTGAAATATCATAATATTTATCCATATAAACTTGCAAAATATGTTTAATTTCTTCCAAATCCGTAATTTTTTGCCAATCATAAGAAACATTATCAAAATTTTCTTTAAACATATACCAAATATTTTGCTTAACTTCACTATACATTGCAAAATCTTTTCGTGGTTTTTCACTTTCTCTTTCAATATTCAAAGTACGAATAGCAATATCTTTTTCTTTTTCTAACAAATTAGCAAAATCTTCATCATATACTTTAGCCCATTCTAATGTATTTTGATAAACCTCTAAAGCTGATAAAGTGCTAAGATAATTTTTAGAAATATTTAAAAGTTTTTCCATATCAAATAAAGCTCCACTTGTACTCATTTTTGAAAATTCTAAAGTAAACTCATGAATATCTCTATTTGGATTTTCTAAATACCATTCCTCAAAATTAGAATTTAAAAGAGTCATCAAATAAATTTCCACAGCCTTAACCGGAATACCTTTCTCGGTATAATACAAAACATTTGCTTCAGGATCTTTTCTTTTACTAATTTTTCTTTTCTTACCATCTTCTTCTTTTTGAATAGTAGCTAAATGAGCATATTTAGGTGGTTCATAACCTAAAGCTTTAAAAAGTTCAATATGAAAAGGTAAACTACTAATCCATTCGTCTCCACGAGTTACATGTGTTGTATGCATCAATGTATCATCAACAGCATGCGCGAAATGATAGGTTGGAATGCCATCTTGTTTTAATAAAATATGATCCATATCATTCTCAGGAATAGAAATTTCCCCTTTAATACAATCTTCAATTACTACTCTTCTTAAAAAATTTCCATGACTTTTTAAACGAATTGTATAAGGAATACCTGCACGTACTTTTTCTACAGCTTCTTCCATACTCATATTTCTCTCTGCACTAGCCCATGGTCCAAAATAACCAATACGAGATTTAATAGCTTTTTGTTTTTCTGTAATTTTTTCCTTTTCTTCCTCTGTCAAAAAAGAAGGATAAGCCAAATCTTTTATAAGCAAATCTTTTACAAAAGCCTGATAAATATCTTTTCGCTTACTTTGAATATATGGGCCATAAGCACCAACATCCTCACCATTATTTAAAGGACCTTCATCAAATTGTACATCATAATTTTTTAAAGAAGTAATAATTTGTTCTATACCATTTTCCACTTCTCTTTTTTGATCCGTATCTTCAATTCGTAAAAAACAAACTCCACCACTTTGATGAGCAAGTTTTTGAGCCGCAACAGCTTGATACAAAGACCCAATATGAACAAAACCAGTAGGACTAGGAGCAAGTCTCGTAACCATCGCTCCATCCCCTAAATTTCTTTTTCCATATTTTTCTTCATAATATACCCTTGTATGTTCAACATTTGGAAGCAAAATATCTGCAAATTCTTCTCTTGTCATAATAAAACCTTCTTTCTAAAAAAACAAAAAGGCAATACCCAAAGGACGAATCATTCGTGGTACCACCTTATTTTCTACTCTTAACTCGTAACGTGAGTATCCGAAAGTTAATTTACCTTAACTTTAACTCCAAAGTTTCTTCAAAATATTTCTTTTATCTATTTTCACCAACCATAGACTCTCTTTCAAAAAGAATTATTTTTACTATTCTTCTTCATCGCTTTACAAAAATATTGTAAGATATTTTCACATAGTTGTCAAATTTAAATTCATAACTCAAATAAAACTTGTCTAAATTCTCTTCTTTGATTTTCTATAAACTCAAGGTAAATGGATCACTTGAAGAACCATCTCCTCCACTTATTTTAACTTTAGAGCTTAGATATATGGCGGGGGAAGCAGCACTATACGGGTAGTTCGCATTGTAGTTACCCGCGCTGCCAAAACTGTTCACACGGAACACGCTGTACGAATTACTGGAATAGGGAGTTAAGATCCATTGAGAAGTTGAACTATTATATAACCAGTCATTGTTATAACAATCACCATAATCCTCCCAATTTTTTAATTCAGTATTTAAGCATGTTTCTCTATTTGTTGTACTTCCTCCACTTGTTGCATATCCATAGTCACTTGGATATATTAATCCAATACTCCCTATCCACTCTGTTGGTCGTCCACTATATACTTCTGTGCCTCTTTCCGAGGTATAGAAATTTAATGGTATATTCGACGAACTAGATAATCCTCCTAAGTTCCATTTGGCGTTACTTATCATCGACTTTGCTTCTTCTGTTAAGCCAGTATTTGTAAAATCACAACTTGTTGTTGCTCCATTTTGTCCACTTGGACATTCTCCACTTGTTCGATTCCAATATGCTCCTTCATTTAATACAAGTTGTAAAGCACTATCACTCCAATCATTACTTCCGTTTGATGAAGTAGATGATCCTGTACCATTTCTTTTATTATCCCAACTATATTCTCCTATAGGTTCATTTCTTATGATTTTTAATCTAGTCTCTTTATTTCCTGTTCCATCATCGATATTATTAAATACTCCGATGATTCTCCATAATTCATTATTAAAAGATACATAATTATTTGGATTTGCTCCTATATATCTTAAATTATTATCTGTTGTTTCATCATAAGCAAGCTCTACTGTATTCAAATTTGCATTATCATTCAAACAATTTGCTGCAGTGTCGTTACATGCTTGTATGGCATCACTAAAAGTTTGTTTTCTAGCAATAAGTTTTACAGTAACTTTCCCACTGAATATTTGCCCTTGTTGAGCATTTTGATTTCCATTATTTTTATATTCATATACTAAATAATACGTTGTTTTTTGTAATGTTGACGTATCAAAATCCGCTTGTTCTAATATGATTTCAGAATTATTTGTTAATGTTGTTGGTCCATAAACTACTTCTGGTGTTCCAGTAATCGTTATCGTATCTTCTTTTACAAATCCTTCACTCGTTTGAGTTAACTCTCCTTCTTCTCTTACCACATTATTTGCTACTGGGTCTGTTGTTTTATATAGAGTAATTTCTATATCACTTCCAAATACTTCTGGTACTACTCCTGCTAAATCAATTTCATAGATTCCTGTTCCTTCTTGACTTCCTTTTTCTATAGTAAATGTTTGCACTGCTTTCATTCCAGGATATATATCTACTCCTTCGAATGTTGCTTCTCCATTATAAGCAATACTTCCTATACTACCTGAATTTATTCCTGTTTCATTTACATTATCATGAGTAATATTTGCTGAAAAATAGGCAAACGACACAGTCAATCCAATTATTAAAGCACAGCTTGCTATAATTCCAATAGTTAAATAGTGTTTCGTATCCATACGTATTTCCCCTTCCATATTCTAATATTATTATACAATTTTTTTCTGTTCATTGTTTAATTTTCTTTATCCAATAAGAAATAAATTGATCATCGTTTACTTCAGGATGATACTGTACACCTATCCAAAAAAGATCCGGTTGTATACTTTCAATAGCCTCGATTACACCATCTTGAGCAGTAGCCACTACTTTAAACAAAGGACCTACTCTTTTTACAACAACATTATGAAGACTAACAACATGTACTTTTTCTCTTTTATAAACTTGATGCAAAAAAGAATCTTTTGCTAAAACAATTTCATGTTGGGCATCCTCAATATTTTCACGAGTTATGACTACGTCTCCATGAATATTAGGATGTTCTAAAATCGTTAATGTAGGATTTTCCTTTTTCATTTTTTGATAAAGATCATAAATTTCTTTTTCAGACAAATTCATATACATATTTTTTGATTCTTCCTGCATTACAGAAAAAATAGCCATTGCTTGCATTCCCATACAAATGCCTAACACAGGCTTTTTCTTCTCATATGCATAAGCTAAAATCTTATATAATTCGTGATCAATTCTACTTCCACCAGGAAACAAAAAAGCATCACACAACTCTAATTGTTCCACACATATCTTGCCATCATTTAATAATAAACCTAAAGGGATTGCACCTGCTTCATAAATTTTTTTAGGATAATTATTCACAAACATATAACGGTCTTGATAAGGATCATTTGTTTCATAAAGACGAATAGTCGGAACAATTCCAATAACAATTCTTTTATTTAATGTCATACCAGTTTTTTCCATAATCAGCACTCACTTTCAAAGGAACATCTAGAGAAATAGTATGTGTCATAATTTCTTTTACAATTTTTTCTACTTGCTCTTGTTCTTCTTTCACTACATCAAAAATAAGTTCATCATGTACTTGTAAAACCATTTTTGATTGAATATGTAAAGTAGCAAATTTCTCATAAATTTCCACCATAGCTTTTTTGATAATATCCGCACTTGTTCCTTGAATAGGAGTATTAAGAGCGATACGTTCTCCTGCTTGCCTTACCATATACTCAGGACTATTTAATTCTGGAATAGTTCTTCTTCGATTAAAAAGCGTTCGTACACCTCCTTGTTCATAAGCTTCTTCAACAATACGCTCCATATAACGTTTTACTCCAGGATAAAGTTCGTAGTACTTATCAATAAAGCTCTTTGCCTCTTTAGCGCTTATCTCTAAATTTTCTCCTAAACCAAAGCCACTGATACCATAAACAATACCAAAAATCACGGCTTTAGCTGTACTTCGCATTTTCTTAGTGACTTCACTTTCCTTTATACCATGAATATCAGCGGCAACTTTTGTATGAATATCTTGATCATGAATAAATGCTTCTTGTAACTCTTTAGAGCCTGAGATATGTGCTAAAATACGCAGTTCAATTTGACTATAATCAGCACTTAAAAATTCATCATTACTTGGAAAAAATGCTTCTCTAATTCTTTTACCCTCTTCATCACGAACTGGAATATTTTGCAAATTTGGTTCAGTAGAAGATAGTCTTCCAGTCCTTGCAAAATTTTGTTTAAAAATTGTATGAATTTTCCCATCATCTAAAATATAATTTTCAAGTCCTTCTAAATAAGTCGAATAAAGTTTAGTCACATTTCGATATTCTAAAACTTTCTCAATAATAGGATGAATACCTAAGAGTTTATGCATTACTTTAGCATCCGTTTTAAAACCAGATTTATTTTTCTTACCACTTGGTAAACCTAATTTTACAAATAAAATATCTCCCAATTGTTTTGGACTAGCAATATTAAATTCTTCTCCAGCCAACTCATAGATTTCCTTTGTTAAAACTTCAATTTTTCCTTTCATTTCCTCTTTCATTTTATTTAAAATGTCTTGGTCAACTTTTATTCCTTCGATTTCCATAGATGCAAGAACAGGTGCTAAAGGCATCTCAATTTTTACAAACAAATCATACATTTCGTCTCTTTTCAAATCTAAAATAGCTCGGTCACGTGAATCAAAAATAAATTTACTTTTCAATACAATATCTTGTTTTAACTCACTAGTTAATCCTTCTTTTTTCTTCCAAACATTATCTAAAAAAGCTACATTATAACCAGCAGGAACAGCATAATAAGCAATGTCATCTTTACTACCATCTTGAAGTAAAGCATAAAGAATCATGATATCTGTATTTACCTTTGGACAATCTATACCTTCTTTATGTAAAGCCACAATATTTTTCTTCCAATCAAAAGTATACAAAACTTTATCTTTGATTTTTTCTAATACATCAGCAATAAGATGTTTAGGAACAAAATAAGACGCATCTTTACTTACTAAAGACATACCTAAAATAGAACTCATATGATAATTAGACCCATCTAACTCAATATAAAAAGCATATTCATTACTTTCAGTGATTTCTTCTGCACTAGTGATTTCCTTAAAAGAAGTATCAATCTCAATAGTTTCTTGTTTTAATCCTTTCATATAAGAGTAAAACTCAAGTTCTTCATAAATACTATAAAGTTCCTCAGTATTTTCTTTCGTATATTTAATATCTTCTAAATCTTTTACTTCCAATGGAACATCCTTATAAATCGTAGCAATTTCTTGACTCATAAAAGCATTATCTTTATCCATTTCCAGTTTTTCTTTTGTTTTTCCTTTAATTTCATCAATATGCTCATAAATGCCTTCTAAAGAACCATATTTCTGTAAAAGATTTAAAGCGGTCTTCTCTCCAATTCCTCGTACACCAGGAATATTATCGGAAGAATCTCCAGCTAAAGCCTTCAAATCAATAATTTTAATCGGGTCAATTCCATAATCCTTTTTAAAAGTCTCTACATTATAACGAATATAATCTTTTTGCTTTAAAAGTTTCATCTCTAATTGAGGACTTACCAATTGCAAAAGATCACGATCCGAAGAAATAATTGTTCCAACAAAATCCGGATCTTCTTCAACCATTTTAGCAAAAGTTCCAATAATGTCATCAGCTTCATAAGGAGCAAGTTCAAAATAAGGAATACCCATAGCTTTTAAAATTTTTCTTGCATAAGGCTCTTGCATATGAAGTTCATCTGGAGTTTTCTTTCTTCCTTCTTTATAAAAATCATATTTTTCTTTTCGAAAGTTTTTTCCAATATCAAAAGCAACCGCGATATACTGAGGCTTTTCTTCTTCCAAAATTTTATGAATCATTCCAATAAAACCATATAAAGCATTCGTTGGAAAACCCTTAGAATTTTTTAACAGATTACCAGAATAAGCAGTTGCATAATAGCTTCGAAAGATTAAGTTATTTCCGTCAACCAAAATTATTTTTTTCATAAACATCACTCTTTCTTTACCTATTATATCAAGATTTTTTTTAATATGAAAAGAAAAGTAGGAATATATCCATATTTTAATCAATTCTTAACATAATTTTTCCCTTTCATAATACAATTTACTAAAAAAAAGAACCAACTTTTTAAATTGATTCTTTATAAATTACAAACTTTTAAAACAAAAATAAATTTTATTTTTTTTCTACATTTACAAAACGTACGGTTTCCATTCTCTGAGCAGCAAGAGGCATATCAGAATTATCCGTGCTTACTTTAGAAATATCATAAACAGCATCCATACCTGCAATAACTCGGCCAAAAGCAGCATAATCCCCATCTAAGTAAGAAATATCTTCTTTAGCTCCTGTACAAATAAAGAATTGACTAGAAGCTGAATCTGGGTCTGTTCCTCTTGCCATAGAAACAACACCTGGCTCATGTTCTAAAGTATTTTCTACTCCATTACTTGAAAACTCACCCTTAATGGTTTCACCACTTCCATCGGTTTCATTTCCATTAGGATCTCCACCTTGAATCATAAATCCTTCAATAACTCGGTGAAAAAGTAATCCATCGTAAAATTTTTCACTAACTAATTTTTGAAAATTCTCTACAGTAATAGGAGCAATATCTGGATAAAGTTCTAACAAGATTACTTGATCTTTATTCGTAACAATTTTCACATAATTCGTAACTTCATCAGTTTCTTCATAATGATATCCTTCAAGCTCTCCACTTGTAAAACTCTCGTTTTCACATCCTGTTGTAAAACATACAAAAATAGCTAATAAAAAGAGTCCTATACAAACCCATTTTCTATGACGTTCTTCCACTTTAATCCCATCCTTTATACAACGCTGTTTTCAGTTTACCATAATTTCAAAAAAGATGACAAGAAAAACTACTTAATTTGGCATTTTCTTGTCATTTTCTACTTTTTTAAACTTTTTAAAAATTCTTTTTCTTCTTTAGAAACCCGATAAGAATCTCTTATTTTACTAATAGTTTTATTTTGAACAAAAGAAGATAAAGATTTCTCTTTTAAAAGAACCAAAGTTTCTTCAGGATATTTAATATAACACTCTGCAAGTAACCAAGCAAGACCCATCCCTACATAATACTCTTCATGAGTAACAGTTTTTACTAATTGTAAGATATCAAAAATATATTCTTTTTCCACATAAAAACATAACAAAAGAATTAAACCAACTCGAACAGAAAAAGTCTCTTCTTTCTTTAACAATTCTTGAATCTTTTTCCAAAAATACTCTTTATTTTTTTGAACAATCTTTAAACTATTACAAAAACCATCACAAATTGCCCAATTATCAATTTTTAAAACAAAAGAATCAAAATATTTTTCTAACAAAGAAAGATCCTTAATTCCAGCTAAGACAAATCCTTCAATATTTACTTCTTCATAATACTTATCTTTACAAAAACAGAAAAACTCTTCTATATTCCCCTTACTAATTTCTTTAGCAATTTTTCTTTGCATAGGAACTCTAAGCCCTAAAATCTCATAACAAGTGGTAGTTAAATTTTGATGAAACTTACGATAGTTTTCATCTTGAAGACTTTTTAAATAGTCTACATACATCTCATAATCTTTTTCAGTCCAATGTTCTCTACATAAATTCATACACTATACTCCTTCCAATTTTTTCTTTTTAATTTTCGAGTTTTTCCCTTTATTTTCTCTAAATTTCGAGCCATCTTTTCCTCTTTTCTTTTCAATTTATAATAATCTGTATACAATTTTACTTTAATTGCATCAATCTCATTCAAAAATTCTTCATCTTCTTTTAATTCTGGATATTTAGAAAAAATATCTTGTTCAATTTGAGAAAAAAGCACAATATTTTGAGCAATCATATTCTGTGATTTTTTTAAAGCATCTTTTCCTTTATGTAATGAACTCAAATCAATCTTGTCATAATTTCTAGGAGTACACCACATCAAATTTCGTAAAAAAGACAAATGATTATGTAAGAATAAACCAGCAGTAAAAAAGCGAAAATAGGTATTTTTAATAAAAGGAAAAGATAAAAGCATCGGTATTTCAACCCCACGAGCTAAACTTTGAATTCTTTCTTTTACAAGAATTTTTTCTATATTTCTAATTTGTTCTTCACTTTTATTTTCAAATTCTTTAAAAATTCCCTCTTCCAATTCTTTAACTTGTTTTTCTTGTACTTCTTTAAGTTCAGTTAAAACAAGCTCTTTCTCTTCCATAGGAATCTTTTCTTCTAATTCTTTGTTTTCTTCGCTCATTTCCAATTCTTTTTGTTCATTCATATCTTTTTTTAAAACTTCAATTTTCTTTAACTCTTCTTTAACTTGTTCTTTCTTTACTTCATCAGCTTCTTCTTTAAGCAAAACGCGTAATTGAGTCTCTTGTAAAGCCATTTTTTCTTCTAAATGTTCATAATTTTTCTCTTCTAGATTCTCTTTTTCAAGTTCTTGATTAACAGCCATAAGTATTGGAGAAGAAATCAAAGGAAGAACAACTGGAGTTTCTAAAATATCTGAAAAAGTAGATTCTTCCACTTCATGAGCTTCAGAAGTCACTTTCAAATCATTTTCATTTAAAATTTCTTGTTTTTCTTCCATCTTAGAAAAAGATTCTAAAACTACCTCCTCTGTCTTTTCAAATAGTTTTCTTTCATCCACACTTTCTTCTCTTACTACCTCTAATTCAGGAACTTCCAAAACCGAAAAATCCTCTTTTTTTTCAATCTCAGAAACCTCATCTAAATCCTTATCATTCTTAATAATTTCTTCTTTTTTTTCATGAAGTTTTTCAACTTCTTTTTTCACATCAATTTTAATAACTAAATTCAATTCTTTTTCTTCATCTTTTTTATATTTCTTTTCTTGAACTTTTTCTAATATTTTCTTTTCAATTTTTTTATATTCCTTTTCTTCTTCTCCATGTAAACTTTTAATTTCTACTTTTGCCTCTTTTTCAAAAGCTTTCTGAATTTTCATCCGAATTTCTACTTCATGAAAAAAAGGCACATAAGTTTCAGCAAATAAATTTCTAGTATCTCCAGAAGAAGCCTTATCTTCCTCTACATGAATTTTATTTTCAAAAGTTTCAACTTTTTTTGCTTCTTCCTTTTTCACAGAAATATCTTTCTTTTTTTCATTTACATCTTTTTTATCAGGAAAAAACAACAAGAAAAAATTAACAAATAAAATTCCAAGAATTTTAAAAAAGTTTTTACATTTCTCCCAAACTTTATTCTTTTTTTTCATACATCTTCTCCAATAAAAGTATTGTAACATTAAACCAGAAAAAAAGCACTTGATTTAAGTTACTATTCACAGCCAAAAAGAAGAAATAATCAAAAAAGATGAATTTCTTCTTT
>CAMLWN010000012.1 GCA_946490195.1 uncultured Mycoplasmatota bacterium
CATCCTGCATTTTTAAGTATTCCAAGTACAGGATTTTGGGTCGGAAAATTTGAAACAGGATATAATGGAGCAACAAGTACAGCAGCTGCTGAACAAAATGTGAATGATTCAAGTAAACTTATAGTTAAACCAAAACACATATAGTTGGCGAGGAATTCAATTAGCCAATGTTTTTTATAGTTCTTATAATTATCAAAGAGAATTAGATAGTCATATGATGAAGAATACAGAATGGGGAGCAGTAGCTTACTTGCAACATAGTGCCTACGGAAGTGCAACAAGTGTAAGAATTAATAATAACTCCGATTTTATAACTGGATATCAAGCAAATAATGAACCAACTTGTGGAAATACGGGAACAAATGAAGAATGTAATCAATATTGTAATGATAGGAGCTGCAATACAGCTTATCCCAATAGTGTTTTATCTAGTACTACTAATAACATTACGGGTATTTATGACATGAGTGGGGGGAGTTTTGAATATGTGATGAGTGCATCTGTTAATATTGATGGAAAGGTATTGAGTGGACAAAATAGTATGTATAATTCAGGTTTTAATGGAATATTTGGTTGTCCTACTTGTGACAATGATACATCAGGATTAACAGAACTTACAACTGGCTATGATTGGCCTGATCCTAAGTATTATGATATGTATAGTTACTCTGATTCTTATTTGAGTTTTTATCGAAGAATATTAGGCGATGCTACAGGAGAAATGGGACCATTTTTTATGGTGGATTCTTCTAACTTACCTATGAATAGTTGGTATTCAAATCAAGGACGTTTTATATTTGAGACAAGCCCAATTTTTTATCGGAGTTTACAATATAATAGAGGATCGGATGCTGGTATGTTTTCTTTTACATATGGTTGGGGTTACGCTAATACAGCTGACGGATTTCGACTTGTTTTATCTCCGATAGATGTTACAACATGAGAAAGTGAAAGTATTCAAATGTCATAACGATTATTATGTTTATATGATTTATTAAATCTAGCTTATCAAAATTGTTTATGAGAATAAGTATGAGATTTTGATTGACTATAAGGTCTTTTTCAACTGATGTGATCATATCAAATATATTTACTTCCAAATTGATCTTTATTATAAAGAAAAATTTGGATTTTTTTTCGACAATTCTTGTATTTTTACTTTGTTTTAGGTATAATGTTCTTTAGAAGATAGGTGAAGGATATGCGGAAAATCATAGCCAGTATTGATATTGGTTCTAATTTTATTAAATTAGTTGTTGGCGAGATTTTTAAGAATCGTGTGCAGATACTTGCTGCATCTCAAACACCATCTTTAGGAATATCAAAGGGGTTTGTTGTTGAACCACAACCATTAATTTCTAAATTAGAGGAAGCTTTTCAAAAATGTGAAAATATTTTAGGTGTAAAAATTTCTAAAGTTTTTTTAGGAGTTCCTAGTGAAAATAGTGAGTTTTTTCTTGCTGATGGTTCTACAACAATTACAAGTGAAGATCATGTGATTCGAAATACTGATATTGTAAGAGCAATGCAAGCTTGTACCTATAATCGAATTGATAATGATCGCGAGATTGTTAGCATTAAACCTACTTCCTATTATATTGATGAAGGTGAAAGTATTAAGAATCCTATTGGAGTTGAAGCTTCTAAATTGACTGTAAAATGTTTAGTTGCTACAGTTCCTAGAAAAAACGCTTATACTTTGGTGAAATGTTTGGAGCAAATTGGTGTTCAAGTGGTTGATTTCACATTAGGAACAATTGGTGATTATTTTGAATTTCAAAAAGAGATGATGAAAGATAATGTGGGTGTCTTTGTTAATTTAGGATATTCAAAAACGGAAATTTCTATTTTTAATAAGGGTTTACTTACAAATTGTGAGACATTAGAACTTGGTTCTAAAAATATTGAACAAGACTTATCTTATATTTTTAAAGTTCCTTTAAAAGATGCTAAGGATATTAAGATGACATTGGCCGCTGCTCATAATCGAGGTGTTAGTGCATCTATTAAAAAGAAGTATACTACTAAGACTGGCGAAGAGATTGTTGTTAGCGAATACGAAGCTACTGAAGTGGCATCTTCAAGATTGTCTGAAATATTGAAAATCGTGAAAAAGGAAATAAATCACTTAACAAAAAAAGAAATTCATTATATAATGATAACAGGTGGAGTAAGCGAAATGACAAATTTTTCTTCTTTACTGGAAGAAGTATTTGGACGTAGTGCAAAAGTTGGAGTAACTAAAGAACTTGGAGTTCGTAGTAATGTCTACTCTACTAGTGTTGGTTTACTTAAATATTATGAAGATAAATTTCGAAATCGAAATCAAGAGTTTTCGGTATTTAGTGAAGAAGAAATTAAAGATATGTGTACGATAGATAAGAAAATTAGCTTTGGAGAAAATTCCATTCTTGGTAAATTATTTGGCTATTTTTTCGATAATTAAGGAGGGTGTATTATGGATGGTAATTTAAAAATTGATCCAATTGCAAAGATAAAAGTGTTTGGTGTCGGTGGAGGCGGAAATAACGCTGTTAACCGAATGATTGAAGAAGGCGTTCAAGGTGTAGAATTTTATGTTGTAAATACTGATTTACAAGTTTTGAATGCAAGTAAAGCAAAAAATAAAATTCAAATTGGTGAAAACATTACTGGTGGAAGAGGCGCAGGATCTAATCCAGAAGTTGGACGTGAGGCTGCCTTAGAAAGTAAGACAGAAATTGAAGAAGCTGTTAAAGGCGCAGATATGGTTTTCGTCGCTTGTGGTTTAGGTGGTGGTACCGGTACAGGAGCTGCTCCAGTTATTGCTGAAATTGCTCAAGAATCTGGTGCTTTAACTGTTGGAATTGTTACGAAGCCTTTCCGTTTTGAAGGAAAAAGAAGAATGGAGCATGCTTTAGTTGGGCTAGAAGAATTGAAAAAGCATGTAGATACATTGATTATCATTCCAAATGATCGATTAAGAGAAATTATTGATAAAACGACAACTTTTAAAGATGCCTTTAAAGAGGTAGATAATGTTTTACATCGTGGTGTTCAGTCTATTTCTGATTTGATTGCAGTAACAGGAATAGTTAACTTGGATTTTGCGGATATTAAAACGGTTATGGAAAAATCTGGAACTGCTTTAATTGGTATTGGTATGGGTGTTGGAGATAATAGAGCTGTAGAAGCAGCAAGACAAGCTGTTTCTAGCGCATTACTTGAAACTACCATAGATGGAGCTACTGATGCGATCATTAACATTACAGGTGGAGATAATCTAACTTTATTTGAAATTGAAGATGCTGTAGAAACTGTAAGAGAAGCTGCAAATAGCGATATCAATATTATATTTGGAGCTATTCCAAACTCTAATTTAACGGATGAAGTTATCGTTACTGTAATTGCTACTGGTTTTGACGGTAAGGGCGATGATACTAGCGATATGATGCCAAAAAGAAGAATAGATGATGATGATACTGAATTTGATATTCCATCATTTTTAAGAAGTAAAGATAATTATTAAGCTGGTTATTCCAGTTTTTTTTATGTAATAAAGTTGACTTGCAAAAGTTAAAAACTTTTAGAGTGTATTTAAACAATAAATGAGGATAAGAAGTTAAATTCTGTTTTATGTTTAAAAAAGAGAGAAATTTAAATAATTCGACAATTTGTTTGTCGTTTTTTTTGTATACTTAAAAGGGTGAAAAGATGACGATTTATGTGGATCTAGTTTTTCTCTTAAATTTGTTTTTTGATTTTGTCCTTTTACTTACAGTAAATAATACTTTAAAAAGAAATGCTTCTTTAAAAAGACTTATATTTGGAGCTTTTATAGGTTCTTTAACTATTTTTTTCTTGTTTTTGCCAATTTCTTCTTTTCTTTTGTTTATTTTAAAGATTTTTTTAGGAGCTTTCATGTGTATTATAAGTTTTGGATTGAAAGATTCTAAGTATTTTATTCAGAATCTTGGTTATCTTTATATGACTAGTACTGTTTTGGGAGGATTTCTTTATTTTTTGAATTTATCTTTTAGTGAATCCCATTATGGACTTGTTTTTACTTATGATACAATTTCTATAAATTATCTTTTTTTAGTCATATTTTCTCCCATTATGTTATATATTTATGTTAAACAACGGCGAGAAGTCCATCATTATGAAAAGTATTATCCGGTAACTATTTATTTTTTAAATGGAAAAAAAGTTACCTTAAATTCTTTTTTGGATACAGGAAATACTTTGACAGATCCACTTACTAAAAAGAAAATTCTCGTCGTGAATAAGTCAAAGATTCCTGATTCAAAAACAAGATTTTATTATGTACCATTTCAAACTGTTAAGTCTCATGGAGTTATGAAATGTATGAAAATTAAAGCAATTGAAATTGCAGGATGTACAAGTACTAATTATTTAGTAGGGATTGGAGAAGGAGATTTTTTGCAGGACGGTATTGATTGTCTATTAAATTCTTATTGTTTGGAGGATCTATTATGATTAAAAAAATATTAGCATGGTTACGTAAAAAATATTCTAGTTGTTTTTTTATTGGAAGTAGCGATAAACTTCCACCACCTTTATCAAAAGAGGAAGAATTTGATTATTTAATTAAAGCCAAAAAAGGTGATGAAGAAGCTAAAAACGTTTTAATTGAACATAATTTGCGATTAGTTGTTTTTTTGGCTAAAAAATATGAAAATACGGGTTATGATATTGAAGATTTGGTAAGTATTGGAACGATTGGTTTAATTAAGGGAATTAATACATATAAGTTATCTAAAAATATTAAATTAGCTACTTATGCTTCTAGATGTATTTCGAATGAAATTTTAATGTTTTTGAGAAAAAACAAAAAACGAAAAAAGGAAATTTCTTTAGAAGATAGTTTGAACTATGATAGTGAAGGAAATGAACTTCATCTAGAAGATGTGTTAGGAACGGATAACGATTTAGTTAGTGAGGAGTATGAGCGTCAAGTAGAAAGAAATTTTATTTCTAAAGAAATTAATAAATTAAATCAACGTGAGAAACAAATTATGGTATTACGATATGGACTTAATAATACGGAGAGTTATACTCAAAAAGAAGTTGCAGAAATTTTGGGAATAAGTCAATCTTACATTTCTCGAATTGAAAAAAAAGTAATAAAAAATATTAAAAATTTGATGAAGACTTAAAAGTTACATTGGTTGTAACTTTTTTCTTTTTGAAATATTTATTCTGTTTTCCTTTTACGTTAAGATAGTGTATTTTCTTGTTTTTTTTTTGCAATTTCGTTATAATATTTTAGAAAGAGTGGTAGTTTTTTTTGAAAAAGGAAAATTGGTTTTTTTTGGGATTGTTGGGAGTTATTGTCATCATTGCTTGTGGATGTGGCTTTTTGGCTTTTCAAAAAGTTGAAGATACTCCTGTTATCACAGATGCTGTGAAAATCAAAGAAGAGTATGAGATGTTAAATGAAAAAATAAATGATAATAATTTGAAGTATCCAACTGTTACTTTATCTGATGATAATCCGTTTGTTTATCGAAGCGAATCTGAAATTATCGATATTTTGAATAATAAAACTGGTGTAATTTATTTTGGTTTTTCTAGTTGTCCTTGGTGTCGAAGTGTTTTACCTATTTTGGAGGATGCTGCTAGAGAAGTGGGACTTGCTCAAATGTTTTATTTAGATATTCAAAATATTCGAGATGTTTTAGAATTAGATGAAAATGATAAGGTTGTTACTTCTAAGGAAGGAAGCAATGGTTATTATCAAATTGTTGAATTATTGGATGAATATTTAAGTGAATATAGTTTAACAAATGAAAAAGGAGAAGAAATATCTACAGGAAAAAAGAGACTTTTTGCTCCAACTGTAGTAGGAGTTTTAAATGGGGAAATTGTGAGTTTTCATGAAGGAAGTTTAGATAGCCAAAAGAGTGGTTATGATGCTTTAGATGATAAAGAAAAAGAAGAACTGAAAAAGATTTATGTAGAACTTATTCAAAAAACTTTAGAAGGAACTTGTAACGAAGCTTGTTAATTGGGTAATCATTTCTATTTAATAAAAAATTGATTTTAGAAAAAATAATGACAAATTTTTCTTTTTGTAAAAAGTTATATCTACTTGCTTATATCAATGTGGTGTTATATGATTTTTACAGGAATATTTGATGTGAGTGTCGTCCTCCAATCTGAAAAAGAAAGGAGGTAGATAAAGATGAAAACTAAGATTTTTATTATAAAAGTTTTAAAATTCATTGAAGTCATTTTGCTACTTTCTACCTTACTGGTGTTAGCAATAAAAAAATAGACACTCTTCAGCACTGATAGAGTGTCAATCCTAATTTTATTAGAGGAGACATTCACTTGCGACATCAAATGTTCCTCTTTTTTATTTTATGCAAGTTTCCTTGACGTATTCATCATAACACGAGATAGCCTTTTTTACAAGCTTGTTTTTTTTAGTTTTGCTATAGCTTTGGTATTATTTAAAAATTATGTATTTATAAAAAAACTTTAGAGGGAACTTGTAACGAAGCTTGTTAGGAGTTTCTTTTTTTTCTTTTTAATATTATAATAAGTAGTGAAAGGAACGATATCTATGGCAGTTGTTACACTTTTACCCGCGGATAAATATACGGTAGTTAATAAAACGATTTTGACTGAACAAGACCGAAAAAATTTGGTTAGTTTTTATGAGCCTATTATTGGAGCAACTGCTGTTAGTTTATATTTAACTTTTTGGCGTGATTTAGATAGATATACTTTTGTTAGTGCAGATTATACTCATCATCATTTAATGACACTTTTAAAAACAAATTTGGAAACCATAAAACTTTCTCGTAAAGCTTTGGAGGCAATGGGGCTTATTCGAACATATTTTTTAGCAGGGGAGCCGAATAATTATGTTTATGAACTTTATTCACCAATGAGTCCTAAAGAATTTTTTGCAAATCCTATATTTAATGTAGTTTTGTACAATAATATTGGAGCTACAGAATATGAATTGTTAAAAAAAGAATATTCGCCACTTTCTTTTTCTTTAAAAGGCTATGAAGAAGTCACAGCAATGTTTGATGAGGTTTTTAAATCTAGTAATACAATGCCTGGTTTTGATGCAATAGGAAGAGAAGAAATTCCTCTTACTATGCATGATCAAGTAGATTTTGATTTGCTTATTAGTAGTTTGCCTAAAGGGCTTGTGACAGAGCGTACTTTTAATAAACGAATTCGTGCATTAATTAATAATTTGGCTTTTGTTTATAATTTAGATACGTTAAAAATGGTAGAAATATTACGAATGAGTATGAATGAAACCGGTTCAATTGATAAAGATACCTTGCGAATTCAAACCAGAAAATATTACCAATATAATAATCATGGAAAGCTGCCAACTTTAGTTTATCGTTCACAACCGGAATATTTAAAGAGTCCAGCTGGGGATACGAGTAAAAAAGGAAGGATTATTGAAGTTTTTGAAAATACTTCTCCTTATGATTTTTTAAAGAGTAAATATCAAAATGGAAATCCAACGACTCGAGATTTAAAACTTTTAGAATATTTATTGATTGATGTGGAATTAAAGCCAGCTGTTGTTAATGTTTTAGTAGATTATGTTTTGAAAAAAAATAATAATAAATTGAATACAGCTTTTGTGGAAACCATTGCTGGTCAGTGGAAAAGACTTGGGATTGAGACGGCTAAAGATGCAATGGAAGTGGCTGAAAAAGAACATAAAAAATATACGAATAAATTAAAAAAGGAAACAAAGAAGGAAGTAAATAATGAAGTTCCTGTTTGGTTTGATGAAACGATTGGAAAAGAAAATTTATCTGAAAAAGAAGAATTAGAATTAGAAAGTATTTTAAAAAAATATGAGGATTAGAGGTGATTGCCTATGCAATTTGAATTTTCTTTAAAAGAGAAAGAAGTTTTGAAAAAAAATTATGAAGAGGCTTTAAGAGACCCGCAGTTTGTTAGGCTTGTTAAACATTTAGGACTTACAGATGAAGAGGCCATGAAGAAAACGACTAAAATTTTAGATACTTTGGAAGAATTAAAGAATTGTAAGTCTTGTCGTGGACTTTTTGCGTGTAAAAATGCCTATGCGGGACATGTTTCTACTTTAGAAAAAACAGAAGAGGGTATTTATGGAACTTATGTACCATGCAAATATAAAAAACAAGAATGGAAATTAAAAGCACTTAAAGAGTGTGAAGAAGATGATTTAACTAAAGCACGTATGAAGGATATTGATGTAAAAGATAAAAAACGAGTAGAAGTCATTAAGTGGTTAGATGGTTTTTATGAAAGTTTTGATTTTTCTAAAAATATGAAAGGTCTATATTTACATGGAAGTTTTGGCTCTGGAAAAACTTTTTTGGTAAGCGCTTTATTTAATGAGTTGAAAGAAAAGAAAAATGTTTCGACTGAAATTATTTATTTTCCTGAAATTTTAAGAGAATTAAAAGGAGATTGGGAGCTTTATGAATCACGAATGAAACGATATCAAAGTATTGATATTTTATGTATCGATGATATTGGGGCAGAAAAGGTCAGTGAATGGAGTCGAGATGAAGTGTTAGGAACTATTTTGCAAACGAGAATGAATCATAATTTAACAACGTTTTTTACTTCGAATTTAACTTTAGAAGAGTTAGAAAAGCATTTTACTCTTACAGACAAGAGTGATGAACGGATAAAAGCAAGAAGAATTATGGAACGAATTAAACAACTTACAATAGATATGGAGTTAATTAGTGAAAACAGAAGAAGTTAAAAATATTGAACGAAGTATTATAAAGAAGTATCGTAAAACAATATGGCGTGGTTTTATTGATTCAATAAATGAATTTTCTTTAATACAAGAAAATGATTCTATTGCAGTTTGTATTTCTGGTGGAAAAGATTCCTTTTTATTAGCAAAATGCTTACAAGAAATTCAAAGACATGGAAAAATGCATTTTTCTTTAAAATTTATTTGTATGGATCCAGGATATAAAGAAGAGCATGTAAAAAAAATTATGGAGAACGCTGAAAAATTAGATATTCCTTTGGAAATTTTTCAAACTAATGTGTTTGATGTTTCTACTCTTTTAAATGAAAAACATCCTTGTTATTTGTGTGCGCGTATGCGAAGAGGGTATTTGTATGATTACGCTCAAAAACTTGGATGTAATAAAATCGCTTTAGCTCATCATTTTGATGATGTTATTGAAACTATTTTGCTCGCTATGTTTTATAGTGGTTCATTTAAAACAATGATGCCTAGGGTTAAAAGTGATCATTTTCCAGGTATGGAACTTATCCGACCTTTATATTTTGTTCGAGAAGAGGACATTATTTCTTGGGCGAAAACAAATCATTTAGAATTTTTAAATTGTGGTTGTAAGTTTGTAGAAAATAAACAAGATAGTAAGCGTAAAGAAATTAAGGAATTGTTAAAACAGTTAAGAAAAATAAATCCATATATTGATAAAAATATTTATCGAAGTACAGAAAAAGTTAATTTACAGACTGTACTTTCTTATCAAAATGGAGAAAAAATTGAATCTGTATTAGAACAAAAAGAGTAGGGAGTATTTATATGGATAGGTATCGTCATATTTTGGTTATAGGAATTATGACTTTAGGGTCTTCTCTTATTATGATTTTGGCTGATCGAAAATCTAAGAAGCTTAATAAAAATCATTTTGTTTTGAAGTATCATACATCGGTTTCTATTGTGCTTTTGCTTATTTGTGCATTTTGTTTAGCCATGCCTCTTTTGGTTTTGGTTTACCAGGGATTTTCTATGAATGAGTTACTTATTTATTTATTTATTTTTTGGTGGATGCTTTATTATTTTTCTTTGCACTCTATTTTTTACTAGGCGTTTTAAAGTTTATGTGAAAGATAATCTATTTTATGTTATTCCTCATTTTGGGAAACCTCGAAAATTTACTATGGAAGATATTACTCGAACTGTTGTAAAAAATGATCGGGTTCAAGAAATTCAAGTGTTTTGTGGTAAGAAAAAAGTTTTTAGTTTTTCCAAGTTATGCATTGGCTATCAGCTTATGATTGATCATTTAGAGCTATTTATATAAAGTCGTCTTTTTTGGCGATTTTTTTTTTCTTTTCATATACTACCTTAGAAAGGTATGTTTAATATGAAGTGTAGTGAATTAAAAATTGGAGAAAAAGCACGAATAGTGGCTATTCATTTAGATGAGCAAAAACAGGCTAAGCTTTTCCATTTAGGTGTTATATGTGGAGAAGAGATTCTTTGTAAATTTGTAAGTCCTCTTCATAGTCCAATTGCTTATCAAATAAAAGGGTGTGTCTTTGCTATTCGAAAGGAAGATGCAGATTCTATTGAGGTGACTATATGAAAAAAAGAAAAGCTTGTTTAATTGGAAATCCGAATGTTGGGAAGTCTTCAATTTTTAATAGTTTAACTGGTTCTTTACAACACACTGGAAACTGGACTGGTAAAACTGTTTCTAATGAAGTGGGGGAATTTGTTTATCAAGATACTTTATGGGAGCTTGTCGATTTACCTGGAACTTATTCTTTAATGTGTGAAAGTGCTGAAGAAAAAATTGCTAGTGATTATGTTTTAGGAGAAGATTATGATTTAGCGATTGTCGTTGCTGATGCGACAAATTTAGAACGAAGTATGGAAATCTTATTGGAAGTGATGGATGTTCAAGAAGAAGTACTTGTGTGTTTAAATTTGATGGATGAGGCAAGAAAAAGAAATATTTTGATTGATAAAGAACTTTTAGAAAAGAGATTAGGTATTCCGGTTATTTTGACGAGCGCTAAAGAAGGGGTAGGGTTAGAAGAACTTTTAGAACAAA
Organism: uncultured Mycoplasmatota bacterium; assembly: GCA_946490195.1. GTDB lineage: Bacteria > Bacillota_I > Bacilli_A > RF39 > UBA660 > Ventrenecus. The sequence goes on from CAMLWN010000012.1 coordinate 10,815, forward strand.
TGAATCATTATTCATGTAAAAATCCTTTTTCTATTTCTCATAAACCTGTTATCGAAAGATTTTGTACTTTTTTTCTAAAAGATACTTCAATTATAAAGAAAGGTAAAGCTATAAAATATTTGATTGATTCAGAGTGGGGTAAAGAAGAGATTTCTTTAGAAAAGAAAAAAGTTTTATCTTTTTATCAAAAAATGATTTCTAAAGCAATGATAAGAGAAAGTTATCATGAAAATGCTTTAAAAGTTTTAGAAGATGTTATTGAAAGAAAAGAAGAAAGAGAAAAAAAAGAAGATAAAATTTGGAATACTTTGTTTTCTAATCGTTGGACAAGTTTTCCGATTATGTTGCTTTTACTTTTTGGAATATTATGGTTGACTATTTATTTTTCAAATATTCCTTCTAGTATGTTGTTTGATTTTTTTGAATTTTTGGAAGAACCGTTATATTCTCTTTTATCTTTTTTACCTGAGTTTTTACTGAATCCCTTAATTTATGGTGGATATAGAACGCTTTATTGGGTTGTATCGGTAATGTTACCGCCTATGCTTATTTTTTTTCCATTGTTTTCTTTATTAGAAGATTATGGACTTTTACCGCGTATTGCCTTTAATTTAGATCAACCTTTTGCTAAGTGTGGCTCATGTGGTAAGCAAAGTTTAACGATGTGTATGGGGCTTGGATGTAATGCAGTAGGAGTTACAGGTACTAGAATTATGGAATCTAAAAAAATGCGAATTTTGTCTATTTTAACTAATGTTTTTATGCCTTGTAATGGAAGATTTCCAGCTATGATTGCTATTATTGGAATGTTTTTTGTACAAAATGCTTCTTTTTTAGGAAGTCTTTATTCAGCTTTTATTCTATCTTTGGTTATTGTTTTAGGAATTCATTTAACTTTTCTTGTTACCTATTTTCTTAATTTCTTTATTTTAAAAAATGAAAAACCTATTTTTATTTTAGAATTACCGTCTTTCCGAAAACCTAAAATTTTTAAAACTATTTATTTTTCTATAAAAGAAAAAGCTTTACACGTGTTAAAAAGAGCGATGATTGTTTCTTTTCCAGCCGGGTTACTTATTTATTTTTTAGCTAATGTAACGATTCATGATTTTTCTATTTTAACGTATTTACGAAATTTTTTTGAACCATTTGGCTTATTTATTGGGTTAGATGGAGCGATTCTTTTAGCATTTTTGTTAGGGCTTCCTGCGAATGAGATTGTAATTCCCATACTCCTTCTTTTGTATAGTGGTGGGTCTGTTCTTACTTCTTATGAATCTTTAGATAGTTTAAAACAAGTTTTTTTGCTCAATCATTGGACGATTTTAACAGCATTAAATTTTTTGATTTTTTCTTTATGCCACTTTCCTTGTGCAACAACTCTTTTGACTATAAAAAAAGAAACCCATAGTTGGTTTTATACAATTTTAGCTTTTGTTCTTCCAACATTTATCGGTGTCTGTTTATGTTTTCTTATGAATTTGCTCTTTTAGATGTTTAAAAAAATTTTTTCTTTTCATACTATAAATGGTGATGACATGAAAAGTATGAGTATTTGGCAAGATATCCAAAGTACATCTTTAAAGCCTGTCTCTAAAAATATGAATGTAGATGTTTTAATTATAGGTGGTGGGGTTAGTGGATTATCGGTTTTGTATCAGTTAAAAGATTCTTCTTTAAAAACTATTTTAGTTGAAAGAGGACTTTGTGGTTATGGAGTAACTTCGAAGAGTACGGCAAAAATTACGTATTTACAAGGAAGTTTACTTGAAAAAATTCGAAAATTCCATGGAGAGGATATAGCTTCTAGGTATTTACAAGCTGAGAGAGATGGTGTTTTTCTTCTTCAAAAAATTATTAAAGAAGAAAAGATTCTTTGTGATTTAGAAAGTTCGCCATCTTATTTATTTTGTACTCAAGAAGAGAATTTTGAACGACTTCAAAAAGAATATGATTTTTTATTAAAAAATCAAGTTAAGGTTGTTAAAACTCGTTTTCAGGATAAACCTGCTTTAAAAATAGAAGATTCTTATACGTTTCATCCTTTAAAATATATTCAAGGATTAAAAAAACTTTTAAAAGAACATATTTTTGAAAATTCTAAAGTAGAAAAAATTGTTAAAAAAGATTCTTTTTATGAAGTTTTGATAAATGGTTATACGATAAGAGCAAAGAAAATTGTTTTAGCAACACATTATCCATATTTTTTAAAGCCTTTTCTTTTTCCTTTTAAAAATCATGTAGAAACTTCTTATGTTGTGGCAAGAAAAGAGGATAATCTGTCTCATGTGAATGCCATCAATATAGATGAGTCAGTAGTTTCTTTAAGATATTATCAAGATTATTTGATTTATTTGTTTCATTCAGAGACGGCGAGTAAAAGAAGTTTTTTAAAGGAAAGATTTGAAAAGTTTTCTTCTTGGGATTATGAATGGACAAATAAAGATGTAATTACCAATGACTATATTCCTTTTATCGGTTCACTTAGTAAGCAGGATGATTCTTTTTTATTTTTAGGAGGATATGGAACATGGGGATTTTCTAATGCGACGATTGGAAGTGTAGTTATTAAAGATATTTTACTTGAGAAGCATAATCCTTATATTTCTTTGTTTGCTCCTTATCGAAAATTAAAGTCTGAAAGATTGTTAACAGATTCTTTTTGTACCATTGAAGCTATTGTAAAAAGCACTAAAAATAATGTAAATAATCAAGAGGTTATTTATAAAAAAATTGATAATCAAGACGTGGCTATTTATATTGATGAAAATAAAAAAGAACATATTGTTCTTAACCGATGTCCACATATGAAATGTGGGTTGATATTTAATCCATTAGAAAAAACTTGGGATTGTTTATGTCATGGTTCACGGTTTTCAATTGATGGAAAATGTATTGAAGGACCAAGCAATTTAGATATTTCTTTTAAAAAATAATTATTTTTTCGAGTTAAATTTTATTTTTTTGATTTCTATTAAATTATATCCTGTTTATAGGATATTTTTTTTTTGAATGTTTTAAATAAATGTATTTTTTATTCTTGTTAGAAGGTAGTAAATCATCGATTAAAAATATGTTCTAAATCTTTGTTCTTCTTGCGGTGCGAACAAATATATGTTACCATTTTGATATGGAGGTAGTAAAATTGGAAAACTTGTTAGAAAAGAATATGGAAAGACATAATTATGGTCTTAGTCCTTATGCTTGTTTAGATAAAGAAGCAGTTCGTTTTACCGATGAAGAAGAAGATTTACGAAGTCCTTTTTTTCGAGATATTGATCGAATAATTTATACTTATGCGTATGTCAGATATAGTGATAAAACTCAAGTATACTCTATGAAAAATAATGATCACATTACAAAACGAATGCTGCATGTTCAATATGTTAGTAAGATTGCACGTACAATTGGTAGGGCATTAGGACTTAATGAAGATTTAATTGAGGCTGCTGGTCTTGGACATGATTTAGGCCATGTTCCTTTTGGTCATTTTGGTGAGGCTGTTTTGAATCAAATAAGTTTAGAAAATGGTGAGGGATATTTTCATCATAACGTTGAAAGTGTTCGTGTATTAATGGAACTTGAACGTGGAGGAGATGGATGTAATTTAACTTTGCAAGTTTTAGATGCGATTATGTGTCATAATGGAGAATTTGTTTCTGGCGAGTATCATCCTAAAAAGAAAAGTAAGGAAGAATTTTTAGAAGAATATCATAATACCTATGTGGATAAAGAAACTGTAAAAACATTAGTTCCTATGACTTTAGAAGGATGTGTTGTGCGCATTAGTGATATTATTGCTTACTTAGGACGGGATATTGAAGATGCATGTATGCTTGGGTTGTTTCAGAAAGAAGATATTCCAAAAGAAATTCGAGAGGTTTTGGGAACTAAAAATCGAGATATTGTCAATACAATTATTTTAGATATTATAAAAAATAGTTTAGGAAAGCCTTATATTAAATTAAGTAAAGAAGTTTATGAAGCTATTGTTTCTTTAAAAAAATTTAATTATCAAAATCTTTATGATAAAGCTTTGTCTAAAGAAGAGAGGGCATATATTACAGAAATGTTTTCTGTTAATTTTAAGTTTTTTTTGGAAGATTTAGAGAAGGAAAATAAAGACTCAAGAATTTATAAGAATTTTTTGAATTTTAAAAAGGAAAAATATATATGTTCTACTTCAAAAAAAAGAATGGTTTTAGATTTTCTAGCAGGTATGACTGATGATTATTTTGTTACATGTTATCACGAGTGTAAAAATAAGAAACTGCGCCATACTAATATAATGGAGGTATCACATGAAGTATAAAAAATATAGTCAGGATAGTTATGATGTTTATACGATTCAAACGGATAAATTTAAAAATTGTTATATGGAAATACGGTTTCGCCAAGATATACGAAATGTGAATTTGACAAGACGACATTTGTTAGCTCGAGCTATGCAGTATACTTCTTTAAAATATCCTACTAAAAGAGAAATGACTATAGCTTTAGAAGAACTTTATAATTTAAGTTTTAGCAGTGATGTTTTTCGTATCGGATATAATCATTTTACTTCTTTTGCTATTGATTTTTTGCATCCAAAATTTGTAACTGATAAGCAATATTTACATCAAGTTCTTCATTTTTTCTTTGAAGTTTTGTGTCATCCAAATATTAAAGATGGAAGTTTTGATAATCGCTCTGTCATGATATTAAAAGAAGAGATTCATGCTATTTTAGAACAATATAAAGAACGGCCATTGTCTTTTGCGCGTACAGATAGTATGCAACGGCTTTTTAAAGATAGTGTAAGTGGAGAAAGAATTTTAGGAACTCATGAAGAGTTAGAACATATAACAAATGAAGAACTTGTTTCAGAATATCACGAATTATTTGAAAATGCTCGTTGTGAAATTTTACTTATTGGAGATTTAGATATGGACAGCTTGGTTAAAGAAATTGCAAATATTTTTTATAAACCTTCTATTGTTTTGGAAACGGTTCCTGATTCTATAATTAATCCAATTGGCTCATTTATGGAAGAAAAGATTGAAAGTACTTATAATCAGACTCAGTTGCTATGTTATTATCAATTTAAAGAACTTACTTCTTATGAAAGAGATTTTGTCGGTCCTATTTTTTCGAGAATTTTTGGTTCTGCTAATATGACAGATAAGCTTACTACTTATTTACGAATTCAAAATTCTTTATGTTATTACTGTGGTTTTTCTTTAAATTTTAGTAATTCTTATGGAGTAGTGTATGTTGGATTAAATAAAAAAGAAGTGAAAAAAGCTAAAACGATGATTGTTAAAGCAATGAAAGAAATGATGAAAGGTGAAATAGATAAAGAGTATTTTGAACAACAAAAAGAAAAATTTTTAGCGGATTTAAAAATACGAGAAGATGATATTTATGGACTAATTGATACGTATTATTTTCATGAAGTTTTTGGTAAGGCTCTTCATGCAGAATATTATGATAAAATCCCTATAGTATCCATTCAGGATTTACAAAATTTTGCTAAGAAATTAGAACTTACTTATTGTTATATTTTAGAAGAAGGTGAGTCTTAATGCGAGAAATTGTTTTAAAAGGTGTTGGAGAAAAGATTTATTATGACCAATGTGAAAATGGCTTAAGAATTTATGTTTGGGTCAATGAAAAAATAAATACTTTTAAGGGTTCTTTAGTTTTTCTTGGTGGGGCAGAAAACACAGAGTTTACTGTAAACTCTAAAAAGTATTCTGTTCCTAGTGGAACCGCTCATTATTTAGAACATATTATGTGTAAAAATGATGATGGCACATCTTTACTTGGAAAATTTAATCAATTAAATAGTTATAGTAATGCAGCAACTTACGCGGATAAAACTGCTTATGAATTTGTTGGGACAACAAATATTTTAGAAAATTTGGAGTTACTTTTAGATTCTATTCAATTTAAAAACTTTGTTCCAGAATTTTTTGAAGCAGAACGAGGTCCAATATTAGAAGAAGCACGAATGCGTAAAGATGATGCTTCAAGACTTGCTTATTATGGAATTAATACATGTTTGTTTCATCATTATCCAAATCGTGTCAGTGGATTAGGAACTATTTCGGATATCGAGCGAATTTCTTTACAAGATTTAAAACTTTTTTATCAAACTTTTTATCATCCTTTAAATAGTTTTTTAGTTGTTACAGGAAATGTTGATCCTTTAGAAATTATTCATTTTGTAAAAGAAAATCAAAGAAAAAAGAAATTTCCTAAATGGGAGAAACCTCATTTACCTCGTTATTTTGAACCTAAAAAAATTGTTTGTGAATATAAAGAAATATTCGCGAATATTGAGGTTCCTAAAGTTTATGTTTCTGTTAAAATTCCTATAAGTTCTTTACCTAAAAAAAATATTGTGACACTTTTAAGTATTTTTCAATTAGTACTTATTTCTAATTTTGGCTCTACTTCTTTATTTCGAGAGGATTTGCTTGAGAAGAAATTGGTATTATCTTTAAATACAAGTGTTGAATGGGAGAGAAAATATATTGTATTAAAAGTTTGGGCTAAAACTAAATATCCTTTGGAAGTTTGTCCAATTTTACAAGAAAAAATGAAACATTTAGATATTTTAGAAAAAGATATTTCCAGAAAGATTAAGTCAGAAATTGCTAACTTGGTACTAGGGTATGAGGATCCGGAATATGTAAATGACTCTTTAGCTTATGTATTAGCTACCTATGGAAAAATTATTACGAATGAAAAAGAAATTTTGGAAAATATTACTATTCAAGATATCTCTGAGGTGATAGGCAAGGTTTCTATGAAAGAAATGAATACATTTGTAGTAAATCCAATAAAAAAAGACGAAAATTAATCGTCTTTTAAAATGGTAAAAATTTCTGTTACTGTTTTCTTTTCTTTGTTTTCTTTTTCAGGACATATATGAAGATGAGCATGTTTGATTTCTTGTAAAGAACCATAGTTGAAATTTAAACTCACTCCTTTTGAATGTAGTTTGTTCATAATTTTTACACTTAAGATATTTGCAATTTCAAACATTTTTTTGAGTTCTGAAGCTTGAAGTTTTGTATAATCTTCCACATGTTTTTTTGGAATAATTAAAGTATGTCCAAGGCGTGTTTGGTCTAAATCTAAAAATGCTAAAAAATCTTCATCTTCATATAAAATATTGCTAGGTATTTCTTTATTTATAATTTTACAAAAAATACAATCCATTTTTTCTTTTCCTTTCTTTTTTTATTGTATCATTTTTTGGGTGTTTTGCATAGATTACTATAGAGGTGAATGTAAATGGCTAATTATAAAGAAATTGTTACTAAAGCTGTAATTGGCAAGGCTAAAAAGACAAATAGTATGCATTTTTCTTTTACTCCCGATGAAAATGTTGATACTGTTTTGGGGTGTTGGGTAATTAATCATAATTTTTCAGGAAATAATCAATCTGGAAAGGTAGGGGTTACTGGCTCTTTTGATGTGAATGTTTGGTATGCATATGATAATGATACAAAGACTAAAGTTAATTCTAAGAAATTTGGATATAACGAGATTTTGAATGTTCCTTTAAAAGATGAGGCAACATTAACGAATACTTCTGAAATTATTGTTCGAAGTTTAAAACAGCCAACCGTTACTAATGTACAAGTTTCTGATGGGAATATTGTTTTAGATATTGAAAAAGAGTTAGGAGTAGAGATTGTTGGAGATACCAAAATAAAAGTTCCTGTTGAAGATGATTTTGATGATTATGAAGAAATTGTAGATGAGTCAGAAATGGATAATATTGATGAAGTAACAGATGAATATTTATCTTAAGACATTTTTGTCTTTTTTTCTGTCAACAAAAAAAGGTTGACAGTTTTTTTCTATATTGGTAAAATGGTTATAGATGTATGTGAAGGAGGTATTTTAGATGGCTGTTAAATTAAGATTAAAGAGAATGGGTTCTAAAGCTAAACCATTTTATCGAATTGTTGCTGCTGATTCAAGAAGTCCTAGAGATGGACGTTTCTTGGAAGTAGTAGGAACTTATGACCCAGTTAAGGGTTCAGATAAAGTAACTGTTTCTGAGGAAAAAGTTTTAAAATGGCTTAATAATGGAGCTATTCCTACAGATACTGTTCGTAGTATTTTAAGTAAACAAGGCATTATGAAAAAATATGCTGAAAGTAAAAAAGTAGGCAAGTAATATGGATATTGCTAGTTATACGGAAGTTTTAGTGAAAAGTATATGTAAAGAGGCTGATTTGATAAAGGTAAGTCAATATGCTAGTGATGAGGAAGGAATTTTGGTTGATATTTTGATTCCTGAATCTTCTATGGGTAGTGTTATTGGGAAAGATGGTAGAAATGCCAAAGCTATAAGAACTTTATTAAATGCTTATGCATATATTCATAAACTAGGACCTATAAAAGTTACTATTGATGCTTTTTAGAAACGATTCTTCGTTTCTTTTTTTCTATTTCATGGTATACTTATGATAGGTGAAAGATATGAAAAAAGGATTTACTTTAATTGAGTTGCTTGCGGTTATTGTTATATTAGCTCTTTTGGCCACAATTGCTGTGCCAAGCGCAATTTCTATTTCAAATAGTGTAAAACAAAATTTACTTTGTGAAAAAGTTGATATTTTGCTTACAGATGCGGAAAGATGGGGAGAGGAACATTCTAGTCGACTCAGTACTTCTTGTTATTATGAAGTTACTATTGATTATTTAGTTGAACAAGGTATTACAGACCGTGAAAATGACGAGAAAGGAAAATATATTATTAATCCTGTTACGAATGAAGCTATGGATAACGATGCGATTGGCTTATATATCAAAAATAAACGAGCTCAAGCTTTCTATGTGAATTCTAATGTGATTAGTGAATGTGATGGAACACGTATTTGTAAAGCTGGCGAAACTCAATCCGAAGATAATTGTATTCGTATATGTGCTTCTGGAGAATCTGAAAGTAACGGATGTACTGCTCGTCCATCTAATCCTTGTTAATTTATTTTACTTTTTGGGGGTTTTCTGTTAAAATAGTCTTTATTTCTTTAGAAAAGGGGGAAAATGGATGAAAACAGTTTGTTTAATTGGTAAGCCAAATACGGGAAAATCTAGTTTATTTAATCGCTTGATTGGAGAGAACCGTTCAATTATTATGGATATGCCAGGTATTACTCGTGATCGGATATATGGGATTGCAGAGTATCAAAATAAAAATTTTTCAGTTATTGATACTGGTGGTTTAGAACAAGGAAATGATAATTTTCGCGAGGATATATTTATGCAGGCAACTTTTGCTATCGACGAAGCAGATTTGGTGTTATTTGTTGTTGATGGAAAAACTGAATTGAGTCAAAGTGATTTTATGATTCGGGATATGCTTTTAAAAGCCAAGAAAGAAGTTTTGGTTGTAGTCAATAAAATGGATAACCAAAAACGTTTAGAAGATATCTACCGTTTTTATGAATTAGGATTTGAACATATTTTAGGAGTTTCAGCTTCTCATAAAATAGGTATTCGTGAGCTTTTTGAATATATTACAAAAGATATTTCAGAAAATTCAGCTAATTCTTTTTCTTCTTTATGTCGCTTTTGTTTAATTGGAAGACCTAATGTTGGAAAATCTAGTTTAGTCAATGCTATTTTGAATGAAGAAAGAGCTATTGTAAGTGAGATTGCTGGAACAACTAGAGATGCAACGGACACTAAATTTACTTATCATGGCGAAGATTTTATTATGGTAGATACTGCTGGAATGCGTAAACGAGGAAGAATTTATGAAAATGTTGAAAAATATAGTTTACTTCGTAGTTTAAAAGCAATTGAAGATAGTGATGTCTGTGTTCTTGTTCTTGATGCTAAAGAAGGAATTACTTTGCATGATAAACATATTGCAGGGTTAGCTATTCAAGCAGGAAAAGCTTTAGTTTTGTGTGTTAATAAATGGGATGCTGTGGAAAATTCTCAAGAAGAGTTTAAAAAGTGGCAAGAATTGTTAAAACATGAATTTCAATTTGCTACTTATGCTCCGGTTGTATTTTTGTCAGCGTTGACTAAAAAAAGAATTCATTTATTGATGCCTGAAATTATTAAAGCATATGAAAATCATGGTAGAGAAGTGAAAACATCTTTGCTTAATAATGTTATTAAAGATGCTTTAGAGCTTCATCAACCACCATCTTATAAAGGAAAAAGATTAAAGATTTATTTTGTGAACCAAGAAGGAATGCGTCCTCCTAAATTTGTTTTTTATGTTAATGATAAAGGACTGGTTCATTTTAGTTATGAAAGATATTTAGAAAATAAGATACGAGATAATTTTGATTTTACGGGAACTCCAATATTGTTTAAATTTAAAAATCGAAATGAAGATTAAAAAAGAAATCTTATTTGGAAAGATTTCTTTTTTGATCAACTCTTCTTTTGGTTATTTTTTTCTTTGTATCTTCTAAAATTAATTCGGTAATGGGAACTTCTAATGCAATTGCTAAATTGGCTAAAAATTCCACGCCCATGTTAATTTCACCGCGTTCAATGCTTGCTAAATATTTTGGATTTAAGTTAAATTGTTCATAGAATTTTTCTTGAGATAATCCTTTTTGAAAACGAATATATCTTAAATTATTACCAATAGTCTTTTTAATGTCTTGCATTTTACTACCTCCATCCATATATTAGTCTATTGGTCATGGTAGATGATGTCCACCTAGTAATCACTGTATAAAATTGACATTTTAAGCATTTTATTATAAGATAAGAGAATCCAATGGAGGAAATATGGAAAACAAATCAAAAAATTATAAGTTAGAGAGACTTAGGATAGAGCATGGCTATACTTATCAGCAAATGGCCGACATGATTGGTGTTTGTAAGTCATATTATTGGCAGCTTGAACATAATAATCGTAGATTATATTATGATGTTGCCAAAAAAATCGCGGCTATTTTTCAACTAAAACCTGATGATATTTTTTATAATGATTCTTTACAATAATTTTGGCATAGAATACTTTTAGGAGGTATTCTATGGAATTCGGAGATAATTTTTTTAAAAAAGTAGAAAAGAAAACCAAAGTAAGTAAAAATACTATTTTAGATTTAGCTGCAAAGCTTCAAAATGGTAATATGAAGGATGAGAAGACGTTACGAGAGGTTATTAGTACTTTGAGTGAAATGACTGGAAAAAAAGTGACTAAAGAAAGAGAAGATAAAATTGTAGAAACTATTATTCAAGATAAAGTACCAAAAGGTGTAGATAAAATGTTTTAAAAAAGAAAGTAGAGAACAAAATCTCTACTTTCTTTATTTTCTACCAAGTAATTCATCTAAAGAATAGGAGAATTGTTTGGCGAACTCTAAAGCATACATTGTAGTAATTAAACATTTTCCAGTTTCATATTTGTGAATATTTGATTGAGTTGTTTGAAGTGCTTTAGCTACTTGTTCTTGAGTTAAATGTTTTTTCTTACGAAAGTTTTTAAGATTTTCAGCTACTTTGTTAATATCAATAGTTTTACTTTTTGATTTCATTTTTGTATCGTTATCTGATAAACCAGTTAAATAATCCAAACTTATTTGATAGCTGTTTGCAATTTTATATAATTGTCTTAAAGGCATGATGTCTTTTCCTGTTTCCCATCCTGCATAAGTTGCTCTTTGAACATGTAAGATATCAGCAACATTTTGTTGTGTATATCCTTCATAACTTCTTCTTTCTTTAAGTCTATCGAAATTCATTTTTATCACCTACCGATATTTTCGCATTAGAATTTGTATTATTAATAATTTGGTGGGTATATATGATTTTTTATGTGGTATAATTTTATTTAGTAGGTGATCTAGGTGAGAAGAAAGTATCAAAAATTATTTTTAGAACGTCAAAAAAGAAATTTATCTTGTGAAGATATGGGAAGAATTTTAGGAATAAGTACAGCCTATTATTGGCAAATAGAAAATAAAAAAAGAAGGCTTTTTTATGATGATGCGATTCGAATTGCTCATATTTTTCGTTTAAAACCTGATGATTTGTTTTATGAAAATGATTAAATTTAGAAAAAATTTGTTATAATTGATGTGGGAATTAATAAAAAACGCCGACAATGCTTGGTTTGTGTGGTCTAGTAATCCGTGGTTTAAACGTGGAGGCAATCACAATAATGGTTTGAATGCTGGTATGTTTGCTTTTGGTAATGAGAACGGTCGTGTGACGACTTGGCTTAGTTTCCGCGTTGTTTTGAGAACTATTTTTTAAAGAAATTCAAAAATAGCCAAAAAGAATAGAAAAAAATAGAATTAATTTCCTAAGTATATGCTTAAATATTTTTAATAAAAAAGTAATCTAGTAAAATTATTGAATGATTACTTTTTCTTTTTGATATAATATATAAGGGAATTAATAAAAACGCCGACCATGCTCATTTTGTTAATTCTAACAATCCGTGGTTTAATCGTGGAGGCGACCATCCTATTGGTTTGAATGCAGGTGTGTTTGCATTTAATAATGAGAACGGTCGTGCGCATGGTATTATTAGTTTCCGCGTTGTTTTGAGACTATTTTTTAAAGAAGTTCAAAAATAACCAAAAAGAATAGAAAAAAATAGAATTAATTTCCTAAGTACATGCTTAAATATTTTATTGAAAAAGTAATCTAGTAAAATTATTGAATGATTACTTTTTCTTTTTGATATAATATATTAGGAAATTAATAAAAACGCCGACCACGCTTATTTTGTTTGGTCTGGTAACCCGTGGGTTATTCGTGGAGGCAATGCAAAGAAGAAATTAACAAGTATAACAGTATGGTAATAGGAATTCATGAATATTACCATAAAGCAACAAATGTCAGTGCTAATTTGCAAAAACTTGGATTTATTATAAAAGCATACATAAGAAAGAATTTCTTAGAAGTTCTTACTTTCGACGAAAATCTTAAAGAAGAGAATTTCGTAGTATCAGAGGAACTCCATTGGCTCCGATAGAAAAAATAAATTATCAAGAGCCAAGATATAGAGGAAATAAAATTGACTACTATGATAGTAAGTTAAGAAAAACTTTCTATCAAGAACTCAAACTAGATAACCTTTATATCATAGAAGAAATCTTCAGAAATCCTTACCTAAATGAAACCGTGGAATTTAATGATAATGTTATATCAAGGTTTTGCGGACAACTAGGTAAATATGCTTTTACGAATAAAATGATACTCAATATATCCAATCTAGGAGTTGTTAAAATTAAAAATAACAATTTTAACAATAACTATGATAATATATTATTAGAAGAAAATGAGGAAGAAAAACAAAAATTATCAGATTTGTTAAAAGAACGCCATTATAAAAGAAATAATATTCATAAAAACAAACTATAAATAAAAGAAAATCAATATAATCAACAAGTATATACCTATTGAACTTTGGGTAAGGGAAAATCTCTCTAAAATTTTTTCTTCCTTTCGTTTTACGGATGATATTTACTGAATTTGAAAATTTAGATTTTTATTTTATTGCTAAGATTTTTGCTGTATAATTTAAAACCTTTTTTACGTAATGTTATTGATAAAAGTAAAAATTGAAGATATAATTTTTATATATTTAAAGATATATAACATGTATTTAAAATTTAGAATAAGGATGATACTTTATGAAATTAAAAAAATTTAAACAAAGAGATCCTAAAAAAATAGGAATAACAATCTTTACTGTTGTATGTGTTCTATTAGTAACTGGAGTATTCTTTTATACTTCATTTGCATCATTTCAAACTCAAGAAGAATTTAATATCATAAAAGGAACAGTACAAGATTTAGGAGATGTATATTTTGCATATTATTTAGATGATGAAATTACTTTAAATGCTCCAGAAAAAAATTCTCAATATGTTTTTGATCAAGCAAATAGTAGTTGTACAAATGGAGCTAGTGTTGAGTGGAATTATGAAAGATGGGGACCGTTAGTCACAAATCTTTCTACAACAAGAACCAAATGCTATTTAAAATTTAAAACTCAATACAGTGAAACTGTATTAAATGGAACAGATCCAGTTTTAGAAGAGCCATTAATAGCAGTAACAATAGAAGCTGATGGAACAGTAAAAAGAGCTGACTTATCATCAGAATGGTATAACTACGAAAATAAACAATGGGCCAATGCAGTTATCTTAACTGATGAAAGTACAAATGCAAATTATCAACCCGGTGATACAATACCAGAAAGTGCAATAGAGTCATACTTTGTATGGATACCAAGGTATCGATATCAAATCTTTGATAATGGAAATTATACTGTTTTAACAAGTACAGAAAATGCAGTTCAAACAATACAAATTATCTTTGAGAATAAAGATACACCAGTAAGTAGTGGAACATCTATAGGTAATTGGTTAACACATCCTGCATTTACAGCTTTCAATTCTAATGGAATGTGGGTAGGTAAATTTGAACCAAGTAGAAATGGCGGGGAAAGTGATAACATAAGAAATGGAGATGCCATTCAAATCAAACCAAATGTTAGTTCATGGCGAAGTATTCAAGTAGCAAATGCATTTTACACATCCTATGATTACAAACGAGATTTAGAAAGTCATATGATGAAAAACACTGAATGGGGAGCTGTAGCTTACCTTCAACATAGTACCTATGGTTCTCAAGCAAGTGTAAGAATAAATAACAATTCATCCTATATTACAGGATATGCTGCCAATAATGAACCAACCTGTGGATATACAGCAACCAATGAAGAATGTAATCGATATTGTAATGATGGAACATGTAATACAGCTTATCCAAACAGTGTACTTGCAAGTACAACTGGAAATATAAGCGGTATTTATGATATGTCTGGTGGAGCATGGGAATACGTAATGGGAGTTATGTTAGATGAAGAAGGTAATCCAATGAGTGGAAGAAACAGCCTATATAATTCAGGATTTAATGGAACATTTGGGTGTCCGACATGTGATAGTGATACTTCAGGACTTACTTCATTAACTGGAGGATATGACTTCCCGGATAGTAAGTATTATGATACCTATGCATATGCCACAGTAGATGAACAATTTCAAAGAAGAATACTAGGAGATGCCACAGGAGAAATGGGACCATTTGCTTCGGCTACGTATTTGACCCAAACTAGAAAAATTAGTAGTTGGTACGCCGGCCAAGCAAATTTTGTTTTGTCTAGTGAACCGTGGGTTATACGTGGAGCAGCTCATAATTACGGAGTGAATGCTGGTGTGTTTGCTTTCGATGTTACGTACGGTCGTGTGAATGGCTATGTTAGTTTCCGCGTTGTTTTGACGCCGTGAGGCGTATTTTTCCCTTTTTTCATAAGATAGATTAGATGTAGTAATAAATGTAGTTTAGTAGAATTAGTGGTTGTAGTAAGCTCGTTGCCTCTCTTTTTTTAAGGCAACGAGCTTGCCTTTTTTTGTGTATTTTTGAAAGGATTGATATTTGTGAGTAAAATATACAATAAATATTTGGAATTAAAAGAACAAGATTCAGATAAATTATATTTATTTCGATGTGGGGGGGGTTTTATATTTTTTTGGCTGATGATGCCAAAAAAATAAATGATTATGTTGTTTTAAAGATTACGTCATTTGCTAAAAATGTAGATAAATGTGGATTTCCTATTGCTAGTTTGGATAGTTATTTAAAAGTTTTTCAAAATCATAAATTAGATGTTGTCGTGGTAGAGAATTATGATTTATATACTGCTCAAGAAAAATATGAAAAAATTATTCATTATATCCAAGGGATAGATATCAATCAACTTACACCGATTGAAGCGATAAATAAACTTTCTAAGTTGCAGGAGATGTGTAATGGAAAATAATATTGTTGAAGATGGAAAAATTGTTTTGAAAAAGAAAAAAAATAAAGTTCGTCCAGATGAAATTGAGAGTTTAAAAATTTATGGGAAATATCTTGACTTACTTAGTTATACTGAAATGATTTTGAAAAAATTTCCTAAATGTGAAAGATTTGCTTTGGCTTCACAAATTAAGTTGGTTACTTATGAAGGTATGGAGCAGGTAATTTATGCTTTTAAGTTTTATGATAAGACTAAAAAACTAGAGGCTTTGAATACTTTAGACGTAAAGCTCAAAATGTTAAAGGTTTTAGTTCGAGTTTCTTATAAAGCAAAATATATTACTATTCAAAATTATCGAGCGTGGAGTACTAAACTTTTCCATGTTGGAAATCTATTAGGTGGGTGGATTAATTCATGCCTAAAAGCATAAAAAATGTTTGGGATAGCAAGCTTACTTTTGATAAATTGGTTGAAGCACATGAAAGAGCTTCGAAGGGGAAACGTTTTGATAAAGAAGTTTTATTGTTTGAAATGAATTTAGAAACGAATATAACAAATATTATAAAAAAATTGGAAAATAATACATATCGTTTTGGTAAGTATCGTGTTTTTACTATTTATGAACCTAAAGAAAGAATTATAAAATCTTTACCTTATATTGATCGAGTTGTTCATCAATGGTATGTTGAAGAATTTATTAAACCTTATATGATGCCTAGATTCATTACTCATACTTATGCTTGTTTGCCAATGCGAGGTGGACATAAAGCTGTAGATGATTTACAAAGAATGATGCGAATTATGAAAAGAAATTATGGTAATTATTACGTTTTAAAATGTGATATATCTGGTTATTTTTATAATATTAATCGGGATATTTTATATAAAATTTTAAAAAGAAAAATTCGAGATCCTAAATTGCTTCAATTTACTAAAAAATTATTTTTGATGAAGAGGGGGTTAAAGGCATTCCAATTGGAAATTATACATCACAATTTTTTGCAAATATTTATTTGAATGAATTAGATCATTTTGTGAAAGAAAAATTACGTGTTCGATTTTATTTAAGATATATGGACGGTGCGACTGTGTAGGTCGAATAAATTAGTGAGTGGAAATCTCA
>CAMLWN010000013.1 GCA_946490195.1 uncultured Mycoplasmatota bacterium
TCAATTTTCTATTGACACATTATAGTTGGTCTCTACTTCTATTATGGTTTATTAAAAGAAATTATAGTCATGACTTATCATGTCATGTACATTATATCACGTATAATACGAATTAGTAAATTGATGAGAAGGAACTAAAAAACAAATTTTTTTTATTCATTTTCTAGCCTCTCTCAAAAAAAAGATTCTAAAGCTAGAATCTAAAATAAAACCTTTTCTGATTTATATTGCTTAATAATAACATACATAATAATCGCAATATAAACAATACTTGATATAAGCATAATAAGAATATGTAAGATATTATAAATACCATTATTAATATCTGTAAATATCATAGTCATATTTAAAAATGGAATAAAGGCAATAAGGTTATTGGTCGTAATATTAATCATAAAAGCAATCATTCCTGGAAATAAAGAAATAAAAGTTAAAGGTGTCAAAGCACTCTGAGCTTCTTTAAACGTCTTAGATTTACTAGCAATAGCAATGCAAAGCCCACTGATAAAAAATGAATAAACCAGAATAATCACAAGACCAAGAACAATAGCTTGCCATGAATAAAGTAAATTGGCATTCTCATATATGCTAAATAAATCTTTAGAAATAAATAATGTAATATAAGTTAAAACAAAACTTAAAACCCCTGTAATTAAAGAAGACAAAGATACGCTAAAAAATTTACCTAAAATAATATCTTTACTCTTCATCGGAAAAGTAAGTAAAGTTTCTAAAGTACCTCTTTCCTTTTCACCAGCCGTTGTATCTGTTGCTGGATAAGTTGCTGAAACAGTAATTGCCATGATAATAAATAAAAAAGCATAATTTTTTATATAATTTGCAAAATAAGAATCTTTTTCTGTTGTTTCTTCTGTCACAGTAATAATATTTAATACTTCATTTGCGTCAATACCTTCATTAGCTAAATATTCATGTTGCAAAATATTCTTATAGGATTCAAAATAACCTTCTATAAATGTCGATGCATACATACTTGCTTCACTACTATTTGAATGAATAGTATAATTAAAATTGCTTTTGGTTACATAAAGATAAATTTCATCATTTTCATATGCTTCGCGCATTTCATTTTCGCTACCCGTGTGAATTTCAACTTCCATACTATTTAATAATTCTTTTTCAGTATCCGTAAGCTCATAAGCAAAACCTATTTTATTATATTCTGAAATATCGGTTGTTGACTGAGCTTCAAACAAAAACGACATCATCAATATCAAAAACGGAATAAATATGGGAATAATTAACATCATTGCTAAAGATTTTTTATCACGAAAAAGTTCTCGCAATTCTTTTTTTAAAATAATCCATAAATTACTTCTCATCTTCACTACCTCCAATCAAAGCAAAAAAGGCATCACGTAAATTTGTTGTCTTAGTTTGTTTCTTAATCTCACTTGGCGTTCCAGTAAGCAAAATGTGACCTTTATGAATCATAATGACTTGATCGCAAATATTTTCTGCTTCTTCCATATAATGAGTTGAGTAAAGAATCGTTTTCCCTTTTTGTTTTTCTTTTTTTATAAAATCTAAAATAATTTGACTTGAGATAATATCTAATCCAGTAGTGGCTTCATCAAAAACATAATATTTTGGATTGTGAATAAAACATCTAGCAATATTTACTCGTTGTGTTTGACCAGTTGAAAGATCCCCTATTTTTTGATAAAGAAAAGAATCCAATTGCAATTTTTGACTAATCTCTTTAATTTTTCCATCAATCTCATCTTTAGGCATTTTATAAATTCTACAACACATATCTAAAAGCTCATAAGTAGTAAGAGTATCATACAGTTTCGTATTACCGGACAAATAAGCAAGTTCCATTTTAATATTGATTTCGTCTGTCTGATAACTTTTACCATCAAACAAAACACAACCTTCTGTAGGTTCCAAAATACCAGCAATCATACGTAAAAGAGTCGTTTTCCCAGCTCCGTTTGGTCCAAGAATACCTACAATCTCTCCATCATGTGCTTCAAACGAAATATTTTCATCCGCATAAAATTCTTCTTTTTGTTTTTTTTCATTCCATTTTGTAAATTTCTTCGTAACATTTTTAACTTGAATCATAAAAACTCCTTTCCTCTCTATAATCTTATCACATATACCCCCCCCCCATGTCAATTAGAACACGAGAGGAAAAAACACGCTTACATTCATATTAGCAAATATATCTAGCAAAAGCAACAAGCATAGTAAGTTAAAACTTTTCAAACACTTTTAAATGAATTTTTTTACATAAACATTTCTAACACCACGCTTAAATTCTTTTTGATTTTTAAATTCAAAATGATCTTTAAGCAAATTATTTATAGAGTAAATATTATCAGGATGTACAGTACATACAGCATATTTATATCCCAATTTTGTACAATAGTTATCAAGTTCCTTTAACATTTGATATTGTAAACCATTCCCAACATATATAGGATTTACAAACATAGGACCATAATCAACAACTTCTTTTTCATTTAAATTCAAACCAAACTTCAACAAACTTTTTTTAGTTGCTGGAATCAGCATCATAGAACATACGGCCTTCAAATGGAAATAATAAACCCAAATTTTGCAACCATTTTGAAGCATTATAAGTAACTCTTCTTTTGAAAAATCTCCAAGCCAATCAGGATATTTCATATGATTCTTCACATGTTCTCTAAATAAAATATATTTGTTTAAATTAATATTTTCTACACAATCTAGTTTTTTAATATTCATAATTCCTCCAAAAAATCATTCACAAAAATTATTCTGATAAGTTAGTTCTATAGGACCAATATAAATATCTGTATTGCTTCCATCTAATCGATTACAACGAATATAAGTAAAGCCTTTAGAACTAAATTCGGAACCTTTTATACTTTTATATATTTGTGTCCCACCGTCTGAAGGCCCTTCTTCTCTTTGTAAATTTTCTTCTAATAAAGAAAAAGCATCATCATTTGATAATAAAAATTCTTTTATGGGAATTTTACTTCCAGATACATTTACAGTAAATTGATCATCAATACAATAAAAATACACATTTCGTTCCTCTAAATTCAACACTATGGGTTCTTCATCACAAAAAAATTCTTGAACACGTACATGTTTCTCTCGAGTTATAGCAAAGCATACACAAAAAAACAAGATACAACATAAAAATAAAACTATCTTTCTCATATAAACTCCTATCAAATCAAGAATATCATACAAATGAAAAAAAGCAAAGTGCAATAAACAACACTCTGCCTAATTTGATATTTTCTTTAATCGCAAGCTATTTAAAGCAACCGTAATACTACTAAAAGTCATAGCCAAACTAGCAATCATTGGATTTAGAGTAATTGGTAAAAATCCACTGGCTAAAAGAATCATAATAATATTATAAAAGAAAGCCCAAAAAAGATTCTCACGAATAATTTTCATTGTTTTCTTTCCTACTTTAAATAAATAAGGAATCAATGAGAGATCTTCTTTTAAAAAGACAATATCAGATGAATCAGCACTGACATCTGAACCACCATAAACGCTTACACCAACCGTCGCTGTTTTTAAAGCTGGAGCATCATTAATCCCATCTCCCATCATTAAAGAAGGTGTTGCCTCTAACGCAATTTTCTCTTTATCTTCAGGAGAAGCACCTGCATAAACATTGGAAATACCAAGTTCAGATGCGATGACACGAGCAGAAACTTCATTATCTCCAGTTACCATGGAAACTTGATAATCTTTTTGAAGTTCTTTAATAATATCTACCATATCTTTTTTAATTTCATCTCGTAAAGCAAATAATCCTAAAACTTCTTTTTCCGTAAACAAATAAACAATCATATATCCTTTTTGGGTATACTCCTTCTCCTCTTTTTGATAAGGACTTTTTAAAGAAAATTTTTCTAAAAATGAAGCAGAACCAGCATAATAAGTTTGGTTATCAATTTTTCCTTCAATCCCCAAACCAGAATGATTTTTAAAGTTTTTTACTTTCACAAAATCTGAATACTTTTTAGTGATAGCTATAGCAAGTGGATGCGTAGAATTCTTTTCTAAGCTACTTAAATAAAGAGGAACATTCTTGTCTATATAATGTTCATGAACCACCGAAATTTTCCCAGTTGTTAATGTGCCCGTTTTATCCAAAAGAATATTTTCTATTTTACTTAAATTTTCAATTGCATCACTGTTTTTTACTAAAATTCCTTTTTTCGATAATGTACCTACAGAAACAACCATAGCAAGTGGAGTCGCAAGGCCAAGAGCACAAGGACAAGCCACAACTAAAGTTGTCACAAAATAGTTTATAGCCGTAGCAAAATCATGAAGAAAGAAATGAAGAAGAAAAACCAAAAAAGAAACTCCAAGAATAAAAGGAACAAAATAACGACTCATTTTATCTGCCGTCTTTTCAATAGTAGATTTTTTCTCTAAGGAAGAGACCACTAACTTCGTAATATGACTAATCATCGAATCCTTGCCAACTTTTAAAGCTTCATAAATAATTGTTCCTTCATAATTAATACTTCCAGCAGACACTTTGTCTTTTTCTTTTTTTAAAACAGGTAAAGATTCTCCAGTAAGCAAAGATTCATCCACATGAGACTTTCCTTCTAAAACTATACCATCAACTGGAAAAACTTCACCAGGTTTAACAAAAACTTTATCATGAACACATACTTCATGAATTGGAATTTGAACTTCTTTATCTTCTTTAAGAATTGTTCCTTTTTTAGGAGTAATCGTGACTAAATTTTGAATAGTATCTACAGCTTTAGTCTTATTATCTCGATCTATCAATCTTCCTAATTTTACAAAAAGCAAAATGAAAGCAGACGATTCAAAATATAAAGAATGAACTTCACCAAAATTTCCCATTAATACTAAAATAAATTCATACATACTATAGAAAAAATTCACAAACACTCCAAAAGTAATTAAAGTATCCATATTACTAGTTCCATGAAGAAAATTTTTAATACCACTTTTTAAAATATCTATTCCATAAAAAAGAAAAGGAATAGTACCTAAAAGTAAAAACCAAGCATAATTGATAGGAGAAGTCTCTTTATGCAAAAAATCTGGAATAGGTAAATGAAACATCGGACCCATGGAGATATACATTAAAAAAAGTCCTAGTAACAAAAAAACAAAAAATGTTTTCCAAGACAAAGTTTTATTTTTTCTTTTTTCACAAGTAAATCCTGCTTCCTCAACAAAACGCATTAAATCTTTTTTAGTTAAAGGACTTTCATACGTAATCGTTGCCGTTTGTAAAATTAAATTTACCGCGACTTCTTTTATATGTTCTTGTTTTTGCAAATATCGTTCTAGCCCTAAAGAACAAGCACTACAAGTCATTCCACTTACTTGTAAGGTGATTTTATTCATAAGTTTCACCAATTACTTGAAATCCTAAATCAGTAATTCTTTTTTTTATATCTTCTACTAAATCTTTTTTCTTAACAAAAATTTCTACTTTTTCATCTTTAAAAGAAGCAACAACTTCCTCTACTCCTTTTATATGTTTTAAAGAATTACATACTCGATTCTCACAACCTTCACAAACCATTCCTTTTACTTGTAATACAATTTTCATAACAAGTTTCATTCCTTTCTACTCATGATGATGGTGTTGATGCGAAATATTCACGGGAGTTACCACACATTCACTTTCCGTACATTCTTCTTCACGATTTTCCATCTCTAAAGTCGAATGCATAATTCCCATTTCTTTTAGTTTATCCTTAATCGTATTTTTTAATTCAAAATCATATTTACCAGAAACAACTACATGCATCGTAGCATAATGATGTACACCATCCATACTCCATACATGAATATGATGAACATTTTCTACTTTAGGAATTTTTAAAAGTTCTTTTTTTATTTCATCTACATGAAGATTACTAGGAGCTTTAGCCAAAAACAAATTCAAAATATTTTTTAAATTTTCTAAAGCTTGTTTCAATAAGAAAAGAGCAATACCAATACTCATAATAGAATCAATATAGGTAATATCTGTAAATTTCATCACAATAGCGCCAATAAAAACAACCACCCAATTTAATACATCCTCTAACATATGAAGATTAACTGCTTTTTGATTTAAAGAATCTCCTTCTCTCGTTTTATAAGCGGCAAGAAAATTAATAATAATACCAAGGATAGCTAGCAAAATCATTCCTTCATAATGTAAAGACACAGGATGAATAATTCTAAAAATAGCACCGGTTAAAACAACAATCGAACCAATCGTTAAAATAATTGTAGTAATAAATGCCCCTAATACAGAATATCGTAAATATCCATAGGTATAAGTTTCATCCGGTTTCTTTTTACTTTTTCTTTCTAAAAAATAAGAAACACCAATACTAAATGCATCTCCAAAATCATGAATCGCATCGGATAAAATAGCTACACTATTAGTAAATAACCCACCAACAATTTCAATTAAAGAAAAAACTAAATTAAGAACAAACGCAATTAATATATTTTTTTCTGTACTTTTTTCTTTTTTCATGACAAATCTCCTTTAAGTAAATGAATTAAAATCTTTTTTGTTTCCTCATACATTATATGATAATCATACTCTGGGTGTTTATGATAAATCATTTCATGACTATAATCATCCACAATATGTATAAATAAATGCATTCTTTCTTTACTATTTTTTAAAGAAAAATTCTTCTTTTGTAAAACACTTTCTATCTCTTTAGTTACTTCTAATTCATTTTGATTAAAAATATTTTGAATCTCTTCATCTAAGCAACACATACTCATTAATTCTTGATGAGCATTGCGAGATAAATTTTGCTTTTCAATAGAACGTTCTAATACTAAAGATACAAATTTTTCTACAGAAATTTCCTTTTCTTTATATTCTTCAAAAACTTCTAATAAAGGAAAACAAATATTTTTTAAATAAAGTTTTGCTCCTTCCACAAAAATTGCTTTTTTATCTGAAAAATATTGATAAATACAACCAGTAGATACTCCAGCATACCGAGCAATATCAATAGAACTTACATTATGAAATCCTTTTTCACATAAAAGCTCAAAACCTTTTTCAATAATCTTTTCTTTTTTTTCAATACTTGTTTTCTTTACAGGTTCTCGTACCTCAGTCATTACCCTCACCTATATAATATTTTTTTAAAATTTTTAAATTCTCATCCAATTCATAACATAACGGTTTACCTGTTGGAATTTCGACATCAACAATCTCTAACTCATTCAAATTTTCTAAATATTTTATTAAAGCTCGTAAACTATTCCCATGGGCAACAATCAAAACGTTCTTATTGTCTTTTAAATAAGGAACAACAACACTTTCATAAAAAGGAATAACTCTATGAACTGTATCTTCTAAGCTTTCTCCTAAAGGCAAATTTTTTTCATCAATATCTTTATATAAAGAATCATTTTTTGGAGCTCTAGAATCATCTAAAGAAAGTAATGGAGGCCGAATATTATAACTACGTCTCCAAATATGGACTTGTTCTTCACCATATTTTAAGGCGGTATCTTTTTTATTTAACCCTTGTAAAGCCCCATAATGTCGTTCATTTAACTTATATGTTTTAACAACAGGAATATCCAAATTCATTTCAGCTAAAATAAATTCCAAAGTTTTATTTGCTCGGCACAAAACAGAAGTAAAAGCGATATCAAAAACATAGTGTTTTTGTCCTAAAAGTTTTCCAGCATCTTTAGCCTCTTTGATTCCTTTTTGGGATAAAGAAACATCTGTCCAACCAGTAAAACGATTTTCTAAATTCCAAATACTCTCGCCATGTCTCACTAACACAAGTTTACCCATAATATGCCCCTTTCTTTATTTTAAAAATCCTTGAATAATTACATCTTCAGCTTCTTTTAATGATAAACCTAAACTCATTAATTTCATGAGTTGTTCGCCAGCAATTTTTCCGATGGCTGCTTCATGAATTAAATTCGCATCTGGATTTTTTGCATAAATTTCTGGAATAGCTTTAACAAGACCTTTATCTTTTATAATCGCATCACATTCTACATGAGCGTAACACTCGGCATTTCCTACAATATTAGAAACAAACTCTTGATAAGAATTTTCAGTAGCTACACTTCTTGAAGTAACATGAGTGCTCGCATTTTTCCCATTTAATTCTACTTCAAAAACTGTCTTAGCATTTTGAGTTTCATTCGTTAAAATTTTTTCATTAATAACTAAGGTGGTATTTTCTTCCAACATGGCTTTTGTTTCTCTTAGTGTATCGTCCACTCCTTTTATTTGAGTTGTATCCATCGTCATACTTGAGCCTTTTTTCATAAATATTTCCGTCACAGGATTTAAGATTTTCTTACCACTGCCACTACCTTCTCCATAGTGTTTTTCTACATATTTTACCTTGGCATTTTCTTCTAAATAAAATCTATGAATGCCATCATGTTCTGTATCATCATGCTCGTCATTATGAACCCCACATCCAGCAAGAATAATTACATTAGAATTTTTTCCAATATGAAAATCATTGTAAACGACATCTTTGAGTCCACTTTCTGTTAAAATAACCGGAATATGAACAATACCTAAAAGAGTATTTTCTTTAACGTACACATCAATCCCTTTATTGTCTTCTTTTGGAACAATATCAATAAATGGATTGGTTTTTCTATCAATACTCTTCCCATTTTTCCGAATATTATAAGCATCAGGTGCTTTTGAAGTTTCCTCGCTAATTTCTTTTAACAAATTTTTATCTATCTCGTTCACAACATCCACCTTCTTTCCGACAACAATTTTGCTCTTCAAATAAAAGACTTAACATCTCTTCTTTTTTTCCGATATTTTTAATTTTTCCTTTTTCTAATAAAATAATTTCATCTGCAATTTGTAAAATTCGCTCTTGATGAGAAATCACTAACGTAATTCCTTTACTTAATTTTTCTAAATCTTTAAAAACTTCTGTTAAATTTTGAAAGCTCCATAAATCAATTCCAGCTTCAGGTTCATCAAAAATTGCGACTTTAGGATTTCTTGCCATCACAGTTGCGATTTCAATTCGCTTTAACTCACCACCAGATAAAGATGAATCAACTTCTCTATCTACATATTCTTTAGCACATAAACCAACTTTGGCTAAAATCGAACAAGCTTCTTTTTTTGAAATTTCTTTATTCACAGCAATCTTTAATAAATCGTATACAGTTAATCCTTTAAACCGAACAGGTGATTGAAAGGCAAAACCCACTCCTTTTTTAGCTCTTTCATCAACAGATAAATGAGTAATATCCTCACCATTTAAAAGAATTTGCCCAGAATCAGGTTTCACAATTCCCATAATAATTTTAGCTAATGTACTTTTACCAGAACCATTAGGCCCCGTAATTACATAAAATTTTGTCTCATCAAGCACTAAACTTATATGATCTAATATTTTTTTATGCTCTCTTTCAAAACTTATATCTTTTATCTCTAACATAAGTAATCCTTTCTAACATGAAATTTCTTTCATATTAATTATAAGCATATAGAAGAAAAACGTCAATCCATACTTTTCATTTTACAATTTTTTTGCTAAAATAAGTGCATGTCCTCTTAGTAAAATGGATATTACAAGACCCTCCTAAGGTTTAGTTGTAGGTTCGATTCCTACAGGGGACACCACAAAAAAATAATTCCCGTATTTACGGGATTTTTTTATATAAAATACTTATACGTACAAATTACGTACAAATTTATCTGATTTTATAAAACATTTAAAAACAAAACTGGTTAATCATAGAAGTTTTGTTTTTTATTTAAAGATTTTAAAAGTTTCAATTGCATTTGTTTTCCATTTAGTAGTTCCTTTTGAGGAAAATTAAGTGCGTTAGCAATATCAAAAATAAGCCATTCATCTCTATAAGTGCTCTGTTTTATAAATTCTAAAAAATATTGGATTGACTTTTCTTTAGATAGATTATACTTTTTACGAAATTCTTCTACACAACTCCTAACAAATAAATATGAGGAAATATAAGACAAATTAAATGAACAAGAGTAATTTGGAAATATTGAGTTTTTACCAAACGTTCCATCTTTTTCAGAATTCAATAATTCCTGTACACTATAAATTTGTTTTTCATTCAACCCTGTTATTGCATTTCGATGACTTTCAAACTTTTCTTCTAAATCTAAAGCATATAAAGGTAATGTTTCAGCAAATCCCTCACAAATTGTTGGGTTAGTTGAAAAAAACTCACTATGAATAATATGCGAAAGTTCATGTAACTCATTTTCGAGTTTCGAAATATTAAAAGTTTCAAATACCTTATCTTCTGCCATATTCTGACTAATGCCATAAGCAGCATTAAACCCATCTAAATCATAACAAGTTACAGGTTTTCCACCACCGTTTCCTGTATTATAATAATTTGGAATTTTTAATAATTTAGCATAGTTTTCATCCGGAACTATATATACATAAAGTATAGGCTTTGCATTCCCTGGATATTGAATATTTAAGGTATTAATCATATCAAAACATTTTTGAATATTCTTTAAATAATTTTGATAATGTCCTTGATCATATTTAAGTGCTAAGTCTTTTGATAGTCTTACCTTGATTTTGTCACTAAAAAGTCTCAATTCTGATTTTTTTATATATTCTCTTAAAACATCTTTTTGATACATTTTTAAACCTCCCGATATAAATTAAGTATAACATTATTCTAATTCTTTTAAAAAAATTTTCACAGGTGAATAGTAGTTAATGGTATGTTTCATCATCTACTATTTTTTTATTTTACCCCGAATGTAAATCAAACTTTACTTTTAAAATTCTATCCTGTAAAATACTTTTAAAACAGGTGATACTTATGTATAAATACTATTCTGAATTAGAAAATCCTAAAAATTTCAAGATTTATCTAGAACGAGTTAATTCTCCTGAAACCACTTCAAAATATATTTTTGATAGAAAGATTTCTAACGATTTATTAAAAAAGTACCACAAACTTTTTGAACAATTAAGAATTTTAAATGAACTTATCAAAAGTTACGCTTATCAAAGACAAATAAAATCAGAGATTACCGCGGAAGAATTTATTTTTCTTGAACGTTGCGAAGAAGAACAAACTTTTGAAAATATTTTAAAAATCCTTCCTAATCCTAATTTAAATGACATAAAATTTTTATTAACAGATTACTATAATTTTGCTCAATTTTTTATAACTATATTTCCAAAATTTCAAGAATTTTTAAAAGAAATAAGTATAAATTTATCTCTTACAATTTCTGAAATAGAACAACTTGAATATCTAATTTTTCCTCCAAAAAGCAAAATCGTCGAACAATGCATGCCTAATGCATGGTTTATTACTCCTAACGGATATCTATACAATACTGGAATAAAGCATAAAGAAGGAAATTTAACTTATTCATTTTGGGATATTTTCAAAAAATTAAAAAATGAAGAAAATATTTCTTGTAAAGAAAATTATGCTGAAAAAATCAAAGATATCCTTGCACGTAATTTTGTTAGCGAAACCGAATATCAAGCGTATGCAAATTCAGTCTATAAATTACCAACTATATATACTCCTGAAATTCAAACATCAATAAAAAGCTTACATGCTATACGAAATATTGATACAAATACACATTTAAAAGTATCTCAGTTTAACCCTCCAATTATTGAAAGAAGTTATCAGCCAAACATTATAAAATTAATAATTGGATTTTACGATGCAAAATTAAGTTTATATCGTTCTTTTGAAAAAATAAATACTTCAAAAAGAAAAGATGAACTTGCCAAAAAAATAGAAGCATCAACCCTTCAATCTAAAGAAGAACTCCTAATTAGATTTTCAGGATTTCATAAAATCGAAAGTTGCGAAAAGAAAATTACCACATCTTCATTATACGGAATTCGAAATTTTCAAGAATATTTAAACAAAGGTTGGGATTTATATATCGTACCATGTATTGGATACGACAAAACATTAGATGATATTTTTGAAATGAATATAAATGAATACTTTATTTCAAATTTTCTTGATAAAGAACTAGAAAACTACAAAGGAAAAGGAAAAGTTTTAATTCGAGATAAAAATTGTTAACGCATAGTCTCTTGTATAATTTGAGAAAGTTTATCGGAATCTTCTGAACTTAATACAGCTTCGCTTTCATCTAAACGAACACGCATTCCCTCTTCTAGATCATAAATTATATAAGTTTTACTCTCGACTTTTATTTCATAATCTTGTATACAATCACAAGTTTCATTTTGATAATTCTGATTTTCCAAAATTCTCAAAAGTTCCTCCTCATTATTTACTATAGGATATTCTAAATTTGAAGAAACTTTTCTTAAAAAAATGGTTTGAGTAATTTCATCATCATCTTTTTTAACAAAAAAAGTAAAAGAAATTATTCCTAAAACAACCACAAATAAAACAATACTTACTACTCCAATATACATTCTCATATAACTTCACCTTCTTCTAAAATTACTATAGCAAAAAAGAAGAATTCATTCAATTAAAATTTCATCTTTCAATACAAAAAAAGAAAGCTTAAACATCCAGCTTTCAGGCAACTTCATAGAATTTTTTTAATTGCTCTAAACTTTTCTTTTCATATCTCGATACCATTACTTGAGTCATCCCAAGGCGTTTGGCCGTTTCACTTTGTGACAAATCTTCAAAATAACGATACTTGATAATTTTTTGTCCACTTTGTGGAAGCGTATGAATACTATCTTCCAAAGTGATTTTATCATCCCAAGAAAGTTTCTCTTCAAAAGGAATGGTTTCATATAAATCTCTTGTTTCATCCCTTTCTTCATCTAAACTAATCGACTTTGTCGTAACTAAAAGAGCTTCTCTTACTTGGATAGGACTAAGATGTAAAAATTTGCCGATTTCCTCGTACGTTGGCATTCGGTTCATTTTTAAACTTAGGGCATTTTTAGTGAGTTCAATTTTTTTAGCTAATTTTAAAATTTCTTTACTTACCTTTATCTCACGATCTCTCATCACAAAATCATACATTTCTCCAAAAATATAATCGTAAGCATAAGTTGAAAATTTTGTTGTTCCATTTTTCCGATAATTTTTATAAGCTTTTAAAATTCCCATGACACCAGCTTGTAATAAATCTTCAAAAGAAACCTGGTAAAAGTTTTGAGCAATATGTTTGATTAAAGCCATATTGTCTTTAATCAATTCCTCTGTTGTCAACCAATACCCTCCAATTCTTTTTACTGTATGCGCATACGGTATCCAATCAGTTCTTTTTTAATACTTTCTTTAACATCGCATAAAAGAAATTCACCCTTTTGCTTTTTTAAAACAACCTTTGTTTTTAATAAAGCATATTTTCCATCAATATCGATTTTCTTCAATTTCTTACAGTCACAAACAAAATTCTTCACATTATTTTTGACAATATAAGGAATCAAATAGTGTTCAACTTGATAGGTTTCTTTACGGGTTAATTTTCCTTCTAGCTTTGCATAAAGACTTTCTTTTCTTTCCTCGATTTGTAAAATTAGCATAGCCTCACCTTGCCTATTTTAATATAGAAAATTTTTAGCTATTTTTAAACAACTTCGACAAAAAAAGTGAAAAAAAACGCCATCTTAAATGGCATTTTTATGTAAGCGTAATCTCATCTATTTTTCCTTTTGCGTTTTCTAACTGTTCTTCATCAGGAATCATAACTGAAGAATACAAATCAGGTATAGATGCCGTTTTCCTTGAAGCATCAGCTCCAGTTAATACTTGTGTTTCCACACTCCATGATGGCATATCATTTAACTGCATTTTTACAAATCCGGTTATACTATCAAAATCAAAATTTGTTGTAAAGTTTCCTTCCATACTTCCAAGAAGTTCTCCATATTTAGTTAAAATAGTAGTTGTTGTAAGTTTATTTACAACGGCTTCTACAACTTGTTGTTGATGTCTTGCTCGCGCTACATCTCCCTCACGAAGACCATAACGTTCTCGAACATATGCCAAAGCTTGTTTTCCATTTAAATGATTCATTCCTTTTTGAAATTCATAATAAATATGTGTATCTTCTTCATAATCAGCAGTAAAAGCAAATGGCGAATCAACATCTATTCCGCCTAAGGCATCAACAATCTGAATTAAAGAAGTAAAATTAAATTTAATATAATAATTTATATCCATATCTAATAAATTTTCAATCGTTTTAATACTTACATCAACACCTTCTAATCCAGCATGTGTAAGCTTATCGTTTAACTCTGAAGAACTTCCTGCTATAGGCACATAATAATCTCTTGGAATAGAAGTTAGCAAAATTTTATGAGAAACTGGATTTACAGTAATTACCATATTTACATCGCTTCTTGCCACACTGGAAATAGCATCATATGTGTCAACTCCCGTTACATAAACACTAAAAGGTTGTTTGGTAATCGCAACATCTTTACTGAAATCATTTTTTTGGACTTCAACAGAAACAGTTTCTAAAACTTTATGATTTTCTTTAAACTCTTGACTCATTTCATTATAAAGCTCTTCTTCGGAAGACTCAAGTAAAATGACATCGATTTCATCCTGTAAAAAAGAACGAACCAAGGTTCCTACGCCATCAACTTCTTCTTTTTTTACATTTTCTTTTTCAAGTTGTTTATAAGCTTTAGATGCCCCTTCACGATTTTTTACGTAAGCAATACTTTTATTATCTAAATCGTTTAATGAAGCCATTTCACTCGTATTTTTTACAATAACTTGATAATGTTCTGTTTGAATATTTAAAAAAGCAAATTGATGCAAAAAATTTAAAGTGACTGTCTGAAATTCAATTCCAACAAAATAAAGAACGAATAAAAAAATAGTACAAATGGTTCCAACTATTCGAAAAACAGGCTTTTTCTTCGACATAAGTAAATAAAGCCCAATGTCAATTGCAAACAATATAAGAAATAAAAAGAGCAAATACATAAAAGGCAAAACATTTAATTTTAAAAACATTATGAAAATATAAATACTCATTATAGCAATAATAACGGCTAAAGATTTAAAAATAACGGACTTTTTTAATTTCAACTTCTTTTTCTTTTGCACGAGTACTCACCTACTTTTATTATAAAAGAAAAACAAGGAAAGACAATCTTTTCTTGTTTATTTGACATTTATTTTATTAAAATTTGACCAGCTGTTAAATGCTTTAAATTCTTTAAAAATGCTTGCCACCAATTCACTTTTGGAATATCTTCTTTAAGAGTTACATCTAATGTATCAATTACACTTCCGGTTTCATCAACAACAGAAACCTTTCCAACGATATCTCCCTTTTTTAACGGAGCAACCAAAGAATCTACAGAAACATTAAAAGAATAATTAGGTTTAGCATCCGTTTGCTTTAACAATTTTACATAATCTTGGGTAAGCACAATATCTGCTTGTTCAACCACTCCATTTTCAACTCTCTTCATTCCTAACGAATCTTTCGTAGTCAAAACAACATGTGTTTTATAAGTATTAAAACCATAATTTAAAAGACTTGTAGTATCACTGCTTCTTTTGTCACTTGTCTCAGCACCCATAACAACCGAAATTAAACGCAAATTATTTTTCTTCGCAGTTGCTGTCAAACAATACCCTGCCGTTGCAGTAAAACCAGTCTTCAAGCCATCAACGCCGTCATAAAAACGAACAAGCTTATTGGTATTGACAAGCCATATACTTGAACCATCATTTTTTTGTAAATAATCTTCATAAATACTTGTATATTCTAATATTGTCGGATGCTTTAGTAACTCAAAGGCCATTAAAGCCATATCATAAGCTGTTGTATAATGATCCTCAGCATCTAAGCCATGAGGATTTACAAAATGCGTATTTACTGCACCAAGCTCTTTAGCTCGTTCATTCATTCTCGCTACAAAATCACTTACTGTGCCAGAAATTTTTTCAGCCATTGCAACTACTGCATCATTTCCACTTGCAACAGCAATTCCTTTTAAAAGTTCTTTTACCTTATAGGTTTCACCAGCTTGTAAATATACTTGACTTCCACCCATACTCGCTGCATTTTCACTTATTGTCACATCATCATCTAAACTTAAACTGCCATTATCAATTGCTTCCATAATTAAAAGCATACTCATAACTTTTGTCATAGAAGCAGGAGCCAATTTTTCTTGTTCATTTTTCTTAAACAAAATCGTCTTTGTACTTGCATCTAATAAAATAGCACTCTTGCTATTTGGAGCTAAGTCACTACTTACTTCTTCAGCAGCTACTGAAGGAATAAATAAACTTAGCAAAATTAAAAAACTCATTACTTTTTTCATTGTACACCTCTAGTAAAAAAGTATGTCAAGTATATATAAATATACCAAAAAAATGCTATACTATTAATAGGTGATTTTTATGAAACGTGATAAAAAGATATTAATAATATTACTTTCAATTTTCTGCATTTTAGCCGTAGTTGGAACAACTCTTTACTTTACAAAAGATTTCTTTTTTCCGGAAAAAGAAGTAGAAACCCCAAAAACAGAAAGTCAAATTCTTGAAGAAAAAGGCATCATTCTAGTTAATAAAGAAAGCTTTGTAAAAGAAGCCAACTCTCTTTTAGAAAAAGGATATACAGCAGACGAGATTAATAATATTTATGAATACATGAGTGAAAAAAATATTCAAAGTATTTTAGATAATGAGTATGTTGACTTATCCCAATTTTATCAAATTTCCAATTTTGATTTTTCAAAAATTGACCGTTACAAAGCTTACCAAACTTTAGAAAGTATTGAAATGAAAGACGCAGTTACCCGAGTGAATTTAAATTTAGATGAACCTTTTTACCAAACTATCGAAACAATAGAAGATCCAAGCGCAGTAACAGTATTAGTTAATAAAAGCCATGCTCTACCTAGTGACTATGTTCCCGATGATTTAGTGGCAATTCCAAGTTTTCCATCTTTACAAATCAAAGATGATGCAGTAAATGATTTTGAAAATCTTCTTGCTGCCGCAAAATTAGATAATGTTTATATTATTCCTTATAGTACCTATCGTTCTTATGATTATCAAAATCGTTTATATAATGGATATCTTCAAGATGACCCTGTAGAAGTCGTAGACACATATTCTGCAAGACCAGGACATTCTGAACACCAAACAGGTCTTGCTTTAGATGTAAGAAGTAGTACCCATTGGAGCAATTTAACAGATGCAGATTATGAATGGATGCTTAATAACTCATATAAATATGGATTCATCGTACGTTATCCAAAAGATAATTCAACCATAACTGGATATAAAGAAGAACCATGGCATCTAAGATATATTGGAATTGAACACGCAACTAAAGTCCATGAATTAGGTATTACCTATGATGAATATTATGATTTATATTTAACTGAACATTAAAAAGTAGCAACAGCTACTTTTTTTCAACAATAATTTCCTTTTGTCATTCTAGCAATCGAAGAACCAACCGATTTGCCTAAATCAAAAAGAAATTGAAATCCTCGAAGAATTGCATTTACTAAAGCAGCTGTAATCGCGCCACCTTCAATTTGACACAATTCCTTTTTTTCTAAAATCATTTTACCCTCCTCTCTTTCATTTTTTTCCAATTTTTACTCATGACACGATAAAGGTCTAATAAAACCATCAATCACACCGATGACAAATGTTATCGCGCCAGCAACTACTCCAGCAATTAATAACCATCCACCTCCCTGTACTTGGAGTAGCTCATTACGATTCATAACTATAAGACATCACCTCCTTTCAAACTTTCCCATAGGATTTCCCAAATGTTTTTCTTAGTTTTCCGAATAACAAAAGATACCGTTTGATTTTCATAAAATTCCTGTTCAGGCACTTTAAAAACCACTTGCTGAATCGCTACATTGTTTACAAGCTCTGGATTATAAATTTTTTCAATCTGTAAATTTTGTTCTTGTTTATTAAGAATCAACTTTTGAGAAGTTTTTAATTCAACAACTTCCGAAACTTGAAGAAAAGAAGTTATCGTACAATAATTTTTCTTACAAGAGTAAATCCCATCATAAGCAGTTCCAAAATCAAAAGAAAAAAACACAAAGAAAGTAACTAAAAAAAGTAAATAAGTAAAACTTAAAAAACAAAGAATTTTTATTTTGGGTTTCCTTTTCTTTAAAGAAAAACGATTATCCATTCGTAATATTCACCACTCTTTCAAACATTTTTGAATGATCTCGATGACTGATATAAATCAAAGTTTTATCTTGCAAATATGCTCGAATATTCTTAATGATTTTCTTTTCTAATATTTCATCCACCTCACTCAAACACTCATCAAGCAAATAGATTTCTCCTTTTTTTAATAAAGTTCTAGCAAGAATAATCCGTTGCTTTTCTCCACCAGATAAATTTTCATCATCTAAGAAAGTGTCATATCGTAAAGCCTTTTTACTCACTATGCTTTCTAATTCACAAACCTGACATACCTTTTGAAAATCTTCCAAAGACACATCAGAATAAAAGAAGAGATTTTCCTTAATAGTTCCTTTTAATAAAGGTTCTTTTTGACTTAAATACATAATATTTTCTCGAATAGTTGCCAAATTATAATCTTTCAAATTTTGAGCGCCTATCAAAATATTTCCTGTATAATTTTGCATTTCCTTTATGAGTAACCGACATATCGTACTCTTTCCAACTCCACTAGGGCCTTTTAAAAAAACGTGCTCATGAGACTTTATATCAAAGGAAAGCTGTTCAATAGATGTAGAAATTGGTGTATAAGAAAAAGTAACATCTTCAAACTTTATCGAAGTATCTACCATTTTTACAGTAGGCTCTTCTAAGAGTTCCTCTTCTAAAGCCATATACTCACTTATTTTACTTAAAACTCCTTTTAAATAATAAAGCTTAGGAATAACCGCTAATAAATCTTTTAAAGGAGATAAAAGATAACCATATAAACTTTGAAAAGTAAGAAAATCTACCCCTGAAATTCGTCCATGAAAATATAAATACATTCCATAAGTAAGCAAAACAAATCCTAATACTTCTAATCCAAAATTTTTAAAAAGTTCAATTCTTTCCAATTTTACTTGATGACGTAATCGCACATGAATATGATGTACTAAACCTTCTTCCAAATGTTCTAGATGTTTTTTAGTCATATGCAAATGTTTAACAGGTTCAAATACTCGAATACCCTCTAACAAATTCTCTTGCCAAACACTCTCATTTTCCATATGTAAAAGCAAAATACGATACAAAGCTTTAGAAAAAAGTAGTCCAAGCAAAAAATAAATCATTACTCCAATACTTAATACAAGCAAAAGTTCTTTACTCAAAAAACACAAAAAAACAAACGTCAAAACTCCTAAAAAAGAATTTAAAGTAAGAGCTACAAAAACATCCGCAAAAACCTCTTTCATTTCTCTTGCTTCAGTAATTCTTGTTATAACTTCTCCAGTTTGATAGCTTTTAAACTTTATAAGAGGAAGTTTAAATATATGAGATAAAAAAGAATACATATAATCTATCTCAATATCTTTACTTAAATAAAGTCGACATATCTCCTTTATATAAAAAAAGAAAAAACGCAAAACAAGGAAACTTCCAAAAAAGAAAACGATATACCAAAACATCTTATCCCAAGCAAAATTTTGATATTGATTTAAACTTATCTTTAAA
This sequence comes from uncultured Mycoplasmatota bacterium, assembly GCA_946490195.1. Classification (GTDB taxonomy): domain Bacteria; phylum Bacillota_I; class Bacilli_A; order RF39; family UBA660; genus Ventrenecus. Next base: position 19,642 of record CAMLWN010000013.1, read on the forward strand.
TAAAAACTTTCCAAAATAGTTAAAACAGAAATCAAAAAACTTAAAAGTAATAAGAAAAGAGCTTTTTTCTTATGAACAAAAAGAAGATTTTTCAAAAAAGCTAATACACTTTTTTCTTTAGGCATTTTAACAATCTCACTTTGAGGAACAACTTCTAAAATAACCCCATCCCATTGTTCCTTAAAAGTTTCCAAAGACATTTTTCTTTTACCTACAGCCGGATCCATTACCAAAACTTCTCTTTTATATAGTTTTTGAATAATCATAAAATGTTCCATTCCATTCTTTAAAACAAAATGTCCAATAAGAGGAAAAAGACTTTTATCTAACTCTTCTAAAGAAATCTTCTTTCCCACTGCATCAAATCCATATTTTTTTAAAGCTTGAATTAAAAAATACGCATTTGTTCCGTTACGACTTGTAAATGTATCTTCTCGTAATTTTTCCATTGGAACATACCCACCATAATATTGAATAAGATGAGATACACAACTCACTCCACAATCTTTAGCATCCCATTGCTTAATTTGTTTCATAAAAAAACTCCTTTCTACTAATACATACAAGAAAAGAGTTCGATTTCCTTTATTTTTTGCGATTTTTTTTCATTTTTTTACTTTTTTTATTTTTTTCCTCAATTTTTTTCATAATTTCAAATTCTTTTGGGTGACTTTTCCATAAAGTAGGAAAGGCTTTTAACAACCGTTTAGGAAATTTTTTCATTCCTTTCACCCTACTCGTTAACATTCGTTCCAACATACCAGGAATTTTAGAAAGTTTCTCGTTTTTTAAATCCTCAACAACAATTAATCGATGACGAAGGTTATAAGCAACAATACAAGAATATGTAACATCCAAAAGAAAAATAATAAATAGGAAAATTGTCACAGCAATTAAAGTTGAATTTTTAAATTGAATTAAAAAATCATTCATATAAGGATTTAAAATATAAAGAATAATTGGACCTCCAATTCCAAATAAAACTGTATTTTTCAAACAAATTCGACCATGAAGATTAAATTTTTCTTTACTATAATCCCACCACTTATTATGAAAAATCTTCTCTAAAGCATATCCCGTAAAATATTCAATTGTTGTGGTAATAAACATACTAAGTAAAATAACCAAAAGGATGTTTTCTCTAAAAGGCTCCAAAATCCAAACAAGTAATAAGCTACCTACTCCATAAATCGGAATAATTGGCCCACAAAAAAAACCACGATTTGCAATTTTCTTATCAACGATTGCACACATAATCATTTCAACAACATAGCCAATCATACTAAATAAAAGAAATTTCATAAAAAGCAAACAAATTTGATACATAATACTCACTTCACCATATTTTTATTATAGCATAATCCTCTAAAAATCATGTAATAAAATTTTGTAATATTCATATGATGTGATAGGTGCTTAGGAGGAATATTATGATTAATAAACAAAGTGTATGGTTTGTAACGCTTTTTAGTCTTATTTTAGTTTTATCAATTTACTACGTCACAATGAAGGATAGTAGCTTGGCAGCCATTTTAGAAAACAATAATTCAAACACGACTGTCCCGGTCAATGTTGATGTTGAAGAAAGCAGTCTTTTAGTCTCTTTACGTGTCAGTGAAGATGAAAGTGTCTTAAAAGAAATGGAAAATTATCAATCCATTTTAATGGACACAACCAAAACAACTGAAGAAAAAAACAATGCATACAATTCCTTAATGGCTTTGCAAACAAAAAAAAGTGACGAAGAAAAAATTGAGAAAAAAATCAAAGAAACCTATCAACTAGACAGTTTTGCAAAAATTAGCAAAGATACAATCAGCATTGTCATCGCTAGTACAGATCATTCAAATACCCTTGCAAATAACATCATTAGAAGCGTACAAGAATTATTTGATGAAGAAAAATACATTACCGTAAAATTTCAAAATGCGTAAGACACCACTTTTCTTTCTTATCATAAAATACTATAAGTAGGTTTATGGAAAAGAAAGGGTGATGACATGAAGCAAAAAATACTTACACCACGAGAAAAAGAAATATTCGAAAAATTGATTCAAAATTATACCACCAAAGATATTGCGAAAGACTTCAATATCAGTGAAAAAACCGTTCGCAATCATATTTCAAATGCAATGCAAAAATTAGAGGTTAAAGGTCGTGCAAGCGCTGTTGTGGAGCTTCTTCGTTTAGGTGAGATATCTATTTAAGAAAGTTTTTAAGACTTTCTTTTTTTAGTTCTTCTTTCTTTTTCTTTATCATATTCTTTATTAGGTGATTTATCGATGATTAAAAATTGCGTCAAAAGAAAACTCATTATCACAACTTTTGCATTACTCATTTTTTTAATCACATTAACATTTCCTAGAACCGAAGAAGAAATAAAAAATGTAACCATAACGTATACAGAAGCAAAACCTTCACCTATTTATTTATTAAATAATGAAGAATTTGTTTCAAGAACAGATGTTTCTATAAAAAGTGAAACTACTATAGATCAAGCAAAAGAAATACTAGAAATCTTGACTATTGATAATGCTAAATCCGCTTATATTCCTAATTTTTTCTCACCTATCTTACCTAAAAACACAAAAGTAATAAGCATAGATATTCAAGATACAACTTTAAAAATAAATTTTAATAAAGAGTTTCTAAATATACCAAAAGGTTACGAAGAAAAAGCTTTAGAATGTTTAGTATATTCCCTAACGGAACTTGAAGGTATTGATGGAATTATTCTTTATGTTGATGGGAATATGCTAGAAACATTGCCAAATAGTAATAAGAAACTACCTCCCCTATTAACAAGAGATATTGGTATTAATAAAGTTTATGATTTATCCGGATTAAAAAATGTAACCAAAACAACGACTTATTACATAGCTAAAGAAGAAGATACATCTTATTATATTCCGGTAACTTTACTTGAAAATACGGAAAAAGATAAAGTGGAAATTATTATTGAACGATTAAAAACAAATCCAAGTATTCAAACAAATTTAATTAGTTATTTAACAGCTAATACTGAACTTACTAATTATGAAATTTTAGAAAGTGAAATCAAATTAAGTTTTAGTCCTTTACTTTATGAAGGATTAGCGTCACAAGATATTGAAGAAGAAGTAAAATACTCGATATCTTTATCCATGCAGGATACTTTAAATGTAGAAAATGTCACCTTTGTTGAATAGAAAAAATGAATACCTCAACATGTATTCATTTTTAAATGTCAAACTTTTCTTTATTTTTTATCCTGTAAAACGCTTAGATATTTTTCTAAATATTTTTCCTTATTTTTTGAATTATATTGCATGATAAATCTTGGATGCTTCTAAAGCAACAATTTTATCAAAAAAATAATATTGTTCGTTAATTTTTGATAGAAATTTAAAATTTTCTCCACTTCCGATACAGTAACATACAGAAGTATCAATACCAAATAAAATTTGTTTTTGTAAAGCAGTAATAATAAAATCATATAAAGCTTTTTCTAATTTCTTGGTTTCATAATAATTTGAATTCACTTCATTTCCTGCTGCATTTGTACTTACTATTCCTAAAGGACAAACAAAACTCATAAAAAAATCTTTGTAAAAATTGTCACACCCACCATATTGTTCCATCACTTCATACAAAAAATCAGAAGAAGATTTATTAATATAAAAATTGTCAATCATAATCCCAGTTTCTTTATAAAGATGATTTGCATCTTCAAAAGGAATACCTGTTACTGCTGTTCCTCTTCTTGCAGGAGAACTTCCCAAAATCAAATATCTTTTATTACTATCGTTATAATATTTTTTATAAAATTTAGTTGTTATTTCCCGTATTTTTTCTTTATTATTTCCATTAAAAGGATTATTAATATGGTAGTTTCCCGGCAAATCCAAAGATTCATTTGCTAACCATTCGTTAAATTCTAGCACTTTATCTGAAAAGTTTTTTTGTTTACTCATTTTTGATCACACTCTTTTTATTTCCAAATTCTATCTAAATTAATCAGCTCTTTTTCTTTAAAAGCATCTAGAAGATCAATATCGTATGAATTACATATGGCTAATAAATAGATAAATACGTCAGCTATTTCATGACTTAAACACGAATTATATTTTTTTCCTGTATCCATATCCATATTTTCTTCTTTTTTTCTAATTTCTTTAGCTAATTCACCGACTTCTTCAACTAAATAACATAAAAGTTCTAAAGAGGTATTATGAAACCCATTTATATTCATCATTTTAGAAATATACTTTTGAATATCCTTTAAATTGCTATCTATATTCACCTTATCAAGTTCCTTAATTAATAATTGTTTTTTCATTTTTTTTATAATTAATATAATGTGGTATGTTTTTACAATTATTATAATAATTTTTTATACCTATTTCTCTAATTTTATTATTTCCAATTAGCCACTTTTGAATAGTCGATTCTTTAAATGTATTTTTATTAACTTTATCACAAGGAAAATCTTTACAATCTGCACAAAAATGCACATTAGTTTCTTAGCACATTCAGGTATAAAACAATCTTTTATACTACAACCATTTGCCCCACCTTTTCTGCAACCATCACATTTTGGATATGCATATTTTTTTAGTTTCTTACTAAAAATTTTAAACTCTTCTAATTTATGAATATATTGTTTTCTTAGATTCTTTTCTAAAAATTCTTCATGTCCTTCTAATAGCTTTAATAACTTTTTAGAATGCTTACTTATTTCTCCATATTCACAGGCTGTACAAGTTGTGCAAAACATTGAACATGGTGCAATTGAATTTAAAATTTTATTTTCATATTTCATAGTCTAGTTTCCTTCCACGATTAAATCATACCATGTTTAATCGTATTTGGAAATATATATTTATTCAAATCGATTGACACCTATATTCATACTCAACTTCTAGAATTCTTTGAAAAATTTATAACAAAATGAATAGAAATATAACGATTTATATGATACAGTTAACATATATAAAAGAAATTGATAAATTTTGATAGACACATTTGAATCTAATCAGATGCTTCCGTGTTGTTTGTGTAGCACCCGACTCAACTATTGTTGATTAAGGTCTTTACTTAAATAAAATTTCATAAAAAATTCTATTTACCTCCAAAAATTTTAAAATTTACCATTTTTTGGAGTCTTTTGGCGTGGAATAATTTCCAATTTCTAACAAACTATTAAATTTTTCAAAATTTATATTGACTTTTAGTAGTTAGTCTCCTTTTATTATTTTAACTTTTCAAATATTAAAAATTTGTTACAAAAAATTATTCACTTAATTCAATATTTTTGGCTTTTAATATTAATTCATCAAAATCAGATATATATTTTTGATCTTGTACTACACGATATTTTTCATATTCATCTAGTGCTAGTTTATCAGCAATTTCTCTTTTAATTTTCCCATTATCTTTTAAAATGTTATATTCGTTGAGATTTAAGAACATCTCTAATTTATCTTTCCATTCTTGCATAGAAATAATATGTCCAAGTCTAACTTGTCTTTCTGCAAAATCTAAATACATGGATACTAAATTGTTTAACTCTTTTAGCTCTTCTTCAGATAAATAATTTTTAGCAACAGTAACATCTGTTTCTAGGATTTTACCATCTGGTGCATTTTTCCATGTTTTAAGACCCATATAATCTTTTTTAGAGCTGGCTCTATTATATATTATTTCCGGAGCAGTCATTCCTGTGATAGCATAATGTAATTTATTTTGGACGTTCTTATAAAATTCTTTTGTTATCTCATTATTTTTATCATAGTCATAACTACATTCTTTATAAATATCTGTAATTTTTTGATAGAATCTTCTTTCGCTAGCTCTAATTTCTTTAATTTTAACTAGTAATTCATCAAAGTAATCTTTACCAAACTTTGGACCGTTTTTTAGTAATTCAGTATTTAAAACATATCCTTTTTTGATATAGTCTTTTAATGTATTTGTTGCCCATATTCTAAAACTAGTAGCTTCTTTTGAATTAACTCTATAGCCAACTGCAATAATTGCATCTAAACTATAAAAATTTGTATTATATTTTTTCCCATCTGAAGCAGTTACTCTAATTTTTTGAGTAACTGAATCTTTATTTAATTCACCACTTTTAAATATATTTTGTAAATGGTATGTAATATTATTTTCTGCCACATTGAATAACTCAGCCATTGTTTTTTGTGTTAGCCAAAAATCTTCGTTATCATATAAAACTTCTATTTGAACATTACCATTTTCACTTTGATATAAAATTAAATCTTTTAGTTTATCTATTTTCATTTATCTAATCCTCCTTTAAAAAATCATTTCTCTAAATATGCATTTCAACATCCATTTGATTAAGAAACTTTTCTAAGTTATTTAAAAGTTCATCATAAAGAACTATTTGTATATGAGCATATGAATAATTTAAATCCCTTAATGCCTTTCTTAATTTTAATTTAACAACACTTTCAGTCATATTATTTTTTTGCATATATTTTTCTATATGTTCTTTTTTCATCAAAGAAGTTGTAGAACCAATAACTAACATTCCTGTCGCAGATTCTGCACCTTTAACTAATTCACCACTTTCTTGTGCATGTGGTAATAACATTAAATAATTATTAACTTGTGAAATTGCTGTGCTTAATTTTGACGTGGGTACTATATTATCATGTGAATCGTCTACCTTAAAAAGATATTCATCAGATTTTTTAAGTTCTACAACATCTAAAAATCCATATCTATTTATAGTTAATATATCTAAATTGCTATTGGTATTTCTTAATTCAGAATTAAGCGTCAATGCAGCTTGTGGAATTTGCTGCTCAATAGATCCAAATAAAAGATAAGAGCCATACATTTCAAAATAACGTTGCCATGCATATTCTTTACCAATATGCTCTCTTTCTATTCCTAATTTCTTTTCAACACCATTTTTTTTTACTAGCAAGTCTCTTCCTATCTGTATTATGTCTTTTAATCTATCTTTATTAATATCTGTAACATCTTTCAATGATATTTTAATCTTTCCATTTTTAATTAAATTTGGAATTAAATGTGCAACTTTTTCTCTATCTTTATCTTTTAATATACTTGAATCAATACCAGTAGATAAAGTTTTTACAACATTTACTATATCATTTGAAGAAACTTTTTCTTTCTTATATAATCTTTCTATAACTGTTTTTAATTTTCTAACATCATTTGCAGGTTTAACCACATCATTTTTAAAAGTTTCCATATAAACAATAACTGTATTTGTTTTTTCATCATAAGTCATTTCGCCTGTTCCAATCTTAAATAGTAATCTTATTTTATTATCTATTTTCTCTTTTAATTCTTTAACTCCAGTAACATTAAATAGTTTAAGTAATTCATCTTTAAATATAGTAGTAATACTAGTGTTATCAGCATTCTTAAAATAGTGAGATCTTTTGAATATACTTTCATCCTCTATAATAGGTGTATCCTTAAATAGTATTATTATTTCTCTATTTATTTCTTCATATTCGTATACTACTGGTTTTTGTTCTGTATTCATTTAATTCCTCCTCTTCATTAACCCACTAGCATTCTCCTTAATAATCTTTTCACTATTATAACATTTTCCACTTTCATTTATATACTATATTACGTATTTCTACAACTTATAAACAAATCTTATTTAAAATAATTATTTCTAAATATTTTTTATTTATAACAATTTACCCTGACTTTTATTTGGAAAATAGTTTATCTTCTTTATCTATTTGTTCTTTAGTACTTTGTTGTGTATTATTTTTTATATGTTGAGAAGCAAAAATTATACGATATAAATATTTTTCACTTTTTCGCATATTTATCATCCCCTGGTACCATATAAGTGTAATATTAATTCTTATGAATTGATTATTACACTCTTT
>CAMLWN010000014.1 GCA_946490195.1 uncultured Mycoplasmatota bacterium
ATATAATACATTCAGTTCTTTTAAATAAGAACTGATTATATTATACAAGGTGAAAATAGTATGATTACTAGACCATATGAAGAGTATACTACAATATATAATGGATCATTTCTAACTGATTTAACTCCGTACATTACAAATCCAAATGTTTATGTTATAAAAGTCAACCTAAAGTACAAAGGAATTAAAGGAATAATTTCTTTTGGCGTAGTAAACGACGGCAAAAATATTTTAGCTTTATGAGCAATATGAAAAGTTTAATGTGTTAGAAAGTAAATATTTTGAAACGGTTATAGTGTTCTTGTTATATTGAAAACTATTAAAGAAAGAAAGCATTAAGATTATAATTTAATATTTTTAATTATATGCTTCATAAAACACACTGTCTACATAATCCTCTCATTGTCTACATTTAGTTTACCACTGCAGAATTTACAGCTTAGTGTCAACAAAACGTAAATTGACATGGAGGGGGGGTTATCATGATAGAATTATCATAGGAAACTATGGTAATTTTTTTATGGTTTAAGAAAAAAGATAAAGATGATATAACGATGACATGATATGTCACGATTATAAAAAGGAAAATGGAACATACTAGAATAGAGACAAGGTGATTAAAATGGCAGATATAAAAAAACCAACAGAAAGACAAATTTCTCTTGATTTGAATGGGATAGTTATGATTAGCTCAACAGATCATCCAGAGGCTTCTATTGTTATAAAAAACTCAAAAGGAAAACTGATGGTAACTATAAATGATACTCAAGAAAAGAAAAAATAGTGCAATAATTACACTATTATTGAGCAGATGTTTTGAAGAAATCTCGTATATCTATATTCAAAGCATCTGCAATTCTTCCTAAGACAGCGATAGTAACATGTTTCTTTCGTTTTTCATTTTCAATATCACAAATATATTCTCGAGACATGCCTATCATATCTGCTAAATCTTGCTGAGTTAATTTTTTTTGCAAACGTATCTTTTTTATATTTTGACGAATGATTTGGTAATAATATTCATCATCATGAAGAAAAGACGTTTCTTTCATATGTACCACCAGCCTACAAATATTGTCCGTTAAAAAGTATTATTTATACATAGGCTAGTAGCCACTTTTTCGGGGAAAATGTGTGCTTTTCGTTGACATTTTAGTGAGATAAATTTATAATAAAAACCAAGTATTTTATATGTTTAGTCGACTATACAGCATAGGTTTCTATGTTTTGAATAATAAAAATAGGAAAGGAGGGTAAAGTTATGAAAAAAAGAGAAATAAAAAACGATATTGTTAAAAATTTGAAAGCAAAAATTTCAAAAAATCAAATTAAAATTTCATTTGGAAACAAAATCGGTTTAGGATATGATGGATGTGGAACCCACACTCATAAATAAAATCCATAAGTAACTTATAAATCTTTTGATGTATTTTATGCCTATGTTGTATAGAAATTTAATGGAGGTATATAATGAGAAGTCCCTGGTTAAGCAGAGAATATGAAAAAAAACATGATGTTAAAATCAAAAAAATAAACGACAAATATATTTTATCTAGCAAAAATAATACTGCAATTTTAAATGAAAGTGAATATGAGAAGTATGAGCAAAATCATCTTAATGAAATAGAATGGGAAAAATTATACTATAGAGGATTAGCTAAAGATAAAAATTGTGAAGAAATTGATATTTCTCCAGATCTAAACATAGACGAAATGAATTTTGTGAAATCTAAAGGAGTTCAAAGTTTTCCTTTGAAAGTTGACAAGCAAAGTTATCAAATACTAATTAATCCAGAACTTGGATCTTGGATGGCTTTAAATCAAGAAGAATTCGAGCGCTATAATAATGATGCATTAACTAATGATGAGTGGTTTAGCCTTTTTATCAGAGGTTTGGCTGAAGAAAAAAATAATGTAGAGGTTGATTTAGATTTTCCATTACCTGCTGATTATCCAAGTGTTATTGTTGTTAATATTACAACGGGATGTAATTTAAGATGTAAATATTGTTTCGCAGACTGCGGACCGTTTAAAGGTGAAGATATGACTGAAGAAGTGATGGAAGCAACTATACATAGTATGCTCTCAATGCCACAAGTAAAGGTTATAACTTTTGAATTTCAAGGCGGTGAGGCTTCAACAAATGTTCCAGGAATGCGAAAGTTTATTGAACTGGCTGAAAAGATTAAAGTTAATTATGATAAATTAGTTAAGTATAGGACAGAAATAAACTGTATACTAGTAACAGAAGATTTAATTGATTTAATAAAAACCTACAATGTTAGTGTAGGAGTCAGTTTAGATGGTCCAAAAGAAATGACTGATCAAACTAGAGTAGATATTAATGGAAAAGGTGCTTTTGATAGAATTGCAAAAGGAATCAAAAAATTAAGAGATAATGGTATTTATATTGATGGAGCTGTGTGTACAATTGGTCAGCATAATGTTCACTATCCAAAACAAATAATGAGGTTTTTTGATGATATTGGTATGAATTTTAAACCAAGACCAGTAAATATTTTAGGTCGTGAAAAAGAAAATCATTTGACTACGAAGCCTGGAGAATGGGCAAAATGTTTTAAAGAAATGTATGAGATGCAGGATGAAGTTGATGTTGAGAACTTTTCAATACATATTTTTGAAGAAAATGTGTACACTCCTATTAGAGATTATATTTGTTTGAGATATCCATGCGGAGCTGCACGAGAATTAGTATCTGTAAATCCAAATGGTGATGTATTCCCATGTGATGGATTTAAAGGTGAATCAAAATTTGTGATGGGAAATGTGTTAAATGAAACTATCGAAGAAATGTTAAAAAAACCAGAAATTATAAAATTAAGAAATCGAACGGCTTCTACAATAGAAAAATGTAGTAAATGTTTGTTTAGAGGTATGTGTTGTTCTTGTTGCTATTCAGCTTATGGTAAATTCGGAGATATATATCGAGAAGATCCACAGTGTATTGATCGTCGACAAATGTATATTTATTTAATGCAAGCTTGGTTAAAAAAACATTCTAGTAACGAGGAATTTATTAATGATAAACAACCAATTAATAATTGATGAAAGAGAAGTTGGTAAAACTACATATCTTTATACTGAGGCCGTAAAATGTAAAAGTATGGGTTTACCATTGTTTATATTAGATTCTGCTACTGAACATGTTGAAAAATCATTATTAAAAAAATTTATAAAAACCTTCCCTGATTCAATAGTTTCCGATATGCGTGAAGTTAATAATGTAGTATTAGGAAAACTTTCGCTTGAAGAGTTTGTAATGAATTATCAAAATTTTTATCCATTTAATGAAATAATGCAAAGTTTGAAAAAAACAATGTGTTTTGATTTATCGTTTTTTTTAGAAAAAGGACATGAAATATATGAGCTAACAGGAGAAATAAAGGGTTATAGATATTATAGAAATTTATATAATTTATTAGCACAACAAATAATTCTTGTTTTGATGTTAATGGAAAAGGAAAAAATTATTAATAAAGATTGTATGGTAATTTTAGACGAAATAGAATTTCCAAAAACAGATTATAACATTGCTGATTTTCAAAATAACATATCTTTTTTGGGAGCAGTTCATCCAGAAAATGCTTTTGGTACATTTTATCAAAGTTTTGATAAAATTAATAGTTTAGTATATCGAAGAAGAAAGGATTGATGATATGAATATTTCAGCTGAAGAATTACAAAAGGAAAAAGAATATCTTTCTCAGACTTTAGAAATAATACAGAATCAAATTGCCAAGGATACTGAAGGAATTCAAATAAACATGAGTGATATTACGGAAATGAAAAGATACATCTGGGAAAATAACGCAGAATTAGATGATGTAGAAATTTCAAGTAGTATGTATAATGTTAATAATCAAGTATCTCAAGCAAATGAACGATTAAAGCAACTACTGAAGTTAAAAAAATCTTTGATAAATCCTTATTTTGGTAGAGTGGATTTTGAATGTGATTATGATATTGATAAGATATATATTGGTATAAACGGTATCAGGGATAAACAAAATTATTACGTTTTTGATTGGCGTACTCCCATTGCAAGTTTATTTTATAACTTCGGAAAGGGAAGTGCATATTATGAAGCACCTGTTGGTAAAATTGAGGGGACAATTACCAAAAAAAGACAATATAAAATTAATAATGGAAAAATTGAAAGATGTTTTGATAATGATTTGAATATTGATGATGATTATCTACAAGAAATACTAGCAACTTCTTCATCAGATAAAATGACCAATATAGTGAATACAATTCAAAAAGAACAAAATGATGTTATCAGAAATATGAAAGATCGTTATTTAATTGTTCAAGGAATTGCTGGTTCTGGAAAAACAAGCGTAGCTATGCATCGAATAGCATACTTATTGTATAGTGAAAAAGATTTGAATTCGAATAATGTTTTAATTTTTTCACCTAACGATATTTTTTCTGAATATATATCAAACGTTTTACCAGAATTAGGAGAAGAAAATGTTTTACAAACAACTTTTTCTGAATTTGCAAGATCATATATTAAAGAGGTTAAAAAAGTTGAAAGCTTTACAGATTATATAGAAAGATATTATCAGTACGCTAGTACGGAAATTCAAAAAAAGGAATGTAGTTTTAAAATGTCAAATGAATTCAAAACCGTTTTGGATTCAGTACTGCATGATTTGCAATATTCCTTTAAATTTAAAAGTGGAATAGTAATTAACGATAAAAAAATTGATGTAAATTTGTTAAATGACTTATTACATAGAAGATTTTCGTCAATCCCTTTATTTAGCAGATTACATTATCTATCAGAGTATCTGTGTGAAAGTAATTTAATTTCTGTTTCAAAAAATAGAAATGTAATTTACGAAAAACTTTTATCTCTAATATCATTATCTACTAATGTTTTCGAACTTTATTCAAGAATTTTAGAGTCTAATGGTATGATATTTAATAGTAAATCGTTATTACAATTTGAAGATTTAATACCGATAATGTATTTGTATTTTGAATTATGGGGGTATCCTAAGGATATAAGTATAAAACATGTTATTATAGATGAGGCACAAGATTATACTTTGATGCAGATGGAAATGTTAAAAAAAATATTTTATAAAGCTTCGTTTACTATTCTTGGAGATGTTCATCAAACAATAAATCCTTTTTATAGATATTCGTCTTTAAATGAAATGAATAAAGTTTTTGAAAATAAAGGAAGATATTTAGAATTAACAAAAACTTATCGTTCAAGTGCTGAAATTATAGATTATACTAATCATATTTTAGGCATTGAAAATGGATGCGCTGTTCGAAGGAATAACTCTATTCCAGTATTACTAAGAAATGTTGAGAAAGAAAAAATTATTACTCAATTAATTCAAGATATAACTATAATGAAAGACAATGGAATGAAAAGAATAGCTATAATCGTTAAAAACCATTCTGAAATGTTAGAGTTTTATAATAAGCTTAAACCGATTTTATCAGATGTTTGTTTAGTATCAGAGCCGAATTTTGGTAAAGAGGAAAGTGTGGTTGTTTTGCCTGCTTATATATCCAAAGGGTTAGAATTTGACGGAGTCATTTCATGCGTTTTAAAAGAAAATTGTTATAAAGAACAAGAAAAATATCTGTTTTATGTAGTATGTACAAGAGCACAACATGCTTTAACAGTATATAATCAGCCAGAGCTAAAATTAGAAAGATTAAAAAAGTGATATGAAGAATGAAATATTATGTGGAAGTGCTTGTGTAAGATACATATTAAATCATTATAGTATCTCTGAAGAAAAACTCAATCAGAATTTGTTTTGGGTTCCTGAAATTGCCTTATATTTATACAAGTATTTTTCAAAAGGTATTAAAATATATTGCTTTAATAGCACTTTAAATAGCGAATATAAAAAAGCCAGTAATATTGACGCCTGTGATGGTTTTATATATATAAGAATATTGGAAGAAAAAGGTCTTCATATATTTGAAAGAAAATTGACGGAGAAGGAACTATTGAAAGAGCTAAAAACATATGAGTTTATGATAGTTTCTGTCAGTTCTGCAATTTTAAATAATGATAAACAAATGTCAGGTAATCATTATGTTATTTTGAAGCTAAAGGATGAAAAAATAGAAATGATAAATCCTCAAAAGGAAAAATATGCAATATCTGATGTTGATCCACAATTTATTATACAATGCTGTGAAAATTGTGGTTCATGGAGAATATTATTAAAGAAAGAGGAATAAAAAATGATAAAAATAATTGCTTTTGATTTAGTAGGTGTATTGGTGCATGAAAAGGATATTGATTTAACTGATGAAGAAAGCAAATTAGAAAGAATGTTTGGGCCAAATTTGTACGATTCAGACTATTTAATGGAGGCAAGAAAAATTATATCCAAAGATTCTACAATAATGGATATAACTGAGTGTTTAATTAATAAATTATACGAATGTACAGAAAAAAATATATTTAGAAGAATCAAAGAAAGATATCCAAATATTCGTTTGATAATTGCAACAAATCATGTATCGTATATTAGAAATTTTATTGGAGAAAATTTGGAAGTTCAGTATTTAGATGATGTTCTTATTTCCGCTGAAATTCATAAAATTAAACCAAATAAAGACTTTTACAATCACATTTTAGATAAATATAGTATTCAACCTAAAGACTTATTATTTATAGATGATAATGAAGAAAATATTAATAGTGCATCTGAGATGGAAATTACAACTTTAAAAGTAAATAGAAATGATGATAATCTTTTTGAAAAAATAATTAATATAGTAAGGAATGATGAATGAAAAAATTATATATAGTTGGAGTAGGTAGTGGCAATTTTGAGGATTTAACTATTAAAGCTAATAAAGTGTTAATGGAATCTGAGTGTATTTACTGTGATGAATTATTGTATCAAAAACTCTACTTATATTTTAAAGATAAATTATTACCAAATTCATATAATGCAACCAATGAAAGATGTAATAATGCCATATTGAAAGCTTTAAAAAATAATGTGGTTTCTATTTTGGGTAGTGGAGATACGGGAATCTATGGAATATCTAATATAATTTTAGACAAATTGGATAAAATTGATGATACATTAGAATTAGAAATTATTCCAGGAATAACCTCTGCAATATCAGGTGCAGCGTTACTAGGCTCTCCTTTAACAAAAGATTTTGCCGTTATAAGTTTAAGTAACAACTTTGGAAATAAACAAGATATAGAAAAGAAAATAAGATACGCTGCTTTAGCTGATTTTAATATTGTATTTTATAGTCCTTGTAATCCGGATATTTCTAATTTGTTGTTAGCTAAGGAAATTTTATTAAGTGTAAAAAAAGAAGATCCAATTGTTGGCATAGCTAATAATATTGGATGTAGAGAAGAAAATATTATAGTAACTAACTTATCTAAACTTCCTTATGATAGGATTCATTCATTTTCAACGATATTTGTGGGTAATTCTCAAATGAAGCTAACTAAAAACAGAAAAATGAACAGTCCTTTATATTAAAAAGCATTTATATTATTTAAAACATAAAAGATACATTTCAAAAAAATTCATTTTTTGAGTATAATTCTATGTACATTTTTATTAAAAGATATATTTTGAATTGTAATTTGATATAAAAATTGTAATAATTCAAGCCTTTGTAATAAAGGTATATTTTTGTTTAAACAGCATATGTATAAATCAATGAATTCTGGTTCAGGATTCTTTTTTTGGTTGCATTTCTATAATTATCGTTTAGCATCGTTTTTAATGCTTTAGTTCGAGAAACACCAGGTAAGGCATTTATTGCAAAATACAAATCTTTTATTCTTTCTAATGTCAGGTGAAAGACATGATTGGCATATAAGTCGTTTATTTCTATATAATAGTTTAAGTCATCAAAAAAAATATTAATAATAGCAATTTGTTCTTTAGTTTCTTCTTCACTTAAACAGGGCATAGGAACTGAATATGTTCTCTTTATATAGTCTTGTAATTTTTTTATATTTCCTCTTTTGTCTAGCAATACTGTTCCACAGGCAAACATAGATACCATGGCATTTGACTGATGATTAAATTCATAATCAACTTTTTGATATAGACTTGATAGTGTCTTTTCAAAATATTCAATGCGATAATTGTCTATAAAATCTGAGCCTCGTACTTCATTTGTTAAATCAGAAAAGACAATATGCAGATCAATATCATAACAATCTATTAGTAATGTAGTATCATATCGTGTCTCAAAAATATCCGGATTAATAACCGAAAATGAATTCAATATTATTAAAGTTAGTAATGTTCAAGAAATTGAAAAAATGAAAACTAGACTGATAGATATTAATCAAAAGATTAGTAATATAAATATAGATAAGCAAAAACAAGAAAAAAATGTTGAATTGTTTGAAAAATATAAAAATATAAAAGAGTTGAATCGAATTGTTTTAGATGAATTTATAAAACGCATGGAAATAGGAAAAATTATCCCTGAAACTTCTGAAAGAGATATAAAAATAGAGTGGAATTTTTACACAACTTAGTTATAAAGTAATGCCTTTTGTGTATTAATGAAGTGCTGGGGGGATAAGTTCCATAGGAGGGGGGTTATCATGATAGAATTATCATAGTAAACTATGGTAATTTTTTTGATGGTTTAAGAAAAAAGAGAAAGATGGTATAATAATGACAGAATAAGTCATGATTATAAAAAGCTAAAATAAACCATACTAGAATTGAGGTGAATTAACTGTGAAAAAATATATTTTAAGTTTTTTAATTTTAGCATGTTTAGCAGTAGTTTTAGTCATTTCACTTCCAAAAGAAAATAAAATAAAAGAATATAATACTGAAGAAATAGAATTAGCAATATATATAAATGATGAAGAAACAAATAAAATTCCAGGCAAGGATAGTGGATATTATTATGACCGAGAAAAATCAAGTTGTACAACTGGAGCATATATCAATTGGGATAGTATTTCGTGGAGTCCAGTAGTTCAAAATATGAATGAATATAAAACAAGATGTGAATTACACTTTACAACAACTTATACAGAAGGCATATTAAATGGAACAGATCCAATATTAGAAGAACCGTTAATACCAGTAACAATAGAGTCTGATGGAACAGTCAAAAGAGCAGATTTAGAAAGTGAATGGTACAGTTATGCAAATAAAGAATGGGCAAATGCTGTAATACTATTTGATGAAAGCGCAAATGCCAATTATCAACCGGGAGACACAATACTAGAAAGTGCCATAGAAAGTTATTTTGTATGGATTCCAAAATACCGATACCAATTATGGGATTTAGGACAGTATGATAGTTTAACAAGTATAGATACTTCAAAAGTACATGAAATCCCAATCATATTTGGCGATTATAATACAAGTGATGATGTGGATGGAGAATGTGCAACACCAATGACGAGTGGAGCTACAGGAAATTGTGCTGTTGGAGACTATATGACACATCCTGCATTTATAAGTATTCCATCAACAGGATTTTGGGTTGGCAAATTTGAAACAGGATATAGAGGAGCAACCAGTACAATAGAAGCAAGTCAAAATATTAACGATTCAAGTAAAATAATAATTAAACCAAAAGTTTATAATTGGCGAGGAATACAAGTAGCCAATGCCTTCTATACTTCATATGATTATCAAAGAGATTTAGACAGTCATATGATGAAAAATACAGAATGGGGAGCAGTAGCTTATCTACAACACTGCGCTTATGGGTCTTCTACAAGTGTTAGAATTAATAATAATTCAGATTATATAACAGGATATGCAGCCAACAATGAACCGACCTGTGTATGGCACGGTACAAGCGCTAATGATCCTTGTAATCAACATTGCAATGACGGAAGTTGTAATACAGCTTATCCAAACAGTATACTTGCAAGTACAACTGGAAATATTTCTGGAATATTTGATATGTCAGGCGGTGGTTGGGAATTAACGATGGCTGTTATGTTAGATGAAGAAAGCAATCCAATGAGTGGTTATAGTAGCGCATCAAATTCTGGATTTAACGGTATAAATTATGATGGAAGTGTTACTGTAGGCTATGAATGGCCAGATAAAAAGTATTACGATACATATACTTATGCAACAGTAGATACGCAATATCAAAAAAGAATATTAGGAGATGCAACTGCAGAAATGGGTCCATTTGTAACTGAAGGCTCTCGAAAGATTAGTAGCTGGTATTCTGATCAAGCATCTTTTGTTCATAATGTTTATCCTTGGCTTATGCGTGGGGGTGAAAAAATTGATGGGTTAGATGCTGGAACATTTTCTTTTCAAAGAGAGACTGGATCCTTTCGATCTTTTCGACTGATTTTAACTTTGACAAGTTAATAGTTAAAATTTTTTCTTGAATTTTTTCAATACCTTGCATATAATAGTTACATACAAGCGATGAAGGTGTGGAAAACTGGAGCTATATAAATTGAAAGTGATTCTTCTAGAATAAGAAGGGTGGAACCACGGGTTAAAACTCGTCCCTTTGTTATTCTAGAAGTTTTTTATTTAAAAGGAAAGAGGTAGAATATGAAAAATGTTTCAATGGATGAAATTGTGAATTATTGCAAGCAATATGGTTATATCTTTCAAGGAAGTGAAATTTATGGGGGCCTTTCTAATACTTGGGATTATGGTAGTTTAGGAGTGGAACTTAAAAATAATGTTCGACGTGCATGGTGGAAAAAATTTATTCAAGAAAATCCTTATAATTATGGCTTAGATTCAGCTATCTTAATGAATCCGGAAGTATGGGTAGCAAGTGGTCATGTTACGAGTTTTTCTGATCCTTTAATTGATTGTAAACGTTGTAAAAGTCGTCATCGAGCTGATAAATTGATTGAAGAATTTACGAATGGTACGGAAACTGGTGATGGATGGTCTAATGAAAAATTAGAAAATTTTATTGCTGACAACAATATTTCTTGTCCAGTATGTGGAGCTCATGATTTTACTCCAATTAGACAATTTAATCTTTTGTTTGAAACTCATCAAGGTGTGACTGAAGATAGTAAAAGTAAGGTTTATTTACGAGGAGAAACTGCTCAAGGAATATTTGTAAACTTTTTAAATGTTCAAAGAACAATGCGAGCTAAGATTCCGTTCGGAATTGGTCAAACTGGAAAATCTTTCCGAAATGAAATTACACCAGGAAACTTTATTTTTAGAACAAGAGAATTTGAACAGATGGAATTAGAATTTTTCTGTAAACCAGGTACAGATTTAGAATGGCATGGGTATTGGAAAAATTCTTGTATGTCTTTCTTAAAGGATTTAGGACTACATAAAGAAAATTTGCGTTTCCGAGACCATGCAAAAGAAGAACTTTCTTTTTATAGTAAAGCCACAACGGATATTGAATATAATTATCCTATGGGCTGGGGTGAATTATGGGGAATTGCAGATCGAACTGATTACGATTTAAGTGTACATATTAATCACTCAAAAGCTGATTTAAGATATTTAGATCCAGAAACAAATGAGAAATATATTCCTTATGTTATCGAGCCATCTGTTGGATTAGATCGTTTAGTTCTCGCTATTTTAACAGATGCTTATTCTAAAGAAATTTTGGAAGATGAAGAAAGACTTATTTTAAAAATACATCCATTCTTAGCACCATATAAAGTGACAATTTTACCTTTGGTAAAAAAAGTTCATGCTAAAAAAGCGATGGAAATTTATGGAGAACTTGCTAAAGACTTTATGTGTAGTTATGATGAGTCTGGAAGTATTGGTAAGCGTTATCGTAGAAGTGATGCAGTTGGTACACCTTTTGCAATTACCATTGATGATGATACCTTAAATAATAATACCGTTACTGTAAGAGATAGAGATACTATGAAACAATCTGTTATGAGTATTGATGAATTTAAGAAATTCTTAAAAGAAAAAACAGATTTTTAAAAAAAATTTCTTAATCAAAAGATTTTTTGAATTTATTTCCTAAAGAGATTGAAAAAAACAACTCTTTTTGATACAATGAAATGGTAAGAGAGTCGAAAGGAGAGTTTTTTAACATGGCGCTTGGAAAATTAAAAAAATTATTTTCAGATGAAGATGAAGAAACTTCAATGAGTGAAGATGAATTTTATAATGTGAGTGAGGATGATGCTTTAAAAGAAGCTGACAAAACTGGAAATAAAATGATTTTGTTAGAACCTCGTGCATATTCTGAATCGCAACAAATTGCAGATCATTTGAAAAACAGAAATAGTGTGGTGGTTAATTTAAAAAGGGTCACTTCTGCGCAAGCCAAAAGAATTATCGACTTTTTATCAGGTTGTATTTATTCTATTGGAGGAACGATGCAAAAGATTGGTGTAGGTATTTACTTATGTACTCCAAAGAATGTTAACGTTCAAGGTAAGATTAGTGATGATAATGAAAAACAGTCAAAAAATAATGAAGAAGAACTAGATTGGTAATAAGAGTTTTTATTTAAAGAAGGTGGATCGTGAAGAAGTTTAGTACAAGTATTTATGGCTATAACAAAAGTGAAGTGAATGCTTTTGTAGCAGAGGTTGCCAAGGAGTACGAATCAATGTTAAATAATTTGAAACAACGTGATACCGAGATTACCGCTTTAAAACAAAAACTTATTCAATATCAAAATATGGAAAATACTTTAAATAAAGCTTTATTGGTAGCGGAAGACGCTTCCAATCAAATCAAACGAATGGCTAGAGATGAGTCAAAAGCAATTGTTGACGAGGCAAGAAGAAATGCTTCACGAATTGTTAATGAAGCATTACTTAGAGCTGAAAAGCTAGAACAAGATGGGGAAACACTTCGTCAAAGAATTTCAGCGTTTAAAAGACGATTTAAAGCAATTGTTGAAACAGAGTTAGATGCAATTGAGCAGATTGATGAAGATTATTAAAGTTGTAGTTCATACAACTTTTTTTCTTTAAGTGGGGGAGAGTGTTTATGAAATTAATTGAAATCACTACATGGAGTGAATTTCATAAGAAGTTAAAGGATATAAAAGGGAATGAATATGTTTATGTAAAAATTTTGTGTCAAGAAAGGAAAGGAAAAATTGAGGCTGTGGATTTGCAAAAATTTAAAGGAACATTAGAAATTAATTTTCCAAATACAAATAAAGCGTTTTTACTTGAAGTAAGTCATCCTGTCGACTCTTCAATTCGCGAGTTTTTTTATAACAGTAATAAAGCCAGTGTAACGATGAATTATCGTGGTATTTTAAAATTTGTTTATCGTGCTATTCCCAAAAAAATTGTTGCTATATCCAATGTAGAGCAATTACAAAAAGAAGTGAATAAACCGGATAAAAATCGTTCTTTAGTTTTGGCTAATGATCTTCTTTTTACAAATATGCCATGTAAAATGCAAGAAAAAATTGATGCTGCGGGATTTAAAGTTTTTATGCCTAAAAGGGATATAGCGTTATCTTCCTATTTTATAAATGCTCAATTTGTTTTTTATGATTCCTATTTAGAAGTAAAGAAAGTAGAAGATTTGTATACATTAGAGAATTTTTCTCATGAGGATGTAGTGGTTGCTTTACATAATGATTTAAAAAATTTTATTATGCGACCTCTAGATTTGTCTAAGTATTGTGGGAATCTGTATATTTTTGGAAATCATTTTTCTATGAATAATGGTAGAATCTTGGTTTCTTCCTCTTCTGGGGGATTAATAGGAGAGCTCCATCCTTATGCAAATTTGTATATAGAAAATTTAGGATTTGAAAAACTTGTTTTTCGTGGCAATAAACCTACTTATTGTGGAACCCTGTTAGGAATGAGAACAAAATCTGGTTATCAGAGTCCTGAAGGACACATTGTTCTTAAGAATTGTTGGGTAAAAAATGTTTTAATGCCAGAGTCTTATCTTCATACTGATGTTTTTGTAGGAGATACTTCTATTGATTATGATTTGGTGGATGTTTGTTCTTTTCAAGTGTTTGCAAATAAAAGAGAAATTTATCCGACGAAAAATGAAGTTTTTGAATTGAAACGAAAAAAATAAGAATGTTTAAGCAGCATTCTTATTTTTAATAAATTCTTTTAATATTTTTGTTAAAGCTCTTTTTTCTATTCTTGATACATAACTTCTTGAAATATGCATTTCGTTTGCAATATCTTTTTGAGTTTGTTCTTTACGATTCATTAATCCGTATCGTTTAGCAATGATTTCTTTTTCTCTTCGAGTGAGTAATTTTAGATAATCGTTTACTAATAGCATATCATCTTTTAATTGTAAGGAATTTGCAAAATCTTCAGTATTGTCTTTAATTACTTCCATTAAGCTTATTTCATTTCCGTCCTTATCATGACCTATAGAATCGTTTAAACTGATATTTTTGATGTTTTCGCCTTTAATACTTCGAAAGTACATTAGAATTTCATTTTGAATACATTTCGCTATATATGTAGTAAGTTTAATATTTTTATCTTTATTATAAGAATCAACGCCTTTAATGAGGCCAATTGTTCCTATGCTTATTAAATCATCTGTATTTTCGCCATTTGTTTCAAATTTTTTGACAATATGCGCTACAAGTCGTAAGTTGTGTTCGATGAGTTTATTTCGGGAAACTTCATCTCCTTGTTCCATTTTTTCTAAACATTCTTTTTCCTCAGTTTCAGATAAAGGTTCAGGAAAAACATTATTTGAATAACTTCCTGTAAAAAACATCATTTGTTCTAGTAAGGATAATAAAAACATAAATCACTTCCTTAGTGTATTTTATGATTTTTACCTGATTTTATTAATGAGTTTCTTCCTTTTTTTTGGTGAGCTTTTCTTTAATTTGCTAACAGAACATGATATACTTATAAGGAAAAGAGGTTGTAGGTAATGGAAGTGTTTAGACCAGATATTTATCAAAAAAGTATTTATGATATTGATTATATAAAATTAAAGAATATGGGAATTCGTTGTCTTTTGTTTGATTTGGATAATACTCTTGCTCCAATCGATAAAGATGTTCCTGATAAAAAACTTTTAGACTTTTTTTTATACATTGAAGAATTGGGATTAAAACCCATTATTTTATCGAATTCTTCTAAGAAAAGAGTAGAGCCATTTAAAGAAAAATGTAATGTTGATAGTTCTTTTCATAGTAGAAAACCTTTCTCAAAAAAATATAAAAAAATCTTAGATATTTATCATTTTCAAGATACTGAAGTAGCTTGTATTGGAGATCAACTTTTGACTGATATTTATGGCGCTAATCGGTTGGGATTTACAAGTATTTTGGTTAATCCAATTAGTAAAAAAGATAAAGTTGGGACAAAAATCAATCGCTTTTTTGAAAGAAGAATTTATGCATCTTTAAAAAAAAGAGGTTTATTAGAACGGGGGGTATACTATGAGTAAGAAATGTTTAGGATGTGGAATTTCTTTACAAACAACTGATTCTTCTAAATTAGGTTTTACAAAATCTTTGGATATGGATTATTGTATGCGTTGTTTCAGACTAAAAAATTATCATGAAAACAGTAAACTTTCTTTTGAAGTAGATAATTCTAAAATTTTAGAAAAAGTAAATTCAGGTCAAGGTAAAGTTTTTTTCTTTATTGATATTTTGAATATTTATCAAGAAAATATCCAATTATTTTTAAAAGTAAAGTTACCTAAAATTTTAGTTATTAGTAAAATTGATGTTTTACCTAAGAACATTTCTTTAAAAGTTGTTGAAATTTATTTAAGAAATCATTTTCATATTCAAGAAGAAATTCTTTTTGTGCAAAGGAAAAGGAGTAGCACTAAAAAAATCTATGAACATATAGAAAAAGATGCTTCTTCTAATTTCTATTTTTTGGGACTTACCAATGCTGGTAAAAGTAGCTTATTAAATCTTTTGTTAGAAGAACTTGTGGAAAATTCTAAACCGATAACTGTAAGTGAAATTCCTAATACAACATTGGATTTTATTCAGATTTCTTTGCCTAATAGGAAAAAGATTCAGGATTCAGTTGGTTTTACTTATGATTATTGTTTTAAAGATTTTGAAATGTTACAAAAAATTTTAGTTAAAAAAGAAATTCGACCTAAAAATTTTTATTTAAAAAAAGAGACAATTTTATCTTTAGAAAATCAGATTTTTCTTAAACTTGATGATGTAAATAGTATTACTTGGTTTGGAAGTGAAAATTTGTTAATTAAAAAGATTTATAAAGAAAAAAATGACAAATATCTCTCTTTTTCGGTTCCTGCGAAAACCAATATTTATTTAAAAGGAGTAGGATTCTTTTATGTGAAAAATGCAGCTGTTGTTCAAATTGCTGGATTAAAAGAAGAAAATATTGCCATTGAACCATCTTTTTTAGGAGGAAATTTTTATGGGTAAAATCAGAGTAATGGATGAAACTCTAGCTAATAAGATTGCAGCTGGAGAAGTAGTAGAAAAATGTAGTAGTGTCGTTAAAGAATTATGTGAAAATAGCATTGATGCTGGAGCTAAAAATATTTTGATTCAACTTGAAGAAGGTGGAAAGAAAAAAATTGAAGTATCTGATGATGGTTCGGGAATGAGTGAAGAGGACGCTATTCTGGCTTTTCAAAGACATGCAACTAGTAAAATATATAAAGATGATGATTTGTTTTTTATTGATACTTTAGGGTTTCGTGGTGAAGCACTTCCTTCTATTGCTTCTGTTTCAAGATGTGAATTAAAAACCAGTGATGGTGTAGTAGGTACACATGTAGTTATTGAGGGAGGTAAAAAGGTTTTAATTGAAAAATCTGATGCTCGAAAAGGCACTTCTTTAAAAATCACCAATTTATTTTATAATACACCAGCTAGATTAAAATATTTACGTAGCGAGCAAGCTGAATTAGCTAGTTGTGTTTCCTTTGTTGAAAGACTTGCTTTATCTCATCCGGAAATCGCCTTTACTTTACATCATGACAATCGTTTAGTAGTTAAAACGAGTGGTAGTAATGACTTATTAAAAACCATTCATGAAATTTATGGATTACAAGTTTCTTCGAAAATGATTGAAATAAAAGCAAGTAATGATGATTTTGATTTATATGGTTATGTTTGTAAGCCTGAAATTTTAAAAAGTAATCGAAATCATATGATTGTAATGGTAAATGATCGCATTGTAAAAAATTTTGATATCAATAAAGCCATAAATGATGCATATTATACATATAAACCAGATATTAAGTTTCCTATTGTCGTTTTAAAAATTAATACTGATCCAACTTTGATTGATGTCAATATTCATCCCACAAAGCAAGATATTAAGTTGTCAAAAATGGATGTTTTGTATGAGTTGATTGTAAAAACGATTAAAGATGCTTTATATAATGCTTTATTAGTTCCAGATGCTCTTTTAAGAACTCCGGAAATTCAAAACAGTCCAAAAGAAGTGATTGAAAATATTGTTAAAGAACAAGAGGAAGCATATATCCCTACAACGGTTCAAACAGAATTTAATTTAAAGGAAGAACCTAAGGAAGAAATCATTGTTGAAAATCCTGAAATGAAAGAACTTGTTTTGTATCCGGTAGGACTTGCTCATGGAACATATATTATTGCTGAGAATGAAAGCGGTGTTTATATTATTGATCAGCACGCAGCTCAGGAAAGAGTAAATTATGAACGGAATATGGCAGCTTTAAAGTCAAAGGAAGTTCATACGACCAATCTTTTATTTCCAATTACGATAGAATTATCAGGAAGTGAATTTTTAAAAGTAAAAGCTGAAGAAGAGCATTTGAAAGAATTGGGTTTCGATATTGATGAGTTTGGTGTGAATACTTTTGTGATTAAGGCTCATCCTACGTGGTTAAGAGAAGGATATGAAGAAGAAAGTATACGAAGAATTATCGATTTAATTGTCGGCGGAATTTCTAAATTGGACCCAGTGAAATTTAACGAATCGATTGCCATCACTTTAGCCTGTAAAATGAGTATTAAAGCAAATATGCATATTTCTCGTGAAGCTCAAGAAGAACTTTTAAAAGAACTTTGCGCATGTGATAACCCATATAATTGTCCGCATGGAAGACCTACAATTATTAAGTTCAGTAATTATGATTTGGAAAGAATGTTTAAACGTGTGATGAATTGATTTGAAAATCAGAAAATGTTATACTTTTTTAAAGTAGAAAGAAGATGGGGAATGAAAAAAATACTCTTTATAGGAATTCTTTTCATCAGTCTAATTATTGGAAGAGGGATTATGTTAGTTAATGATACACCTCAAGAACAAATGAAGATAAATGAAAATGTTGAATTATCCATTTATTTGAATGACGAGGAGATTAATTTTTTCCCAGAAAAAAATAATCAGGAAGGCTACGTTTTTGATAAGGCAGTTTGCTATATTAATGGACAAGAAAGTGATTAAGTGACTGTTACGTGGGATAGAAAACTTTGGGCACCAGTTATTCAAGGGCTGAGTGAATATAAAACCCATTGCGATTTGTATTTTAGAGAACCGACATTTAGTGATTTTTTGATTGCTTGTAATGATGATAAAAATGCAGCAGAGTGTTTTTTAGAAAATGCCAGTTTACTTCCAGAAGAATCGGCATATGATGAAACGACCGATAATAATTTAAGATATATTGGAGCAAATCCCAATAATTATGTTTCTTTTAATGGTGAGTTATGGCGAATTATTGGGATTATGAATAATATTGATGATGGGACTGGAACAAAAGAAACCCGTTTAAAAATTATTCGTGATGAATCCATAGGAAAGTATAGTTTTGATAATACTGGAGAATATGGAAATAATGATTGGAGTAGTGGCGCTCTTCAAAAAGTGTTAAATGAGGGAGCCTATTGGAACCGTGGAAGTGGTGAATGTCCATATGGTAACAATGGTGCGGTGACTTCTTGTGATTTTAGTGCGATAGGGTTAACGGCTGAGGCTAAAGCTTTATTTTCTCCTGTTTTATGGAATTTAGGTAGAAGTTCAACCTATGAAGATGTACTTGCCAGTATGTTTTATGAAAGAGAAAGAGGAACCGATGTTTATGAAGGCCATTCAACGGAGTGGATAGGAAATGTAGGTTTCATGTATCCAAGTGACTATGGCTATGCAACAAGTGGAGGAAGTACAACGAATAGAGAAACCTGTTTGCAGACTTCTTTGTATAATTGGAAAAACTTTGAGGATTGTTATTCAAATGATTGGTTAAATCGAAAAATATCCACTTGGACCTTAACTCCTTTGAATAGTACGATTGTATTTCACGCTAATGTGAATTTTGTGAATGGAAGTCATGCGTATAGTACTTATGTCGATATTTTACCTGTCGTCTATTTAAAAACAAATATAAGAATTGTTGCAGGTGAAGGTAAAAAGGAAAATCCTTATATTTTATCTTTACCATAAAAGAAAAGTAGGTGAAAAAATGATTTTGTGTATTGTTGGGCCAACTGGAGTTGGAAAAACTAAGATGAGTGTAGAACTTGCTAAAAAATATGATGCAATTATTATAAATTGTGATGCGATGCAAGTTTATAAAGGGATGAACATTGGTACTGCTAAAGTTACTGAAGAAGAAAAAGAAGGAGTAGAGCATTATCTTTTTGATTTTGTTGATCCAAAAATCAATTATACGGTTTTTGATTATCAAAAAGATGCTAGAGCATTGTTAGAAAAATATAAAGATAGAAATATCATTTTTGTTGGCGGAACAGGACTTTATTTAAAGGCAGCTTTATTTGATTATCGATTTTCTTTAGAAGAAAAAAGTCATAGAAATTATGATCATTTATCCAATGAAGAACTTTTAAAAAAATGTTTAGAAAAAGATAAAAATTGTCAGATTCATGTGAATAATCGGAAAAGATTACTTCGGTTTTTGGAAAGAGAAAATACGGAGATTGTTGAACCGAAACCTTTATATCAGGCTCTTTATATCGGACTTACTACAGACCGAAAAAAACTTTATGAAATTATTGATAAAAGAGTAGAGAAAATGATTCAGAATGGGCTTGTGGAAGAAGTTCGAAAGTTTTATGATATGAATATTCATAGTAAAGCATTAGAAACAGGTATTGGATATAAAGAGTTATATAAATATTTTGATGGTTTATGTAGTTTGGATGAAGCTATTGTTGACATTCAAAAAAATTCTCGGCATTATGCTAAGAGGCAATACACATTTTTTCATCATCAATTGCCAGTCCAATGGTTTCAGGTAAATTATGAAGATTTTCATGCGACTGTAGAAGAAGTAGAAAATTATATTGAGACAGAAAAAAATTAGGAAGTTTTGATACTTTCTAATTTTTTAATTCAGGATAAATATTTTTTTTGAATTGGTGTTCTGTTACAATAACCTCGCCAGAATTATCTGCTTCTTCTAACTGTGTTGTTGTAATTAAAAAGTACTTGTGTTGTAAGTAATCTGTGCCATCACTACTTACAGGGTCATCCCAAGTTAAATCTAAATGAACCCATTGGTTGTCTAAGTAAGCAGCATTCCATACGTGACCTTCTGTGTTGCTGTTTTCTTCTGGAGTCATTGCTACTTTAAAATTTGGAATGTTCATTTTCTCTAAAAATAAAGCCATTGCATCTGTATAACCGTTACATGTGGCATATCCTTCTATTAAGGGGCCATAGGCTATATAAGAATGATAATTACTTTCTCCTTGATTATTTCTTTCTACGTCATATTTGGTATTATTAATGATATAATCATGAATTGTTAATATTTTTGTATAGGCATCCATATCGTTAGTAATAATGTTTTTGTATATTTCATCAATTTTTTTATTGATAGCCTTAATTTGTTCATCTGAATAAAAATAAGAAATGGATACTGTAATATCTCCTGATTCACTGATAACAGTTTTTACATTTGAAAAACCATTAAAGGGGTGAACATAGTTATTTAAATGAGTAAGTAGGTCTTGGTCATTACTGATTTCTTTAACATCTTCTAAACAATGGACATATTCGCTTGGACAGTAGAAAGTAAATTCTTTCCAACCGTTATTGACAATTGTATAATATATGTTTTTTAAATCTCCCTTACTGAATGGGAGAAAATCTTCGGTATTTTGAATAAACAAAAAATTTTCTTTTTTTACATACGAATTTGAAGTTGGAATAAAAACTTCTGGATCATTTATCGTATATTCCATTAAAAAATTGCTCCAATTATTTGCGTTTAAAAAAACAAATAAAAGGATGAATAAACATAAAATAGGAATAAAAAGCTTTTTTATTAAAGATTTCATTATTCATCACAATCTCATTTTATCAAATCTAGATGTTTACTTCAATTAGAATTTGCTTTTTTTCTTAAATATGCTATAATTAGACATTATGTAAAAAGGGGGGAGAATTTTGTGAACAAGCAATTTGGCTATGAATTAGAATTTTTTGGAGCAAATTTAAATTATTTAGCCGAGAAATATGGCCTTCTATTTTATGAAAAATATACTAGAGTTCCTTATACTTTTTATCATGTGAAAGATGAGCCTGATATCACTAAAAAAATTCATAATTCTTATTTTGGAGGTGAATTAGTTTCACCCATCTTGAACGATTATCAAAAATGTTTAAAAGAATTGCGATTCCTTTTAAAGGTGTTAAAAAAAGAAGGAGCGTATTTGGAGAAAAATTCAAAATATACGGGATTTCATATTCATTTGGATCGTTCTTTTTTAACAAATTGGGAAGATATTCAAAAACTTTTAAAGTTTTTATATGCTTTCCAACCAGAAATTTATGATGTGGCTAAAGGAGAACACAAAAAGATAAGAGATTCTATTTTCCTTGATATTAAGCCGTTAACTGCATTTAAAGTTACCGGATGTTTACAAACTAGAAATTTAGCAATGCTTAGAAGGAAAGGTAATTGTATTTGCTTGAATGGTACGACTTTAGAACTTCGTTATTTTAATAGTTCTTTGGATTTAGATACATTGGATTCGTATTTTCTGTTTGCTTTCCATTTAAGAGACTATATTCAAAATCCGCAAAGTGATTTGGAATTACTCGAGTATTATTATCAAAAAGCTTTAAAAAATGAAGATAATTTTTCTTTAAGTCATAAAAGAAAGAAAATGATGAAAAAAATTATAAAAATGTAAAAAAAAGAAATGACAATTAAGCCATTTCTTTTACTTTGTTTGCTAATCTGGATTTTTGACGATCAGCAGTATTTCTTTTTACAAGACCTTTACTTAAAGCACGGTCCATATATCTTTGTACATCAGCAAGGAGTTTTTGAGCAGTTTCTTTATCTCCAGCTTCAATTGCTTTATCACAGTTACGAATACAATTTTTTACACGAGCTTTTAGTTCATGATTGTTTTCTGTTCTTTTAGCAATTGTTTTGATTGCCTTTTTTGAACTCTTAATATTAGCCATAATTGTCTCCTTTCTTCGTTAAATCATGTATAATTCTAACAGATTTTTTCTTGTTTGACAATCATTTTTCTACTATATTTGACAAATATGAAAAAACTTGTAGAATAGATAGGCAAAAAAGAGGGGATTTTTAGATGGATTTGCTATGGTGCTTTCAAAATGCTCATTTAGTAGATTTTGGAGAATTTTCTAAAAAACTTGTAACATTACAAAATGAATTTATTCCAGATATAAAAAAAGATAATTATAAGGCTACTATTTCAGGGCTTTGGCTTAAAGAAAAGGAAAATATTTATTATTTTAAAACTGTGGGAGATTTTTATTCTTTGCTTGCTGAATTAGTGGGGGAAAAAGTAAGTAGATACTTTGGTTTAGAGACGGTTCACTATGAACTAGCTATGGGAATTGATAAAGACGAAAAAGTGTTTCAAGGTTTAGCTAGTAAGTATATGGTAGAGAAAGAAGTGAATTATCAAACTTGGAAAAAATATCTCGAGGATAAACATTTTTATGGTACTGTTTCGGTTCGGGATTTGAAAATTTTAGATTTTTTTGAACAGGATTTTCCGGATGAACCGATTATCTCTCAAACTAAAGCGTTTTTTATTCGTGAGCTTTTGACTAATGAAGATGATCGACTTATTCATGAACTTTTGATTACTAAAAAAGGTAAAAACATTTCTTTAGGATATTTAGTAGATTATGCAACAGAATGTCGATTGCCTCATAGATATTTTTTGCGTGTTCCTTTTTGTTATCAGTTATCTTTACGAGATGATGTCGTTGTAGAAAGGATTCAAAATGATGAAGTATTTCAGTTTTTTGTAGAAAAAGCTTGCCTTTTTGAAATAAAAAAGATTTTGAAAGAAATCAAAGAAGAAAAGAATCTTTTAATCCCTAAAGAACTTGAGGAAGAATTCATTCAGTTTTTTTCTAAATCTCAATCTATTTTAAAGATGTATTTGAAGTGTTAATGGCTTTATTTGCTGCTTCTCTATAGGCTCTTGTAAGTCCACCAGCTCCTAGTTTAGTGCCTCCAAAATAACGAACAACGAAAATCGCCCGATTTTTTACATTTCTTTGTTCCAAAACTTGATAAATAGGCATACCACTTGTACCACTGGGTTCTTTATCGTCGCTTTTTGAAGCTGTATTTTCTAAAATATATGCATAGGGAATATGTCGTGCTTTTTTATGTTCTTTTTTTAATGTATCGAATATTCTTTTTGCTTCTTCTTTGGTTGTTAGTTCATAGTAATAAGCAATAAATTTTGATTTTTTGATTTCTATTTCTGCAGATTGTAAAAGTTTCACTTATATCACCTTGAATTTATGATACAATGTTTGTTTTATTATAGCAATCTTTTTAGGTAAAATTGATTGTCAAAATCTAGTTATATTAACTTTTTAAAATATATTTGTACATGCAGGAATTATAGACTTTAGTTTTAAATTTTGATAAAATCAGTTAAAGAGGCGTATTATGAATAAAGCAGATTATTTAAAATTATTATTATTAAATTATTTGAAAAGTAAAACTGGTAAATTAACTAAAAATTTAAAAATTCAACAACAATATGATCGAATAACATCTTCTACTGAGTTTATAAATTTTTTGATGAATTACAATCTTGAACAACCAATGCCGTATTTGGCTAGTGGAGTAAGTTCTTATTTTAATGAGCAAATAGAGCAAAAAGGTTTATCCTATTTGAAGCTATCTATGCAAGATATAGAAGATGCAAAATTTATTTCAGCTTGTTTTAATAAAGAAACAAATTTTTCAGATAATAATTTGTCTATACTTTATACTTCGCTTCTAGGAACTGTAGAATTGAATTATGCATCACAAAGTTTTCCAGCAGGAATTTTTGAAGATGTTTTTCAGTGTTCGGTAACTCATGAATTACCGTTAGAACCTATATATGGCGAAAAGGAAGTTGATTACTATATTCGAGTTTTAGAATACCAAATATCACAATATGTTTATTTTCCTATGGAGTATAAAGAAGAAGCTTTACAAAGGGCTAGAAGATTAGCAGAAAAATTTTGTCAAGGAAAAAATCGAGTTTACTTGATTCCTTTTGATAATGTTTTAAAGAATAAAGCAAGTTTTGGGGATATATTAGGATTGCGAGATGGAAAATCAAATGGAGAAGAACTAAAAAAAATATTAGATGAGAGATATACCTTTGAAACATTATTAGAAAAATTTAATATAATGATTAAGAACAATCCTGGAATTTATTTAGATGCAAATATGACAAGTGAATATGGAATTGCGATATATGGTGAGATAAAAATGGATGGTGTATCGTATTTTGAAGTGGATAGGCATTATGAACTATTGCAAAAAAAAGCCGAAAAACTTGGTTATGTTCAAGGTGATCCGATAGCAACAACTATTTTATTTGAAAATCAAGTTGATATTTCTCTTGACAGATAGTAAATATTATAAAGATTAGGGTATAATATAACCGTGTCTTTAGATAAGGAAAAAAAGAAATGGGGTGGAAGTATGTTCAAAGAAAAATTAGCTCAAATACCTAATAAACCAGGAAGTTATCAGATGCGTAATAAAGATGGAATCATTATTTATGTTGGAAAAGCTAAAAATTTACATCGACGAGTAAATTCTTATTTTAATCGAACCCAAACCGGAAAAACAGCTAAAATGGTAAGTGAGATCGCTGATTTTACCTACATTGTTACCGCTACGGAGTTAGAGTCTCTTTTATTAGAAATTAATTTAATCAAACAATATAATCCTAAATATAATGTTTTATTAAAAGATGATAAAAGCTATCCTTATATTGAATATATAGAAAAACCTTATCCTAAACTTAAAGTTTCAAGATATTTACAAATTCGAAAAAAAGATCATAAAAAACTTTTTGGGCCTTATCCTAATGCTTATGCTGCAAGAAGGATTGTGAATTTGTTAAATCGTCTTTATCCATTAAAAAAGTGTGATGGAAATCCCAAAAAAGTTTGTCTTTATTATCATATAGGTGAATGTTTAGGGTATTGTGAAAAAAATATTGACCAGGAAAAACTCAAAAAAATGCAAGAAGATATTTTAGGATTTTTAAATGGTAATGATAAGATTTTAAAAGATAAAATTTTAGAAAAAATGGATAGTTATAGCAAAGCTTTAAATTTCGAACTTGCTTTAGAATTAAAAAAGGAATTAGATTATATCAATATTGTATTATCTAAACAAAAAATTACTTTACAAGATTTAACAAATCGGGATTGTATTGGTTACTATTTTAATAATGGATATATTTCTGTTCAAATTTTATTTATAAGAAATGGTAAAATAGTGGGTGGACACACAGATTTGTTTCCTGTTGTTAGTGACTTAGAAGAAGAAATGGATTCTTATATTACAAGATTTTATGCTCGTCATGAAATTCCTAAAGAAATTTTAGTTTCTGAAGAGATTGCTTCTTCTGTTTTACAAAATTATTTTGAAAATAAACTTGTTGTACCTCAGAAAGGGCAGAAGAAAAAATTGGTGGAGATGGCAACTGAAAATGCACGTATCAATTTAGAAAATGAATTAGAGCTTGTCTTGAAGAAAGAGTATTTTACTGAGGATGCAAATGAGGAATTAAGAAAAATTTTGCATTTGGATACTTTAGATCGAATCGATTTATTTGATAATTCCAATTTATTTGGTGACTGGAGTGTCTCTGGAATGGTTGTTTTTAAAAATGGCGTGCCAGCAAAAAATGAATATCGAAAATATAAAATTAGTTTTGACAAAAATGATGATTATGGAATGATGCGCGAAGTCATATATCGAAGATATCAAAGAGCTTTAGTTGAAAAAACTGAACTTCCTAATTTAATTATTGTCGATGGTGGTGTTGGGCAAATTCATGCTTGTAAAGAAGTTTTAGAAGCGTTAAATTTACCGATTAAAGTATGTGGCTTAAAGAAAAATGATAAACACCGGACGAATGATTTGGTAGATGGAGATACTTTAGAGTTGATAGATATTCAGAAAGATTCAAATGTTTTTCATTATTTAACGAGAATGCAGGATGAAGTACATAGATACACGATTACTTATCATAGAACAGTTAGAAGTAAAGGAAGTATTAGTAGTGTTTTAGATAATATTCCTGGAATTGGTGCGAAAAGAAAAAAAGAACTTATTAAAACTTTTGGAAGCGTTACCAAAATGGAAAATGCATCTTTAGAAGAACTTTCAAAGATTTTACCTAAAGAGGTAGCTATTTCTTTACACGATTATTTAAAAAGTAGAAAAGAGGCAAGTGAAAAGTAGTAATTTAAATTCAATATGGAGATGAAAAAAATTGCACACATTTTATATTTATCATATAAAAAAAGAAATCAATTGAGAGTGTAAAAAACTTTGTGTAAAGATACCAATCTATGGTAATAAGATTTTT
>CAMLWN010000015.1 GCA_946490195.1 uncultured Mycoplasmatota bacterium
CAATTTTTATTTTCTTTTAAAAAGTGCTTGACTTTTAATAGTTAGCCTTTCTTTTTGAAGAAAAATCATCTTCCTACTATAAAATATTCTAAAAAAGTAATTTTATTGACAATTCAGAATATTTTTTATTCGTATACCTAACACGACTTTTTACTTTTTTCAAATTCTATAGAGTCTTTCACCATTTACTATTGGATTTAAAACCCTTTTTTTAATTAATGGATTTTCTTTATTTGGGATTTCTTCTTTTTTCACATTCAAAAACTCGTTTAACATAGAGAGGATGTCTGTATCTTTTGTATTTTTTAAAATTTGAATCAATTCTTCTTCTGTATAGAAATATAAACTTTCATATGTAATATATTTTTTAGAAATTGCTAATTTAGTTATTCGGGCAAGCAAAGTCATTAAAAAATTATCATATGGAGAATGCGTGAAGTCATCGATTGCATCACTAACTTCCATTACCTTCTGAGCCACCTGCAAAGATGTAAAGCCTAATTCTTTTTGACCTTCCTCATTTTTAAATACTTCTAAAGATGAAACTATATTTTGAATATCTTTTGGAGTAACATTTTGAGTCCAAAAAATACCTGGTAAAATAATTCCATCAAGTCGATCTGCACATAACTTTGGTCGTTCTGTATCTACTAAAGAAAATTGTTTAAAATAAACTAAATCTTCTACATCGATGTTATCTTCTTTTAAACATTTCAATAAATATTTATCTTTTTTTAAAATATATTCTGTATATTCTTCTGTACTTTCCTGATGAGTACAATCTTCATTCATATAATCAATCGCATGGGAAAAGCAAGGAGTGGCTATATCGTGAAAAAGTCCACTTAATATTTCTTTTTTAGAAGAAGTAAATTTCTTGGTTATCAATGCAGTAGTTAATGAATGGTCAAAGCGTGTGATATGTTCTTTAAAATCAAATACATTTTTAGATGCATAATCTACATAACAAAAATAACTGATTTTTTGTAATCGTAATAAAGATGGAGCTTTCAAATACTTTGCATATTCTAAAGCAAATTTTTCATCTCCAAGTAAATGATAATAATACATAAATATTTCTTTTTTATTTTTGACAGTTTTCACAATAATACGTGCTCCTTCCTCCTACCTTTATTCTTTTTATCGGTTGGTCACATCGTTTACATTTTTCATTTTCACGTTTATGAACCATTAAATTTTGTTGAAATCTTCCTGTAACGCCTAAAGAACTTGTATAACTTCTAATCGTAGTCCCACCCATTTCAATCGCTGCTTCGATAATTTTCTTTGATGAATTTTTAATCTTTTCACATTCTTCTAAAGTCATGTCTTTTCCTTTTTTTGTTGGAAGTATTTTAGCATCAAACAATACTTCATCTGCGTATATATTTCCAAGTCCGCTGATGATGGTTTGGTCAAGTAAAATTGTTTTTATAGGTAAAGATTTTTTTGAAATTTTGGAAAACAAGTATTCTTTGGTAAGTTTATTACTAAGAGGTTCAATTCCTTGTTTTCGTATTCCTTCAAATTCAAAAAGTTCTTCTTTTTTAACCAATTTCATTCTTCCGAATTTTCTAGTATCATGATATCGCATACTTAAACCGTCTTCAAACAAAATTTCAACATGTTCATGTTTCTCTATAGGTTCATTTCTTTTTTTTAAAAAGTACTTTCCTTCCATTCTTAAATGACTTAATAGATAATGCGTATCTGTTTCAAATAACAACCACTTACCTATTCTTTGGATGTCTATAAATTCCTTACCCAGTAAATTTTCTTTTAACTCTTCTTCTTTATTTAATACAATAGGCATATAAAATATTTTTATGTCCACAATTTTTTTATGTAAAATTCTTTTTTTTAAGGTTTTTCTTACCGTTTCTACTTCAGCTATTTCAGGCATAGTATCCCTTCTTTCAGAATATATTATATAGAATTTTTTTGAAAAGAAAAAGAAGAAATCTCTTTAAATTTTTGATTTCTTCTTATTTCATAATCCTTTTTAAACTTTTAATTGCATTTTTTTCAATTCTTGAAACTTGTGCTTGACTTATATTTAATTTTTTAGCAATTTCCATTTGCGTTTTACCTATAATATATCTTTCAATTAAAATTCTTCTATCCCTATCTCGAATTTTATTTAATGCTTTTTTTAAAAGAATATGCATATCTCTTTCTTCATTTCTTTCTTTAGTATCTGCTAGTTGATCGGCTAAATAGATTGGCTCGCCTCCGTCATTATAAACAGGTTCAAAAATACTTACAGGCTCTTTTAAGCTGTCTAATGCATAGGAAATTTGAAAAATTGAGGTATTAAAATACCGGGCAATTTCTTCACAGGTTGGTTCGTAGCCATTTTTTTGTAAAAATTTTTCTTTAAATCCTAATATTTGATATGCAAAATCTTTCATACCCCTGCTTACTCGAACTGAACTTTGATTATCGCGAATAAATCTTTTTACTTCCCCGACAATTAAAGGTATTGCATAAGTTGAAAGCTTTAAATTTAGGGATGGATCAAAGTTATCAATGGCTTTAATTAATCCAATTACTCCCACTTGAAATAAATCATCCATATTACTTTTGGTATTTTGAAATTTTCGCAAGACACTTAAAACAAGTTTTAAATTTCCATTTACTAATTCTTCTTTGGCTGCCTCATTTCCTGCTCGTAATTCTTCAAATAATTTCATTTGTTCTTCATTTGTTAAAACTTTTAGTTCACTGGTATTCACGCCAGTTAATTCTACTTTGTATTTTGCCATAAAAAAATCCTTTCACATTAGTTATGCGAAAAGATTTCAATTTTTATACATTTTTATATTTTTGATAAAGCTTCTATAGCTTCTTTTAAGGTACTTACAGATATTAATTCGATGTCGTATCCTTTCTCTTCTTTTACTTTTTTGGCTTCTTCATAATTTCCTTCTGGAACTAAGAAAACCTCGGCTTTCTCATGAACGGCTCCAATCAGTTTATATTTTACACCGCTTATTTCCCCAACATTTCCTTCAACATCTATTGTTCCTGTACCAATAATTTTTTTTCCTTTTGTAATATCTTCTTCGGTTAAAGCATCATAAATAGCCAAACTCATCATTAAACCACCCGAAGGGCCAGATTCACTTTGCTTCATTTCTATTGAGGCAACTGGATCTTCTTTATAATTGTAAGTTACTGTGATGGCAATGCCAATTTTTAATCCTGTTTTGCTTTGATAGATTTTGGCATAGCACTCTTTTTGTTCTTCATCTCTTAGTACTTTAATCGTTAACGTATCTCCAGCTTGATGAGAGTTGATTATTGCTCTTAAATCCTCCGTACTTTTAATTTCCTTTCCATCAATCTGTAATATTTGATCAAAAAGTTGTAAATCCGTATCTGCAGCATTCTCAATATACGTGATATTTACCTTTTCACTTTCCACCGTTACAGGTTTTCCAGCTTCTTTGTAAGCAGAGATGATTGCTGAATCAATGGACTGCTGAGTAGCAATTTGATCTGCTTTAATCGTTTCTTCAAAACTTTGATTATCATAAGTGATTTCACTATCTGGTACAATATCCCAGTCCGGTATAATATAAGATAGTAGAAGAAATGGAACACTTCCTTTTACCATCGAAACATAAGCCATTCCAAGCTCTCCTTCAGATGTATATCCGCCTTCGACACTTATTCGTTCACTTAAGTTTACCATACCTCCTGGTGTATAAATTTTATAAGGCAATTGTACTCCAAAAATGATAAGAATTAGAACTAATACAATAAAAAATTTATAATTTTCTTTTATAAAACGTTTACCTGATTCAATAAATTTTTTAGCCATTTTATCCTCCACTATAACATTATAGCAAATTTTCTTTTATTATGAAAAACTCCAAGAAAAAATTGACAAATCTTGACAAAAACTCTGGCAAAAAAATCTTTTCTTGTCATATAGTTTACTATGAAACAAAATAAAGGCCCTTTACTTTTTTTAACGATTTTTACGATTATTCTTTTTAAAAATAACCAGGCAATACACGATGCCATTTTATCTTCTTGTGAACTCTTTATTACTCGGCTTTTTCCATCTTTGTTTCCAATGATGGTCTTAAGTGATTTATTTATCTATTTTGACCTGCCAGATCTTTTGTGTAAATGGATTGGTCCTGTTTTTCAAAGGGTATTTCATACTAGTCCTTATGGAGCTTTTGCTTTTTTTATTTCTTCTTTCTCAGGTTCTCCTGCCAATGCATATACCATTAAAAATTTACATGAACAAGGATATTTATCTGTCACAGAAGCTAGTCATGTTCTTGCTTTTTCTTTTTTTAGTAATCCTTTGTTTTTATATACAATGCTTTCTTTAATTTTTCCAAATGATTTACCTACGGTTTTAAAACTTATTCTTTTACCTTATGTTATCAATTTGATTTTAGGTTTTTGCTTACGAAAGAAGAACATTACTCTGCAAAATATGCAACCTAACCCACGAGAGGATTTTGGCGTTTTCTTTTCAAAAAGTATTAAGAAAGCTATGAATACGCTTCTTTTTATTCTAGGAACTGTGACTATTTTCTTTATTTTGAATCAAATTCTTAATCCATGTCATATCCCAATTTTTTCTGGAATTTTTGAAATCAGTCAAGGACTAAATACCTTAGTAAATGCAGATACTTCTTATAAATTAAAAGAGATTTTGGCCATCTTCTTTATTAGTTTTGGAGGGCTTTCCATCCATTTACAAATAAAGGGAATTTTAAGTGATACCAAAATTTCTTATAAAACATTCTTTCTTTACCGAATTTATCAAAGCATTTTAAGTGTTTTATTTATCTGCGTAATTTAAATGTTTTTGGGGCTAAACGATATACTATGAATAAAGATAGAACTGAATATAGAACACAAAATAGAATTAAGCATGCTCCAAAGTAAAGAGTTGGTAAATGTAAGTCAATCATGAAATAACAAACAAAATACGTCAAAAATTGAACTACACTGTACGTACTACTCTTCATTTCCGTTTCTACATTATAAGGTTGTAATAAATAATACATCACTAGATAGTGAACAGAAAAGAAAATACTCATAGCAATTATGGAAACAAATAATACGATATAGTTTAATGGATTATCGGTTCCTCCCGTGATAAATAAAAGTACTGGTAGTGCAATTCCCAATATACTAGCAGGGATTAAATTCAGAAAAATTAATGTTTTTAGACGTTCTTTAAAAATTCCTAAAATTACCTTCGGTGTTCTGTAAATTCTGTATGTTAGCATACTGTGGTCACAATTTAAAAACATCGCACTTGTAACGGTTTGTCCTCTGTTTAAAAGATACATAATAAAAACAAAATATGGTAAATACGTCAATAACAAATTGTTGATTTCTTGATGAATATCTTTATTCATTAAAAGAGCTATGACAGCCAATATGAATAAGAAAAGTAAAACTATTGATTGTTTTTTAATAGCTAAAGTCAAAATTTTTCGATGACGTTTGACAAATAAATCATGAAAGTAAGCAAAGCCGCTTTTATTACTTGTGAATTTCTCATTATATTCAATATTTTTTAAGGAAGAAACCCGTGCGATTTCAGTTTTATTGTTTGCATTCACGATGTAGATGTTGTTGTTAGATAAAAGATCTTTGTAAACTTTTCGATAATAAGGAAACTTCCATAGTTGAATCCATGAAAAAATACTTAGTCCTATACTTGTAGCTAGTAGAATACAAAATAGTGTCTCATTTATTGTTATTTTTAAGAATGGGATTCCATAAGCACAAAGTAGGAAAATGAAAACAAAAATCCAATAACTTTTTGGAGGATTATTTTCGTTTATGACTTTTCTTTCTTTCACGTATTTTCTTAAATTGATTGCTGACATTATTATTTTGGCTGAACAAACAAATAACGGTAAAATTATACTTAACCAAGGTGGCAATCCCACGAGAAAGCCAAAAAGAAGAGTAAATGGTAAAAAGCCAATGAAAGTTCTACCCATGGCATAAATATAATTGCTAAGTGTATATTCTCTTGCATCCATATTCATTATAATCATCGCATAATATTTATCTTTTGTTGGATTGAACATATATGTATTTAAAATCGCGCCTGCTAATGTTAAAAAGAAAAATAAATGAAGGAATGTCTCTTTACCATTTGTTTGATACATACTTAGAAATGTAAAAATCATCAACCATAAATAAAGAAATTTTCCTAGAAAAATATTTAAAATTTCTAATAATATACTTATAATATTTCCAAAAATTTTTATTCCTTTATTTTTATATAAACTGCTTGGTAAAATTTTTTTAATAAGAGGAAGTTGTTTTAAAGAATAAATAATGCTATTTACTCGATAGACATTTTTTAAACGAAATGAAATACAAAATGATTTAAACATAACTACTCCTCTTTTAAAGCATCGATAATCTTTTCTTTTAAAGATTCATCTTTGTTTGTCTTTTTATCTACATGTTCTAAAACGCCTTTATTTAATAAAACAATTTCATCACATAAATCTAAAGCTAGTTCCATAATATGAGTTGAAAAAATAATAATATGATTTTTTTTGATACTTTTAAGTAAGTTTTTCATTTCTTCAGCTACGACAACATCAAAACTTGTTAATGGTTCATCCAATAAAAGAACTTTTGGATTCATAATAATATTTACTAGCATTTGCATTTTATTTTTCATACCATGAGAATAATCTTTTAATAATTTATCACGATCTTCTACTTCTATTTTTATTAAGTCAAAATACTCATCAATTGTTTTTTGATTCTCGATTCGTTCTTGATTTATTTCGATAAAAAACTTTAAAAATTCACGTCCAGTTAAAAATTCTGGAACATTAGGAGTAGATAACACATATCCGATATCTTGAGCTTCTATTTTTATTTTTTTATCAGTTTCTAAATAAAATTCTCCTGAGTCTATATCTAAATCTTCATTTAAACAATTAAAAAGTGTTGTTTTTCCAGCACCATTTCTTCCTAATAAACCATAGATTTTACCACTTTCAAAAGTAAAGTTTATGTTTTTTAGTACTTCTTTTTTTTCAAAATTTTTCTTTAAATCTTTAATAATTAACTTCATACAAAAACTCCTTCACTTCTTTTAAGAATATCAAAAAAATAGTAAAAAGTACAGGCATTTTTTCTATTTCATCATATGCTTATATAGAAAGGAGTATGGTTATGAATAATAATTGTGATTATCAAAGAGCATTCGATTTCGTCCAAGATTATCAAAAGAAACATCCTAATCAAGGGTGTTGCTGTAGCCCAAGGATTATTACAGGACCGACTGGACCTACGGGGCCTGCCGGACCTACAACTATTGCTGTAGGTACAACTACTGAAGGATTACCTGGAAGTTCACCATCTGTTGTTAATGCTGGAACGAATCAAAATGCTGTTTTAAATTTTGTTATTCCAGCTGGAGCTACTGGACCAACCGGACCTACTGGCCCACAAGGAGCAACAGGTGCTACTGGACCGAGTGGAATTGGAACAACAGGACCTACAGGACCAACAGGTGCTACTGGACCAGCCGGAACAGGAGCTACGGGGCCTGCAGGTGCGACTGGGCCAACGGGCGCTACAGGACCTACGGGACCTGCTGGAGCTACAGGACCAACGGGTGTTACAGGACCTACCGGTGCGACTGGGCCAGCGATTACTTTATCCATTGGTACTGTAACTACTGGAGCACCTGGTGGAACTGCTGCTGCTTCTATCAATTCTTTAGGTGGTAATGCTTATTCGCTTAATTTAACAATTCCTCAAGGACCTACTGGACCTCAAGGTACTGCCGGAACTACTGGA
The DNA here is from genome assembly GCA_946490195.1 of uncultured Mycoplasmatota bacterium. Lineage (GTDB taxonomy): Bacteria > Bacillota_I > Bacilli_A > RF39 > UBA660 > Ventrenecus. Next base: position 7,822 of record CAMLWN010000015.1, read on the forward strand.
GCTACTGGACCAACGGGACCTACGGGTGCAACAGGACCTGCAGGAACAGGTGCAACTGGACCTACTGGTGCTACTGGGCCAACAGGTGCTACTGGACCAACGGGACCTACTGGAACAGGAGCTACTGGACCTACAGGTGCTACGGGGCCAACGGGTGCTACTGGACCTACTGGACCTCAAGGTACTGCCGGAACTACTGGAGCTACTGGAGCAACTGGACCTACAGGACCAACGGGCGCTACCGGACCTACTGGACCTCAAGGTACTGCTGGAGCTACTGGACCAACGGGACCAACAGGTGCTACTGGACCAACCGGACCAACGGGACCAACAGGTGCTACTGGACCAACCGGACCAACGGGACCATAGTTTTTCTGAAAGCATTCCTTTATTCTCACTTAAAAAAGGCAAGAAATTTCTTCTTTGCCTTTTTTTATTTTTCTTTTAAATCAAATTGCATTGCATCATATAAAGATTTTGTTACTGTTGAAAGTTCTTCTTCATCAAGAACTGGATAAAGCTTATCTGGCTCAAGATTATTTACCGTTAATTGTTTATAAATTTTTGCATTTTTAGGATTTACATTTTCTTGGTCATCAATTTCTAAAAGCAAATAATATATATTTTTTCCTTCAATACTCATGGATGAAATTATATATTTTTTATTTTCAATTGTTAAAATATCATATAGTTCATAATTCATATTATCTACTTCTTCCTCCTAATTCTTGGTCTTCTAAATCACTTATTTGATTATCCATGTCTCCTTGTAAATTAATTGTATTTACATCAAATACACCTGTTGGAATTTTATTTTCTAAATAATCTTCTTCTCCACTTTTAGCTACACCAGAAACACTTTGTAAAACTCCTCCAGAAGATAGAATGCTATCAATCTTTTCTTGTCTATTATTCTCTTCTAAATTAACGGTTACTATTGTTCCATCTGGCATTTGATAATGTTCAGCCACGATTCGATAAGAATCATTTTGATAAGCTGGTGTTAATGGTTCACTTAAATCGGTATTTGTATATATTGCTGAATTTTCCTTTAAGGTAAAATTTGTTTTTAATTCAGGTTGCTCTTCTTTCTCTATATTTTGAGCAGGTTCAGCAAGTGTATCCACATTATCTATAATGATTGGCTCTAAATCATTTAAAGCTTTATTATTACTTTCTTTTTGAGTCTCTATTATAACTTCTTCTACCGTATTTGCTTTTTGCTTTCCTAATTGATATCCCATTCCCGCAACGGCTACTAATGCACTGACAGATAAAGCAATTTGAACCGCTTTCTTTTTTAAGAATTTTTTGATTTTATCTAATTTCTTAGGTTTTTCAACTTTTTCCACTTTAACTGGTTCAGATAATTTCTCATGAATGGCAGCTATTCTATTTATTAATACTTCCATAAGTAAGGAATACTTTTTATCAAAATAATAGATGTTTCCTTGCATTTCTTGAGACATTTCTTCAGTAATTGGTTTAGAACAAATATCCTGTATTAGAATCATGTAGTATTCTAACTTTTCTTCTTCTGTTAATGTTTTAACATATTCTTCATCTATTATGATATCTGTATCTGTTTTTGTTTTTTCTTGTTTAAATTCAAGAAGTTTTGAAGTAGCCTTTGTAAATGGTTCTGTGTACATAGAATCTATTTCTACGGTTTGTCCGTCCATAAAAAGCTTAACTGGATTTTTACATTCTTTTAAAATAATTTGGTTAATTAAATCTTTACAATAATTAATTTTTTCTTCTTTATCTAAAGATTCATAATATTCCTCGTCAAAAATAATTTGTCCCATTTTTCTTTGAGATTCCTTAATTGCTTGAATAGCCATTTCATTTTGAATAAAATCTTTAAAAGAAGTTTTTGGAAGGGTTCTAAGCTCATTATTTAAACTTATTGTTTCTACTTCTGTAGTTGTCGAATGATTTAAAATTTTTTCCTGCTCTTGTTCAAACTCTTTTACTTTATCTTGACATTCTTTTTTTACTTGTTCGAACATTTCGATTACTTTCCAAAATAATGGAACATCTTTTTGATCTAAAATATATTTTTTTCCATTCCAAAGAACACTTGCTGGATTATCTATAAAATTATTTGTTATTTTACTTGCTAAATCATCAATATAATCTAGTTTTTCAGTAACATTTAATTTTTCATAAGCACGCCAGTCAATGGCATATCGATAATAGCTTGTTTTTTCTTGCTCTAATTTTTTGATATTTTTAACCAGTTCTTCATAAATTTCTTTGTATTCAAAAGGAATCTTTTTGCCATTTGCAATACAAGGAAGTAAACTTTTATCTGCAAAAACTTCAATTTGAAGCATTAAATTTGCTAAATATTGAATTTTTTGATTTTTAGACATTGTATCGAACAAATCTCCATCAATTTCGATTTTAGGTAAATAGTCCTTATTTAGAATTTTTTCAACTTTTTTTAATTTGCTCATTAAGATTCCATATTTTCCTCGCAGATGACGAGGGATTCTTTTAGAATATGATTGGTTTTGATATGTATCTTTATAGGTTATTTTACGACCAGAAGTATTTTCAATTTCTTTTAAAGATTCTAATATTGAATCGCGTTCTTTGAGCAAATTTTCAGTTTCGTTTGGAGTAGATAATGGAATTAACAACTCTTCTGTTTCTTGAGTGATTTCTGGAGTTATTTCTTCACTTGCTAAATCTTCTTCAGTTAAAAATTGATAATTTTTTAAAATTTCTTCATCAATTTTTTCTAATGCCTCCAAAGATTTTTCATAATCTTTCTCTTCTTCTTCATTTGCTAATACTTCTTGATTTTCGTAGTATTCTATCTTTTTTACGTTTTCTCTTCTCTGATATAGTAAATGAGTGATTTTTTCTTCACTATCTCTTATCTCTTCAGGAATTGCTTCTAATTCCTCTTTAATATTCAATGCTTCTTTTGTAAAAGCTTTTATTGTATCATAATAAGCCATTCTTTCTTTTAAATATGAATCTAATTCTGCTTTTATTTTCACATCATTTGTTTGAAGAAATTGTTTTTCTAAATCCGTAATTACTCCATTTAATTCTGGTAATAAATTTATAAAATCGTTTACATCTTTAATTAATTCTTCACGCTTTTTTATTTTCTCGTCACGTTCATTTAATATAGGTTCTAATTTTAGAATAAATTCTTCGATATTTTCGTTCATATATAAGCCTCTTTCTATTTATTCAAGTATATCATAAATTTCTTTTTAAGTGTCAATTTCACAGTATTATTTACATATTTTAATTTAAAAAGAAGAGATTTTTGAAGTGAATCCCAGATGGTTCACAATAATAAAAAGAAGATTTAATATTTTTCTAAATCTTCTTTGTTTTTATTATAGTCCCCCACCAGAGCCAAATGAATCTAGTTCTTCTTGCGTAACTATTATGTTAATTCTCATTCTTCTGTTTCCACAAACGAATAGTGCCTCTCCTTGATTGTAGTATTTTATACTATCTTTTTCACTTTCGTTTAAATCAATTAGTTTTGCTAAATCATCTACAGCTTGTTTTCTTAGTCCCATGACTAGATAATACGAAGCATTATCAAATATTGCTTTTCCATGAACAATAACACTAGGTGCAGCAAAGTCTGTAGGTTGTTGAGTTATGATAATTGTTCCTGTATTGTATTTTCTACTACGACGTTGAATTTGGGCTAAAAATTCAGCACCAAGTTCATTTTTTGTTGATAAAAGTACATGAGCTTCATCTACACACATAACCGTATTTACTGTTGGGTCGAGACATAATCCCCAAGCATATTTTAATATGTTAAAGAATAAAGCATTACGAACATTTTCATCAGCTGTCATTAATTCTTTAATATTAAAAACAATAAAATCGCTTTGAATATTTAAAGTTGTATGCCCCGTAAAGTAATAACGAAGTTCTTTAACTAATGGACGAATTTTTAACTCTAGTCGTTCCATGACATCACGTTCATGAGTTCGTTCTGTCATAGATAAAAGTCTTCCTTTTATCGTTGCATAAACATCGTCAAACGTTGGATAATCTTCGCTCGTGAATTTGGTGTAATCTGTATCATAATCAATTTTATATCTTTTATAAGTATCTTGAACTACTTCGCTAAACATGGTTAGAACGTCTTCCTCGATATCAGGCGAATAATATTTCATAAACGCTTTTAATTGTTGAATGGTTCTTGTTAAAACGGTGTATCCTAATCCTTGATTGATTTCTTCTTCATCAGCATCGATGACAATTTCAAGAGGATTTACCATTCCGAATTCGCCACCTTTACCAAGGTCTAAGAAGTCTCCTCCCATTGACAAGGCCATTTCTTCTAATTCACCTTCTGGGTCTATACAAACTAGTTTGTATTCATTTCGAATATGACTTCGAAGTAACAATTTTGCAGCAGTAGATTTTCCAGATCCAGAAGCACCAAGAATAATTACATTGGCATTATTTCGGTTGTTTTCTTTTTTTATCTGATATAAAAATTGATTAAATAAAATTACTCCACCTGAGAAATCTACGCCGAAAAGAGTACTATTTCCTGGGTCTTTGATACTGTCAAATATGAAAGGATACATTGCTGCAATAGTAACCGATGGTATTGGAGCTCCAACACGGTCTTCAATGTCTTGTTTTGGAAAGATTGGAATCATTGATTTAATGACTTTTTCTTGTTCAAACATCAAAGGTATTCCTCGCATACCTAAAGCATCAATATAATTTCGAACTTGCATTTTTTTATTTTCCATATCATCTTTGGTTTCTGCAGAAATCAAAATATGTAACTGAAAATCAAAAATTCTTGATTGAGTGGCCACTAACATGGAGATAAATTGTTCTAGTGATTCATAGTCTTGACGAATTCGTTCTTGAATTGTTTTATCATGTTCACTTTGATAACGAGTTTTTAAATCAGCAATTTCTTTATTAATCATTCTCTGTAAAGTAGATAATTCGATAGGTATATGTTTGGCCACTACTTTTATTCCGGAAAGATTTGTTAAATTTGCTAAATATCCAGGCTGAATGAATTTTGGATAACTTACAATAGTTAAAATTGTACAGTACCGTCCACTCATCATAAATTCTGTAGGTTTAAATTCAATTCCCTTAGGGGCAATTTGTGCTTTTAAATTCATTATGGACTCACCATCCCACTAAAAGTTGTGGCTTGACCACCATTAAAGAAATTATCTAAAATAACTCGTAAATCATTATTACTTGTTTGCTGACTATTTAATCCACAGTTAGCTAAATTGCTAATTAACGTATGTAATCTTTTTTGAATAACATCCATTCTTCTTTCTTTAAATAAAATGTAATATTCTGTATCCACAACATTATATTCAGCACTCATAAACATATTAGCTTTATTAATATCTTGAGTAATCAACTTTCTTGTAATTGGATTAGTTGCTTGATTGTAAAGAATTTGAAGTTGGGAAAGATAAACATTTATATCTACTGGACGATCAGCTACAATGAGCCAAAATTCAAAATTAATTGCATTGTAAAAATTTCTTAATTGATAAATCACATTATCTCTAGTTCCAGTATCCAATATAAAAATGTTTCTCGGCGCTACTTTCACACCGGTTACATACTCACCATTTTCTAATTGAATCATTCCATTCATTATATTTTTTAATGGAACCCAATCTTCACTCCATTTACTTGATAATTCTTCTTTTTTATTTTTCGCCATCTTTATAACACCAGCCTTTCCAATAATACCTCTTTCTATTCATTATAAATGTAACAATATTTGTAATTAATTGCAAGACATTATGATAATTAGGAACGGGAATGACTAGGAAGCCAGAAATTAGTGCTGGCATTAGTATTAATATAGCCATATTAAAAGTCATTCCTTGAAATATTAATAACATAATTACCGTAATTGTAACACCGACACCAAAAATAATTAAATCAATTGGAGTGAAAAAACCTAGTATAAGCTTAGATTTTTTAGTATTCGCTGGTATTAAATAATTTTGATCCATAATCTATCCTCTTTCTATTTTTTCCCTGAATCTTTAGTTGGAAGTTTTTTGCCTTTGTTTTCTCTTTCCAAAGCTGCGAATGCTTCTTTTTGAGTTGCAATAGCTTCTCTTCCTTCTGGAGATTCCAAATATTCTTTTAAAGCTTTTTCTTTCTCAGCTTCTTCTACAGATTTTACACTGCTTTGATATTTCTTTATAGAGCTATCTAAACTTGCATTATCTTTAGAACGCATAAATTCTCTTGTTTTTTCTCTTGCTAATGTGTAATCAATATCATTAACAGTTTTTCTAGCTTCATCTAAAACATCTGAAGCATTTTTTAAGCTTTCTACATCATTATTAAAGCTTTTAATACTATTTAAGTAAGAACGTGCTGAATCAGTAATTGTTCCATTCTTTTCTAAACGATTCAATTCTTCGTTAGTATATTTGCGTTGTAACTGTTCCATTAATGCTTGTTTATCTTGTTGATATTTTTCTCTTCCTTTTGGAGTTGCATCGTATTCATGTAAATGTTGTTTCATATAGTTATTTGCTTCTTCAGCTGCTTGATTTTGGAATCTTGCCATGATTCCTTTATATTCAGCACTACTTTCATATGCTTTTCTGTTAGCAACGTTTGCATCGTATTTTTGTTTTATCGTATTATAATTTCTTTCAGCATTGGATAATCTTTCTTTGTTTGCATTTAATTGTTCATTTACAAATTCATTTACCTTATTATTAAATATGTCTGAATTTTCGAACTTTTCAACTTGAGCAACTTGGCCTTTGTTATATTCCTTTTTAATATCTTTCTTTTTTTGGTCGAACCAGTTATCCATATACGCTCTTCCGCCAAACATTCCAGCTTTACCTTTTAAGCCCATTTCTGAATAAATTTGTTGTCGTTGACGATTAAATTGCATTCCTTTACTTTTCCAACCATTCATGGCACCAACTGCCGCTCCAGAAAAACCTGCGCCATTAACTAAGCTAGCTGCAGCACCACCTATTCCACCGGTAGCAAATCCCAATGCTCCTGCACCAATGCCAGCGATTCCTTTTCCGAGAAAATTTCCTTTAAGTTTATCGCCAATACCAAGTTTTAAGCTTCCTGAATCTAATCCAATGATATCACTTAGCATTTTTGGAGCTTGTTTTGCAAAGGTTAATATTCCTAAAATGATTATTACTAAAGCTAACATTCCTTGTATTCCGCCACTAAAGAAACTATCCCATATATCACTTTCTACTAGTCCATTAATTAGATATATAGATATATACATAATTGCGACTCTTACAAATATTTCAAAGAAAACTGTTAAAGTTAGTTTTAACCATTTATCAAAAGTTCCTTTTTTTCCTGGCATTGCTCGCATTATTACAGGTATAGGCGCAATAAGTTGGCAAAATGCTAATTTGGCCACTCGTACTCCTAAATCTAAAGTAAACGATAACATAATATAACATAAATAAATGCCTGCTATTGTTGAAATTCCTACTTTATAATCAACTGTTTTACTTTCTCCTGAACCTTCTCCTACAAGGTTTGCACCGTAGACAATTGCATCAGCCAATCCTGGTAAAGAACTATAATTTCCATCATGAAGTATTTCATATTTTATGTCAAACCATGTTTTTTGATCGTCGCTTAATCGTACATTATAGTTATCCGAATTTAAAAAAGTATTTAATATGGTAAAAGATATAGCATCTCCATATCGGATCATACTATTCTTAGAATCTTCTGTCGGGTCAATTGTTGGTGTTCCAAATACTAAAGAACCAATTACATTAGAAGATAAAATATAGTTTTGTAATCGATATGCATATTCAAAAACTGATGGCAATAACCCTAGTATTACTAAAGATATAACTAAATTTGAAGCTAATTTAGATACGCTTTTATCTCCCTTAGCTAATTTATCTGGATCTACGAGGGCATTTAATAAAGCATAAGCTAAGTAAAAAAGCATAAATACGCCTAATATAGAATATATTCGATTGGCAAAATCACTATAGAAATTATTGTCAAAAATTTGAGCTATGGATAATTTCATAAATAGTTGATAGCATTGAGCAGCAAACCAATAGACTACACTATCAAGCCATAACATTATTGATTGAAAGATAGTATTTACCCAATCTCCTAAAAGAGACATTGAAAATATACCAGTCATATTTACACCTCCCTTATGTACCAATATTACATCTGCTTAAATCATATAAACCAAATAATTCAAATAGAATATCTAAAATGAATGGTAAGAAGAAAATTATTAAGCCTACGATTAATCTTTTTATGGTTCTACTATTTGCTTTTTTCATTTCGTCTGCATTTGAGGCTGCGATCGCTTTGATGTAATCAAATGTTGATAAAGCAATAACTATTATCGGGGTTGCTATTTTTATTAACGTAAATAAACCTTGAACAAACTCATGTAAGTCTGTATAGTTTCCATTTTCATCAATAAATATTGTGCTACACCCGCTGCTTTCTTCCGGATCAATATTTCCAAATATATCTCCCCAATCTGAATAGCAATCTTCTGTTCTTCCAGAGGTATTTGGATCACATGCACCTCCGTTATTTGTCGATCCTGATGTATTTGAACAATTAGTTGGAATAATTGAATGTAGCCCCATATACTGATTTAAAGGTCTTATTACTTCTTGTTCAATATCTTCTTTAGAATACCATCCGCTTGTTCGGTATGCTTCAGCAACTTTAGCTGTATTAATCACATAATATTGATTGCCATTTTTTAATGCTATGGCTACATAATGTCCTGAATTTCCTGAGGAAAATCTGCTCGCACTAGTCACAGAAGCTAGTACCGTTTTGTTTTGGCTTAATGCCGTGTCTATTGCCGCTACACTTCCTTCAATTTTTTCCACTTTCATATTGAACATATCAAAAAAGGACTGACTTTGAATAATATTTCCATATTGTCTAGCTTGAGCTTCATCAGGGTAATTATAACATAAGTAGCTTGATACGTTTTGTGGTTTTACATCATCTGCTCCGTAACTTGCTAAAATAGATGCTATAGTAAGTGGAAAACATCCAGAAGTACATAAGTTATTACTTCCATCACAAGTAGTCGTTACGTTAGTGCAATAAGGAATGTCATCATAATCAACAGCTGCATAAGTCACAATACTATCTTCAGTTAGCTTACATTCAGCTGCATTTACTTCTATAGTCATACAGAAAAATAAAGCAATTAACACTATATATTTTATTTTTTTCATAGTAATTCACACTCTCACTTATTATAACATTTTTTATTTCTGATTACTAGGCAAAATTACTCCCCTATTCCGCACGTGCTAATGTCATAAAGCCCAAATAATTCAAATAGTATTTCTAATAAATACGGCAAGAAAAAGATAAGTAATCCTATTACGATTCGTTTTATCGTTCTACCATTTGCCTTTTTCATTTCATCAGCATTAGAAGAAGTGATTGCTTTAATATAATCAAAAGTAGATAAAGCAATTACAATTATTGGGGTTGCTATTTTTATTAACGTAAAAATTTCTTCCATAAATTCATGCAGCTGTGTATAATTTCCAAACTCATCTATAAATATTGTTCCACATCCCTCACTATTTTGAGTAAAAACGTCTATATTTGCAAATACGTTTGGATATGGATCAACAGTTCTTCCTCCGCCAACATACATTGAACCGGTTCCATCATTTTTTGCTCCCGGAGCTTTTTCTGCAATAAAGTTTGCAATCGTTTGAGCTACTTCAGATTGATTATCCAAATAGGAAATGAATTGCTCTTGATTATCCATAAAAGCTGTTTCTAAATAATAAACTGGAATGCTTCGATTTGCATAGAAATTGGAAATTGTGCCTAAACTCCCAACACTTGTTGCTCCAGAATCTGTGTCTCTTTTATATTGACCATATCCTACACCAATTGCATCAGCAACATCTTGAGCTAATTCTAATCCAGCTGCTTCAGTGGTATTATCTCTTCCAAAAACGACACTGTAATTTCCTCCGCCACCATTAAAATGAACTTCTAATACTAGAGAGTAGTTTTCAATTCCTCTTTCATCTACATGATTCATTAATGTTGGACTATATGTACCTATTGATGCTGTTCTAAAACCGCAGCAGCTATTCGTATTTGGGTTTGTACAATTTCTAGCTGCATTTCTTGTTGCTGGATCATTTGACCAATACGCATCTCCTATAATTTGATTTGCAATTTCGTAGTTTATTCCTAAGTCTTCTAAATATCCAGCAATTCGATTTATTAATTTTCTAGCTTCTATGTTCTCATAATAATTTGTTCCATTTATTGTAGTACTCGCGTGATTGCAATCTTTTCCTAAACCATGCGCTGCAATTAATAAAACTGTTTTATCAGATGAATTATTTTGTGCAAGTAAATTTAAGGTATCTGTGGAAATGCTACTTACTTTAGAAGCTTTCATCGTATTATATATACAAGTTACACTTAATATTGTCAGTAATATCATTATCATTTTTTTCATATAACCACGCATTGCTTTCTTTCCCTATTTCATTATAACAATTATTTGTAAATATTTCATTAAAAAAAACTGGATTTTCCAGTTTCTATTTGCAGCTTCCAACGTCCCATATACATTTAAAGCATTCTTCGTAACTTCCTTGGTAGTTTGTCTCCCAACCATCGACCCAACTAAAAATCAGATCAATAAACGCGGGTAAGAAAAAGATACATACTCCTGCAACACAACGCATAATTAATGATTTAATAGATTTTTTTATTTCATCATCTTTAGATCCTATTACTGCTTTAAATAAATCCATCATTCCAAAGCCAATAATTATAATAGGTATTAAAATTTTGGCTAAACGAACTACATGTCCAATAACAGTAAAAGTATCTTTTAGTCCAGCACAATAATTTGTAAACGTTGAATTTTGATTGCTATTGTTTTCGTTAATTTGATTATAGTAATCACAAGCATATACTTCATTTTCAGTATAACAACATTCTGAAGTGTCATATAAAGCCTTATCTTCAGTAGCATGTATGCTATATTTTGTAGTTTGGTATTCCCAAGTGGTAGAATCCTTAATTGGACAAGCATTTTCAGCTGCGTGTACATTCGTATAAATCATCAAAATAAAAAGGGGTAAAATACTATAAATCACTTTTTTCATCATTTACACTCCTTTACATTTAATATACATTTTTGACAAGCATTAAAATCACCTTCAATATTTGCCCAGGAGTCAATTAAAGAAAATATAAAACTGACAATTGTAGGTATTAAAAATATTCCAATACCTGCTATAATCCGAAATATTAAGGAACGAGAAGATTTTTTTATTTCTTCATCTTTTGATCCGATCATTGCTCCGAAAAAATCTATCATGCCAAATGCTATAATAATGATTGGAATAATTATTTTAACAATTAAAACAATATTCCCAATAAATTTTAATGGTTCTTTTAATTTGCCACAATACTCAGATGAGTCTATAGAGTTATTTTCGTTATTCCCTGTGTTTTGACCATCTCCAGGTGGTGTTGTAGGCTGAGTTTCTTTTTCGCTATTGTAATAGTAAATGTCTCCAGGTTCCCCTGGTCCTTCGCCGTTACCCATTTCAATACGATTTTTGCTAGTGATTGTTGCTCCCATGCTTACTAAACGTTCAAAAGTATAAGTTCGACAGGAATTTTCGGTTTTGCATAGTACATAGTTTCCATTAGAATCTTGGTAAAAGAACATTCTGGTTTTTCCATATAATGATTCATAATATTCTTCTTGATATCTTTCATCATAATAATATGAGTATCCTTGATAAACTATTTCTTCATCTGATAAGTTAAAAGTTACATTGTCTTGCCCAGGTTCTACTGAAAAGCACCCCATTGGACCTTCACCACATAACATATATTTTCCATCATCCATTACATAGTAATATCCTTCAGCATTTACCATTAATATAGATGTAAAAAATATTAAAACTGAAAACATTATCCATCTTAGTTTCATCCTTAATTCGTCCCTTCTATTTTACATGAGCTACTATTGCATGAATTCACATCACAATCTGGATTTAATAAACAATCCGTACAACAGCACCATGAATTCTTATAATCTGACCAAGCATTTACCCAATTTAAAACAAATTGAATAATTCCAGGTAGTAAGAAAATAGCAATACCTGCGACTACTCTTATAATAATGGATTTTATTGATTTTTTTATTTCGTCATCTTTGGATCCGGTCACAGCTTTATATAGATCTACTACACCAAACGCAATAATAATTATAGGAACGATGATTTTTAGAAAATTAATAATTGTTCCAATAAACTTCATTGGCTTACGATATGCTGGCATCGTACAGATAGTATCGGCAGATGTATCTTCTATATTATAATCTGGAGGAGTATCCTCTTCCTCTTCATTTTCACTGTCATCTATATTTTGGTTACCATCCGACTCTTCAACACATAATCCTGTATCATATCCTTCATTTAAGCAGAGCTTTGCCTCTTGAAAATCTCCTTGAAACCCTTCAAGCGGTTTAGTCAAAATCGTACACTTTCCACTCACACAGGATCCGTAATAAGTTGATGTAGGACAACTATCCGTATTTTGTAATTCCACAGATATACCATTATATATGGTTTCTTCAGAAGTTGTAGTTCCGTATAAATCTCCATCTTTAAAAGTTAATGTATAGTTTTTATAACTACATATGTGGGTTATTCTGGTGTTTTCTAAGCTCTCTATTTCTGCTAAATATCTATTTTCACCAAGATTATCTTTATAAGTCTTTATTAATTCAAAAGCTTCATTTCGATCTTGAAAGGCATGAAGTTGGTAGCCATCAACCCCTGAGTCTAACTTGGCAACGAGATAATTTGGACATTGATTATTTTGTTCTACCCATTGCTTTGCTTGAAAATCAATACCTACTGCCTTGCCCCAATTTAATATATCTTCCTTATTTGAATTTGTAGTTGCTTCTCCATTTTCTTGTACATAACATTTATGAGAATAATTGTCATAAATCACACAAAGAATGTTCGTATTTCGTTCAGAAACGTTATAGCGGCATTCAAAAAGTTCTTCTTTAGCACTTACATTGATCATCAATATAAAAAACATAGTAATCAAAAAGTCTATTTTTTTCATAAAAATCCCTACTTTTTCCTTCTAGTTTTATTATAACAGCATTTACGTCAAAAAACTAGTAATTTTACATTACTAGTCATCACTCTCTTGAATTATACACTTGCTTGAATCATTTGGATCAGTTAAACAATTGACACAATTCGCAAAATCGCTTGTTTCGTCTGGTGATATAATATCATCTGCTACATCAAAAACTAAATTAACCAATGATGGTAATAAAAAGATTAACACTCCTATTACTATATTTTTAACAATATTTTTTACTTGTTTTTTGGCTTCATCTTCTTTACCTGAAGTTATTATTTTAAATAATGTTACAAATCCCATAATAATAATTATTGCTGGTACAAGTATTTTAGCTATGAAAATAATCAATCCAATAAATTTTAATACTCTTGAAACTGTTGGCTCTCCACAAAAGCCATTTAAACTAATGTCACAATTTCCATCTTCACATAATCTGTTAGGATTAAAGCCATGCTGATCTTTGTTTGATTCTAATGGTCCTTCTTCTCCTTGAGTATAGTATGTTCCATCTTCAGCCTTTTTAGCGTCTGTTGTTAATATATATATTCCAGCTGTGATTCCGGCTTCTTCATACACATAAAAATTATTTCCAATGCATTGTTCTGAGAAAAAATCATCGACTGATTCTGCATCCATTACAAACGATAAGTTTTGATTAGAATCTGTCGTAATGTTCAATGCAGAAGGGGATTCTCCTTCATTAAAGGATGCACAACTTGATTGGTTCCATCCTTCCAATTTCACACAAAATTCTTTTCTATTATCTGAATAAATGTTAAATGTGAATTCTGCTCCTTCAACTGCTGGAATCGCATTTTTATTATAATGTGAAACACATGAATTTTCAATTACTGCTTGCTCAGGCGCAGCTTCAGAATATTCTGAATTAATTAGTGTTGAACTAAAACTGTTTACTCCATCATGATAGGGATCATTTGAAACGGATAAAGAAACACTTCCTCCAGAATATGTTGTAATAATATATGGACAAGTATTTCCATTATTTTGATAAGAATTATATATTTGTTCTGATGTAATATTAGATCCAATATCATTAATCATTGAAGCTCCGCCATCAAAAACTGTAGGATTTAAAAGTGATTTATCAAAATTAGAATTGTAATAGTTTTCTTCTCCATTTTTCATATAATACATAGTCGTATAGTTTTCATCTTTAATCTCAATTTTAAATCTTAAATATGAGTCTGAAGTATGTGGAACTTGATATTCACAAATTGCAAAGTTTTCATTGAAATCTTTATCATTATCTAATATGTATCCCTTTTTATTCCCTTTTTTATCTTCTAGTTCATTTTGATCATCTGATGCATATACATCAAATCCCAAGGCACCATCTGTAATCAAAGCATATGCTGGACATGAATTATTGTCTAAATATGTAGTATCACTATTATTCCAGTTCTGAACATCTTCTTTATTTCCATTTCCATCATATGTTGTATACCGTCCATCGCCTTCTGTTGAATTTAGAAATTTTTTAACGTATGCTTTGCTAGTATTATCATCATAAATATCAATATATATCGTATTATACCCTTCGTTTGCTTGATATTTGCATGTTTTTGCAATTTCTTTGGCTTCAACTACTTTTATATTAACCATTGTAAAAAAAAGCAAAAGCAAGAAAAAAGTTAATTTCATTTTTTTCATAAATTTCACATTCCTTATTAGTTTTATTATAACAACTATTCAAAAAAAAAACTAGTAATTCTACTAGTTTTTTACACTTCACCATTCCATGCATCTTCTGCTAATGGAGCACATTCATCTCCGTATGGTGATGATATACATGCTCGACAAACATTATAATCTGCCATAGCTCCTGAAGATGCGAAATTTGAAACCATTCCGATGATAACACTTACTAATGTTGGAATAAAGAAAATAAGAATACCTGCTACAGCACGAAAAGCTAAAGACTTTGTTGCTTTCTTTATTTCATCATCTTTAGCTGCAACAACTGCTTTTCCTAAATCTAACATTCCCCATACAATTAAAAGAATAGGTATAACTATTTTAAATACTAATAATACAATTCCAACGATTTGCCATATATTTGCAGTACTCATGCAAAAGCCAATTTCTGATCCAACTTCAACTGTTCCATTCATAAATTAAAACCTCATTTCTATACTTATTTTATATTTAAATACTTCACAAGTCAAGAAAAATGTATGTTTATTGTCAATCTAATCAATTTCTTCAATTTTCATTAAGTTCGTTGTTCTGTTTTCATCGTTATTAGGAAATCCTCCAGTTATAACGATAATATCTTTTGATTCTAATGAAATAAATTCTTTAGCTTTTTTTACGCTTTCATTTAATACTTCATCTGTAGAATTCATAATAGGCATTACTGTTGGATAAATACCATAATTTAACATTAATCTTCTACCGTCTTTTTCATCTGGTGTTAAAGCTAATATTGGAGATACTGGTCTAAAGTTACTAATTAATCTTGCTGTTCTTCCATGAACTGTTGCTGTTGTTATTAATTTAGCATTTAGACGATTTGCTGTGTCTACTACGGATACTGCGATTGCATCACGAGCATTTTCTATATGATGAATTTCTTCAACATAATTATATTCTGCATATTTTTCAGTTACTTCACAAATTCTTGCCATTGCTTCAACTGTTTCAATTGGATGAGCTCCTACTGTAGTTTCTCCTGACAACATTACTGCATCAGTACCATCTAATACCGCATTAGCTATATCGCTTGTTTCTGCTCTTTTTGGTCTTGTATTTTGCATCATCGTTTCAAGCATTTCTGTTGCAACAATACAAATCTTATTTAAACGACGACAAGTTTTTATCATCTTTTTTTGTTCAATTGGTACAACTTCACTTGGAATTTCTGTTCCTAAATCACCACGCGCTACCATGATACCATCACTAACATTTAAAATTTCTTCCAAATTTTGAATTCCTAAAGCGCTTTCGATTTTACAAATAATTTGTAAGTCTTCACGGTGACATTCTTTTAAAATTTCTTTTACTTCTAAAACATCTTCTTTTGTACTTACAAAAGATAAAGCTAAAAATTCACCACCATGTTCACATGCATATTTTATATCTTCACGATCTGCATCACTTATATAAGGAATATCTAATTTTACACCTGGAACGCTCATGCTTTTACGATTTCCTAAGTGACCTCCAGCCATAATCTTGCAAGTTACACCATCATTTTCTTTGCTAATTACTTCTAAGCGCATTTTAGCATTTTCAAGAAGAATTACATCTCCCACTTGTAAAGAATCTAGTGCTTCTGGATGATTTACACTGAATCTTTCTTCAGTTCCTTCAACTGTTTCCTTTACTAAACGAATTGTATTTCCATTAATTAAATCAATTCCGTCATTTTTCATTACACCAGTACGAAATTCAGGACCTTTTGTATCCCATAATATAGCTACGTTCATTCCTGTTCTTTTTCTTACTTCACGTACTGAATCACAAGCTTTTTGTCTTTCTTCTAATGTTGCATGAGAAAAATTAATTCTTGCAATATTCATTCCTTTTAATACCATTTGTTCCATAACGTCTGCTTCATTACTAGCAGGCCCTATACTACATACAATTTTTGTTTTTTTCATAAACTACACCTCTTTTTAACGAACATGAACGATTTTACTATATTTTCCTTAAAAAATCAAGTATAACACACAGAAATTGAGGCAAACTAAAAAAGGGATGAAATATGAAAAATGAAAAATTTTTTAAAAATTTACAATTATTTATTGAAGGAGGAACTTGTGCTTTTACTTGTGTGGAACAAATAAAAAAGAAACTTACAGAAAATAATTTTCAAGAAATGGTAGAGAATACTACATGGAAGAGTCTTCCTAATACCTTTTTTGTAACTCGGAATGATAGTAGTATTATAGCTGTAAAGATTCCAGAAAACTTTGAAAATTCTTTTCATATTGTCACGACACATTTAGACACACCTGCTCTTCTTTTAAAACCTAACGGAGTATTTTTAAAAGAAAATTATTTACAATGTAATGTTATGCCCTATGGGGGGTTATTAAACTATGGATGGCTTGATAAACCTTTATCTTTAGCAGGTCGTGTGCTTGTTAAAAAAGGAAATGTTTGGCATACTAAAATTGTGGATTTTAAAGATACCGTTGCCGTTATTCCAAGTGTTGCTATACATCAAAATGATAAAGCAAATTCTAGTTTAGATTTAAATATGCAAAACGACTTACAACCTTTATTCTTCTTAAGTGAAGAAAAAAAAGACTGGAATACTTTTCTTTCTACTTATTTAAAAATTTCTAAAAACGAGAAAATTGGAGATTATGAGCTTTTTTTATATGATAATTCTACCCCAGTTACTTTTGGAAAAAATCATGAACTATTGCTCTCACCACGAATCGATAATTTAACAAGTGTTTATGCTTCTTTAGAAAGTTTTTTAGAAAGCTCACCTTCTTCGATTGCGATTTTTTGTTCTTTTAATAATGAAGAAATTGGTAGTTTAACTAAAGAAGGTGCGGATAGTAATTTTCTTTTAGATATTTTAAAAAGAATTGCGGCTGTGCTTCAAATGGATATCGCTTATACTTTAGCTAATTCTTGGGTAATTAGTTCAGATAATACTCACGCGCTTCATCCAAATCATAGTGAATATGCCGATGAAACAAGCAAAGGAATTATGGGGAACGGATTCGCTATAATTAAAGAAATTAATTCTACAACTGATGCTATTTTTGCCACTTTACTTAAGGATATTTGCCAAAAGAAAAAAATTAAATTCCAGGATGTTACAGCAAAAAATGATTTAGTAGGTGGCTCGACTTTAAGTGGTCTTAGTTTACGTCACGTGAGCGTTTCTTCCATTGATGTTGGAATTGCACAACTTGCGATGCACTCATCTAGGGAACTTTGCTCTATCAATGATATCTTAGAATTATATAAAATGATGTATGAATTTTATTCTTGTGAAATTTATCAAAAAAAAGGAACTTTTCAATTGCGATAAGTTCCTTTTTATATAAAGTTGTTTTTTAGTAAGCTATCTTCCAAGCAATTCTTTAATGTAATTACTAATATCAAGGGTTACAGGTCCAAAAAAACTACAATTATCGCCACCTTCACCATCAGATCTGTGTGAATGTATTCCCATAGAAAATCCTGTGA
>CAMLWN010000016.1 GCA_946490195.1 uncultured Mycoplasmatota bacterium
TTGTTTTATTATGGAAAATTCCCTAAATTTATTTATTTAGGGAATTTTTCTGTTTTTTGACAAGAATATAAAAAATACTTAATCTCAAAAACAGATTAAGTATTTCAAAATATTTTATTTTTTTTCTAAATCAATAGCTACCTCTTCACCATTAATATCAAAAGTATCTGCTAACTTTTCTTTTTCTAAAATTTCGGTAGCTAAAGTTTCTTCTTTAATATAATCTTCAAACATCTCTAATGCTTTTACAAAATTTTCTGTTCCATGATAATATAAAACAATTCGATCAGTAATTTCTAAATCTTTTGCTTTACGCATATTTTGTACTTTACTAACAAATTCTCTAGCCATACCTTCTAAAATAAGTGCTTCTGTTCTTTCGGTATTTAAAATAACGAAGAGATTTCCTTCCATAGAAACATTAAAGCCTTCTTTAGCATCAACTCGAATATCTACCATACTAGCTGTAACATTTATTGCTTCCGAATCCATAGTAATGGTGATTTCTTCTCCATTTTCTAAAGCTATAATATCAGATTCAGGTAAATTTCCTAATATTTCTTGGAATAATTTAATCTTTGGTCCAAAAACTTTTCCAACTTCTTTAAAATTAGGTTTTACAGTAAAATTCATATATTCTGTTAAGTCTGTGATAAATTTTACTTCTTTAACATTTAGCTCTTCTAAAATTAAAGGAACTAAATCAGCAATCTTCTTTTCAAGCTTACCATCTAAGTATACTTCAAGAAGTGGTTCACGAACCTTTATTTTAGCTTCTTCACGTCCATTTCTTCCTAAACGAATAATCTCCCTTACTAAATCCATTTTCTCCTCCAATGGTAAATCAATAAGCGCTTCATCTACTTCCGGATAACTTGTTAAATGAACACTTTCTTCTCCAGTTAAGTTTTGATACATTTCTTCAGAAATAAATGGCGTGATTGGAGCAATTAATTTTGAAAGACCTACCAACACTTCATAAGTTGTTATATAAACACTTTTTTTAGAAAGCGTCATTTCACTATCCCAAAATCTTTTACGATTTCGTCTGATATACCAATTAGATAAATCTTCGGAAACAAAATTAGCAATATATCGAGTTACTTTATTTAAGTCATATTCTTCAAAAGCCTCAATGGCATTTTTAACAAGGACGTTATATTTAGAAAGAAGCCAACGATCAATCTCCTCTCTTTGTTCATAAGAAACTTTACAATCATCTGTATCAATATGATCAGCATTGGCATACATTTGAAAGAAACTATACGTATTTTTTAAAGGATTTAAAAATTTAGAATAAACTTCCTTTAAACCTTCTTCATTAAATTTTAATGGAGTCCAAACTGGAGAAACATATGGAAGATAAAAACGCACTGTATCGGCTCCATAAGTTTTCATAGTAGTAAACGGTTCAACGATATTTCCTCTACTCTTACTCATTTTCTTACCTTCAGCATCTAATAAAAGATCGTTTACTAAAACATTTTTATAAGGTGCACATCCTTTAACAAATGTAGAAATAACAAGTAAAGTGTAGAACCATCCTCTCGTCTGATCAATTCCTTCACAAATAAAATCTGCAGGAAATTGAGATTCAAAAAGTTCTTGATTTTCAAATGGATAATGATATTGAGCAAATGGCATAGATCCAGAATCAAACCAACAGTCAAGAACATCAGGAATTCTTGTCATAGCTTTTCCGCACTTAGGACATTTCAAATGAATATTATCAATATATGGACGGTGCAAATCTAAAGTTTCATCATCAATTTTTTCTATAGCTTTTTCTTTTAATTCTTTGATGGAACCAATCATTTCTGTATGTCCACATTCACATGTATAATATGGAATAGGACATCCCCAATAACGAGTTCTTGACACCGCCCAATCTTTTAAATTAAGAAGCCAATTACCAAAACGTTTCTCGCCAACATAAGCTGGATACCAGTTAACTTCTCTATTAGCTTCAACAATTTGATCCTTATATTTTGAAACAGCAATATAATAGCTTGGTAAAGTATAATAAATAAGTGGACTATGGCATCTCCAACAATGTGGATAGCTATGCGTAATTCTTTGTTTTTTGAAAAGTTTGCCATTTTCTTTTAAATATTTTATAACTTCAAGATCTGCATCAAAAACAAGCGTTCCTTTCCAAGGTCCTTCTGTATAACATCCATCTTTTCCAACAGGATTTACATATGGAAGATTATAATTCTGTCCAACCCGAGCATCGTCTTCTCCAAAAGCAGGTGCCATATGAACAATACCTGTACCATTTTCAACCGTTACATATTCATCACAACAAACAAAGAAGCCACCATCTACTTTTAATTCAGGAATCAACTGTTCATATTCTTTATGCTCTAAATCTTTACCTTTATAGGTTTCTAAAACTGTATATTCATCACCTAAAACGTTGTTAGCTAAAGCTTTAGCCAAAATGAATTTTTCACCTTTTGATTCACATAATACATACTCTTCATTAGGATTTACGCATAAAGCCACATTAGCAAGAAGCGTCCAAGGTGTCGTTGTCCAAGCAAGAAAATAAGCATCCATATCTTTACATTTCATTGGAACAATGACTGTATCTGTACTCATATCTTCATATCCTTGAGCAACTTCATGACTAGCTAGTGAAGTTCCACATCTAGGACAGTATGGTGTTACTCGGTTTCCTTCATAAAATAAACCTTTTTCGAAATATTGTTTTAAAATCCACCACTCAGTTTCAATATACTCATTTTTATAAGTCAAATAAGGATGCTCAACATCAATAAATTGTCCCATTTTATTCGTTAAATCTGTAAATGCCGCTTCATTTTCCCTTACACTCTCACGACAAGCTTGATTAAACTTTTCAATTCCTAAAGCTTCAATATCCTTTTTTGTCTTCAAGCCAAGTTTCTTTTCAACATGATTTTCAATAGGTAAACCATGAGTATCCCATCCTACTTTTCGTAATACTTTATGACCATTCATAACATGGTATTTGCAAATCGTATCTTTCAAATTTTTAGCAATCATATGATGAAGACCTGGAAATCCATTGGCAAAAGCCGGACCATCATAAAAAACAAAAGTTGGATCATTTTTATGAGATTCAACGGTTTTTTCATAAATTCCTTGTACTCCACCCCAGTTTTTCAAAATATCTTGCTCAACTTCATAAGAAGCACGTTTGTCTAAACCTTTAAAATCTTTCATTTTTTCATTCCTTTCAAAATAAAAAAAGAATGATACCAAAGGAGTCTATTTAGGTAGACGGTACCATCCTTACATTTCACTTATTTCACTAGATATCGTTAGTGGATCCGCAAAAACAACAATTTAAGTGATATTTACTATACTTATTTATCTAGTTTCACCAACCCTAGACTCTCTTAAAAACGCATTATAGTAAACGTGTCTTAATGTTTTTGAATACTTTTTTATTATAAAAAACTCACTTCCATTTGTCAATGTTTTATTGAGTTACATAAATAACCCAAAAAGAACGATTATGAACCATAGCCATTCCTATACCTATTCTTGTATAAGCAGAATCATAAAAAGTTTCATTTGCTCCACTAGTCTGCAAAACTTTATTAATCATAGTCTCTGGATCAAGAATATCACTAGCTAAATATTCCATACCTCCCTGATAAGCAATTCCCAATTCATCTAAAATAAATGTTGATGTATTTGGACGTTCACCAGAATAAATTCCTGAATACCCAATTTCTAAAGCACGCAATTCTGCTGCAGCTGATAAACTCAAATCTAAATTCATTGCTTGAAGTCCTCTTCCAGTTCTTCTTTCAACCGTCTTTAAATAAGCTTCCGCAATTGTATCCCCATAAGTTTGCATTTGGGTTTCTACTTCACCCGCAAGATCTTTCAAAGTAGCATTATAACCACTATAATCACAAGTTGCCTCCGGATTATCACGTCGTATCTCTACCAAACTACCATCACTATAAACATCATAATAAACCGTCGTTACATATTGACAAGTTGTCCCATAAAAATTTTTTGTTTCTACCAACTCTTTACTTGTAACGCTAACTTTTCTAACTTCTTTTTCAGGAGAAAATTCCGAAGGCGTATCTCCCGAAGGAATATTTTCTGAAGGAAGAGGAACAGAATCATCACCTGGAACAGGATTTTCACCCTCCCCAGCAATTACTAAATGAGCTGTTTTCAAAGTTTCATTTTCTTTATCATCTATAGCCCGTAAAACAATTTCATATTCTCCAGGTTCTTTATAATCTGCCATTTTCTTTTCTTTAAATTCAATACTACACTCTTCTGAAAGATTATCCTTACAAGAGCTTACAAAATCTTCTACCTTATAAAGTTCCCCTTTATTTATGGTTACATCTTTTACTTCTAAAACTGGAGATTCATTATCACTCTTCTTAGCATCTAAATCTGCCATACTTTTCTGAATAAACAAATATGTTCCAAACAAAATTCCTCCAATTACAAGAAAAACTGTAATTCCAATAAGCCATGTTTTCCATTTTTTCACTACTCTCACTCCTACCACCATTTTCTACCATAAAAATATCACATAAAAGAACAAAAGTAAAGAGAACGTCTGAAGCAAACATTCCCTTTACTATTTCAAAAAAATCTTTTCATAAATATCTTGATATTCTTTAACAAAAACAATAGAAAGCTTATCACGTATTTCCTTAGGAACTTTTTTCACATCTAATTCATTAGACTTTGGCAAAAAAACAGTTTTTATCCCTTGATTATATGCACTAATAACTTTTTCTTTAATTCCGCCTACAGGCATAATTTCTCCACGCAAAGTCATTTCACCAGTCATAGCTATATCTAAAGGAACTTTTTTATTCGTATAAAGACTGATTAAACTCGTTGTAATAGCTACACCAGCACTCGGTCCATTCTTAGGAATTGCACCTTCCAACATATGAATATGAATATCCTTTTTTTGAAACACATTTTCATTAATTTCAAAATTTTTAGCATTTGTTTTCAAAAAACTCATAACAACACTCAAAGATTCTTTCATAACATCTCCAAGTAATCCAGTAACAATCACATTGCCCTTACCATCGTATAAAGTAGTTTCAATTGGCATAACGACACCACCAACACCAGTAACGGCAAGTCCATTAACTAACCCCTTCGTAAAAAGTTTTGGTTTTAAATCACTAAGTGTTAATTGTTCATCTAAATACTTTTTCAAATCTTTAGTATCAATAACTATTTCCAAATTTTTCTTTTTCTTAACACTATCCATAATAACTTTTCGCAAAATCGTTTCTAATTTTCTTCGTAAATCTCGGACACCCGCTTCATTTGTATAATCCAAAATGATTTGTTGCAAAGCTTCATCAGTAAATGTCACTTCTTCTTTTGTCACATGATATTCTAAATAAATAGCTGGTAATAAATACTCTTTAGCTAATTTTAATTTTTCTAAAGTCGTATAACTAGAAAGTTCAATCATCTCTAAGCGATCCCTAAGTTCAATTGGAATATCTTCTTTATAATTTGCCGTTAAAATAAATAAAACATGACTTAAATCAAAAGGTTCTTCCAAATAAGAATCTGTAAAAAATTGATTCAAATTAGGATCCAAGACATCCAATAAAACACTTGCAGGATCTCCACGATAATCTTTAATCATTTTATCTACTTCATCAATTAATAAAACCGGATTTTTACTTCCACATTTTTGAAGTGCCGTAATGATTTTACCTGGAGAAGAACCAATATAAGTTCTCCTATGTCCAACAAGCTCAGCAGAATCATTTAAACCTCCTACACTGATTTTATAAAACTGACGGTGCAGTGCCTTAGCAATAGAAGAAGCAATCGTACTTTTTCCGACTCCAGGAGGACCAACCAAGCAAATAATCGGACTAGTTAGCATCGGATTCCTACTTTTCATTGCCGCATACTCTAAAACTCTTTCTTTCACTTCTTTTAAACCATAATGCGACTTATTTAAAATATTGGTAATATACTTCAAATCCAATGCCTCAATTGTCTCATCATTCCAAGGAAGAGAAAAGAATGTTTCTAAATAATTACGAACAAAAGCCAAATCTGGACTCATATCATTTGTAAATTCATATTTTTGAATTTCTGACAAAATCTTTTTCTTCGTTCTTTGAGAAATTTCCAAATTATCTAATTTTTCACGATAAACATCAGCTTCTTTATTTTTACGATTATCTTCTCCTAATTCCTTTTGAATTTCCTGAAGTTTTTCCCGTAAAACATATTCTTTCTGACTTTTATCTAATTCTTGCTGTAAAGCTTGATTAATTTTTTGATCCAACTTCACTACTTTTAACTCAATAACCAAATCATCTAACAAAGCGTTAGCTCTTTTAATTGGATCAATTTCTTCCATATAAAACAACTTTTTTTCAAAAGTCATTGGTAAGAATATAACACCCATATCTGTTAAATCACTTAGACTTTTTTCTTCAGTAACTTCTCTTAAAATAGAATTATCTACAGATAAAGAAGTTTTAACATAACGTTTGATTAAACGAATAACTTCTTTTTTTAAAGCGATTTCTTCAGGTGTTCTTGAATCAAAAATCTCTGGTATAAAATAACTACAATGTAATATTTCTTTTTCTTTTTCTGGATTAAAATATTTACTAATTTTTACTCTTTTTCCGCCAACAATAGTCACCCGAACATGATTATTTGGTAAGAGAATTTTTTTAGAAATTTGAGCAATAACTGCCGTTGATGGCAAATCTTCAACATCTGGAATTTCTTCTAAGAAATCTTTTGGAGAAACTAAAACAAATTGTTTTTGAAAATTTTTCTCACTAAGTTCAAGAATATTTAAAGAAAGTGGGTTGCTTAGTTCCAATTTCACCTCTTGATTTGGCAGTAAAACTAAGTTTTTTAATAGCATAACTGGTAAAGTTTTTGCCATGTTACCACTCCTTACACAATAGATTTTATTATAAATTGGAAATCTAAAAATGTAAAGGATTTTAAGAAGAAAAAAAGAAAAAAAACAGGAGCATTCCTGTTAATTATTATTCTTTAAAAATTCTAAAGTCTTACGCATCTTAGCATCGTATTTTAAAACTTCCATACTTCCGAAAGCTTTTAAAAGTTCATCTTTAGAAATACCATAATTTTGAGCCATTTCTTCGGCATCTTTATCAGCTTCTTCATCAGTTACTTCAATTTTTTCAGCTTCAGCAACCGCTTCTAATAAATAACGATATTTAATTCTTTTTGTTGCTTCTGGTTCCATATTTTTATGAACATCATCCATCGTCATTTTAGAAAATTCTAAATATTGTTCCATTTTTAAGCCTTGCATTTTTAATTGTTCTTCAAATTGATGAATCATTCTATGAACCTCATCATCAATAATATCTTCACTAAGCTCTATTTCCATATTTTCAGCAGCTTTACTTAAAACTTCTTCAATAAAACGATCATCAATTTCATCTTGTTTACGTTTTTTAATAACTTCTTCAACTTCCTTAGCTAACTCTTCAGCATTTGTAACTTTATCATAACCTAAATCTTTAAAGAAATCCTCATCAATGTCAGGTAAAACCCGTGTTTTAATTTCTTTTAAAGTTACATGGAAAGTAACTTTCTTACCCGCTAAATCTTTAACATAATCTTTAGGAAATTCTAATTCTAAATCTTTTTCTTCATCGACTTTCATTCCTAAAACGCCTTCTTCAAAGCCTGGAATAAAGGTATGAGAACCAATTTCTAATGGGAAATTTTCTCCACTTCCACCATCTAATTCCTTACCGTCTACATAGCCTTTAAAGTCAATTACAGCTGTGTCTCCGTCTTCAACTTTGCCTTCTTCTTTTACACGAATTTCAGCAAATTGTTCTCTTAAATGTTCAATCTCATGATCGATTTCATCTTTAGAAACTTCAACCTTATCTTTCTTAATTTTTAATTTCTTATATTCACCTAACTTTACATCAGGTTTTCCAGTAATTGTAATCTCAAAAGTAACAGCATCTTTATCGATAGCTGGAATATCAACTTTTGGTTCAATAACTGGTTCTACTTTACTTTTCTTTAAAGCCTTTTGATAAGCTTCATTAATGCAATTGTCAACAGCATCCATATATAAAGATTCAATTCCAAATTTTTCTAAATAAATATTTTTAGGAACAGAACCCTTTCTAAAACCATCAACTTTAACTTCTTTTACATGTTTTTTAAAAGCCTTATCTAAAGCTTTTTGCCATTCTTCACCTTCAACTTTAATTGTAATTTTTTCTATATTTTTTGCCATTTAAATAGCTCCTTTCACATAACGTATATTATAACTTGTTCCATAAAGAAATGCAAACGGTTTTTCCTTTATTCTATATTTTTTACTTTTTCTTGCATCTTGTCATAGATTTTATATAAATATTGAACATGATTTTCTAAAAAGAAATAATGAAGAATATAAAAAACTAAAAAAATAAGTAAAATAAAAAATATTGGCAAAAAAATATAAGAGATCATTCCCATTGCTAAAAAAACTAAAGCAAATACCGCAAAAAATAAAGTCACAAGTAAATGAATCAATCTTTCGTGTTGAAAAAAGCCAATTTTATCTTTTAATTCTTCTAAATCAGACTTCGTCACTTTTTTCTCTAGTTTCTTCTCCATTATCTTCACATAACTCTGTAAATATTTTTTCATTTTTATTTTCCTTCCTTTCTATTCTACTTAAAACAAATGAAATAACCACAGCAAATAGAATGATAATCCAAGCATGTTTGCTTATTTCATTAATCATATAATTAATAAACGTTTCAGCACTTTCTAATCGAAGCATTAAAGCCTCTTTTATAACAGTTCCTAAAAGGATTTCACATAATACAAGAATTAAGGCAAACCCAAAGAAATACTGTTTAAAATAGAAACATCTTTTTCCTTTATTAATAAGCCACAAAACTCCTAAAAGAAACAAAAGAATTCCTAATATACTTATTAAAAAAGTAGGATTTAAAATTATCCGTAAAAATGCAGTAATATCAGATAAAGTGATTGAATTTACTAAAACCACATCTTGAGTTGTCAATTTTTGTAATATTTGATTTGCTGTTGGAAAGAACTCTAGTACTCGATCACTATATTCAGAAACATAAGCATCAATTTGATTCTTTTCCTCTTCACTTAAAGTTAATCCTTGAGCTTGTAAAGTTGCACTTATTATAGAAAAATTCTCATCTACCAAATGAGCAACATCATCTTTGGTAATGGTCACATCTTCTTTTTGATAAAGTAAATAAGAAAAAACACTACTTAAATATTTTCCAACAAATTCTTTCGTTGCATCACTATTTAAAACATCTTCTATCGCATCAGCAGGCACATGAATTGCTTCCAAATAATTTTCAACATTTTGCAATAGTTCATTTTGAATACCATTATAAGAATTCATTATAAATGTCAAATCCGCATTTTTTAAATAACGAACCATTTGTTCTTCACGTATATTCCATTTGATTTCTACAAGGAAAGTAAAAATAAACGTCAGAAAAATACAAAGAACAAGTAAAATATATGAAATAATCTTTTTAATCATAAAACCTCTTCCTCTTAGTACCATTATAATCATTTTTTTTAATCATTTCAATTTCTCTAATGCTAAATGTAAAGCAGGAAAAAAATATACATTCAACTCTATAAAAACGTTTTATAATCTATACAAGAAGGTGATTTTTTAAAAAAAATAAAAACTTGGGTTTGGTTAAGTATCATTGCAATTTTAGCTTTACTACTTGCTGGAACAAATTATTATTGGTATAGAGCCTTAAAACGAGAAGAAGAAACATTAAAAATGCTTTAATTCCAACTCTTTCCAATGATTATTTTACAAATCAACTTGCTTTAACTAATCAATCCAAAATAAAAGAAGATTATGATTATACTGAATGGCAGCAATACGAAATTTATAACGATCCTTGGTATCAAGAATCAATTGATAATCTTTACCAAATGGGACCCTTAGATGTTCCTTTAATAAATCAAAATCCTGACTATCCAAATGGTTGTGAAGCAGCCGCGGCAACGATGCTTTTAAATTATTTAGGCATTAATATAACTTTAGAAGATTTTATCAATAACTACTTACCTATGAGTGACGTATATGAAAAAGATGGTGTAAGATATGGACCAAATCCGTCTGTTTCCTATGCTGGAAATCCCGCTGATGCATCTCGTGGCTGGGGCGTATTTGAGCCGGTCATAGCTAATGCAATTTCTACCATTTTAAAAGAGCAGAAAAAGGCTAATCCGAAACTAGAATATAACATTTATGAAAATGCTGAGAAATACTCTCTTAAAACAGCTGCAAATCAATTAACTGGTACATTTACACCCTTCTTAATTTGGACAACTATTGACTATACAGAAGCAAAAGATATTTATGAATGGTTTAGTTATGACGAGAAAAACACCTATACTTATCCTAAAAACAGCCACGTCGTTGTAGTTACAGGCGTTGATGAAAACTACTACTACATTAATGACCCTTTAAAGAACGAAAAAATATTCCAATAAAAAAAGATTTATTAGAAACTAGTTTTGATTCTTTAGGAAGACAATTACTGCTTGTTGAAATCTATGAACTTCCCGAAGATTTTATAAATGAATCCAACTATAATGAAACAAGCCAATAAAAAAGCCAGAAATTTTTCTGGCCTTTTATTTTCTTTTGGTATATTTTACATCGCTTAAATATTTATTTAAAGCAACTAACGCAAGTAAGGTAGAAACTAGAACACCTAATGTTGCTTGATAAGCAATTGTTACCCCTAATGAAATATCACATGTACTAATTTGAATGACATTTTCAATTAAACCAAATACTATTAAGAAGCCTAAAATACCAGCCCCTATAGCAAATGGAATGGCTCTTAAAAAAGCCGAACCAACACTTAAATTTCTATTAACCGCTTTAGAACCTGTTTTTAAAACAATAACGGTATTTAAAAGAGTTGGAATTAAACAGCACATTGCCCCACCAATATAGTTTGGAATAGCATCTTCTGTATTCACCCCAACTAAAGCTGTTAGAATACTACCTAAAATAAAACCAACAACTATACCGGGAATTAACAATTTGAATTTTTCTTTTCCTTTCATAAACTCTCCTACAATTCTTTAAAAACTGGTTTACCTGTATAAACAACCGTTTTTTCTTCACCTTTCATTACCCTTAAAGCTCCAGCTGCTAAGGCTTCTAATTCAAACTCACCTGGCATTACTACAACAGGCGCTAACTTAGAAATATATTTTTTTATTTTACGATCAACATAAGAATCGTTTGAAATTCCACCTGTTAAAATAATGGCACTGCAATTGCATTTCAAAGCCACATACATTGCTCCTACTTGTTTGGCAATTTGATAAACCATCGCATCCACAATTATTTGAGCTTTTTGATCACCTTTTTTGACACGAGCTAAAATTTCTCTAATATCATTTGTCCCAAGCCAAGCCATCAAGCCGCCATTTTTTCCAATTAAGCCATATATTTCTTTTTCGGTATACTTATTGCTAAAACAAAGTTTAGCTAAGGCTTTGGCTGGAACAAAGCCACTTCTTGTTGGAGCCATTGGACCATCACCATTTACAATATCATTTGAGTCAATCATTTTGCCATGATTATGAGCTGTAATTGAAATACCGCCTCCTAAATGACAAATAATTAAATTCAAGTCTTTGTATTTTTTTCCGATTTTTTTAGCATAACGAATTCCAATTTCTTTTTGATTTAAAGCATGAATTCGGCTTTCACGGTAAATTTCTGGAATACCAGTAATTCTCGCTTCCGTGATAAATTCATCAACATCTGGCGGATTAACACAAAAAGAAGGTTTATCATATTTTTGACCAAGTTCATAGGCGATTGTAATTCCCAAGGCTGATGGATGTTTTACGGTATACATCATTTTGGCATGTTTATACATAATCGGGTTTATTTGATAAGTTCCCCCAACGCATGAAACAAGGCCACCACCACGACCAGCAAAAGCATCGATAGATTCCATAGAAATTTTCTTAGCTTGTAAAACTTTAATAATAACCTCTTCCCTGAAATCTTTTTGATCAGCAATTTCTTTAAATGGAGCTAGTTCTTCAACACTGTGCGAGATACTCTCCCGTAAAATACATTTTCCGTTATCAAAAACTCCTATTTTAGTACTAGTTGAACCAGGGTTTATAGAAAGAATTCTAATGACATCTTTTTTCATTTTTGTTTTTCTCCAGCCCGAACTACCGAAAAGACAATATTTCCGACTAATTCATCTACTGGAGCTCCTCTTGAGCAATCACTACAAATTTTTCTAAAACCTTGGAGTAAAGGTCCGTAAGCACTTGAATGACCAAATTGTTGAACTAATTTAACTCCAATATTCCCCGCATTCAAATCAGGAAAAATTAAAATATTGGCCTTTCCAGCTACTTCACTTTCTCTTTTTATTTTTTTTGCAGCAACTTCAGGAACAATTGCAGTATCTAATTGAAATTCTCCATCAATTTTTAAATCAGGTCTTTTTTCTTTAGCAATTTTTACCGCACTGACAACTTTATCAATTAACTCACCTTGACCAGAGCCAAGAGTTGAATAAGATAGTAATGCGCATCTTGGTTCCCATCCAGTAACGGCCTGAATCGTATCACACGTCGCAATAGCAATTGAGGCAAGTTCCGAAGCACTTGGATTTGTGCATACCGCACAGTCAGCTAAAGCGATTAAATTACCACCATCACTAAATGTATAATCAGGTAACTGAGCAATTCCAACTGAGGAAATTGTGTCTAAATTATTTTCCAATCCAACAATCGTTTGAGCAGCATAGACAAAATCACCAGAAGTACTATTAATACCAGCAAATGTTACTTCTACTTCATCTACAGCTTCCATAACTAAAGCGTAATATAATGGATCATTCATTCTGCGGCGCAATGATTTTTCTCCATAGATAATATTTGGAAGTTTTAAGTATTTAGTAAGGATTTTGTTAGTATAGGCTTCATCTGTGATGTCAATAAATTCCCATTTGGAATAGTCATAGTTATTTTCTTCACAAATTTTTTTTACTTCATCTATGTGTCCAACAATATATACACTACAATATCCTTCATCACTAGCAATAGATATCGCATTTAACATTTTAACATCGTTAGCTTCAGGAAAAGCAACCCGAACAGGATTACTTTTCGCTTTAGCTTTAACACTATCCATTAAATTCATAAAAAACCTCCTTAGCGATAAATATAGTCACCATCTTCATAACGAGGAGGAATGACTGGAATAAGTAAATAAGAATCATATTTACCACCCGTATGAATAACATGTTTTCCTTTATTATCTGGAAGCCATGCTAGAGGTTCAAACCAAGGGTCACGAATATAACGACCAGCAATTTGAATCCGTAATTTCTGACCTTTATGCCAAATACGAGAAATTGGCCAAATTTCAATATCAACTGGAACAATTTCACCTGGTTTTAATTTTTCAACGCGATCATGAGTGTGTACTGGTTGATATTCAGTTGATAATTCTTCATCAAGATGGCGAGCAGAAACCCGCATTTTACCCCATGAGCCAGGGTGTTTTTCGGTTCCAAAAATTGTAATTGGAAGTTCTTCACCTTTCGTTGAAGTTTTTTTGATATTAACAAATAAATCCATGTCATCATGACCTTCTGCTTCAACCCATAAGCGAAGTTTCATATAACCAGTAAGTTCAGTATCTTTTCTAAAGGTATATTCAAAGTTTGTTTCCCCTTTGATAGGATCATAACTAACTTTAGCCGCTTCTTTTACTGGAGCATCACCAATTTTACCATTTTTGGCATTTAAGTAAATTTTCTTATATTCTGTTCTAGCTAAAGGCCATTCATTTTCAGGACGATCAGTTTGATAAGGATATTCAAAAGCATCCATAACTTCAATCCGAATTTTTGGCGTTAATTCCCAACCATTATAAATATTTTTTAAATAACGGTCAAAAAAACGTTTTAGATCAGCTAAACCTTTTGGTGAATATGTATCAGGCCATTCAAAAACTTGGTGTGAACGCATCCATTTTTTATGGGTTCTAATTTTGTTAAATCCTTCCCAACTTCCTCTTAAATGGAAATGATTCCAGTTACATGTTACATAAGTTGGAATAGTAATTTTTTCATAATGAGGGATTTTATCTTGCCAATATGGACTTGTAACAAATGGTTCTTTTTGACACATTTTAGCCATATTATCAATATAACCTTTTCCCATTGTACCATAAACGATAGAGGCACCAAATAAGCCTGGAATACCACCTTCCATTAAGGATTCACGGTACATATCGCCAGTTGCTTCCCAAGGCGCTATACAAGTTAAATGTGGAGGTTGTTCAGCCGCAACACGCCACTGACTCATAGCAACACCAGAGTTACCAAACATCGCAATTTTTCCTGTACACCAAGGTTGTGTAGCAGCCCATTCAATAAAGTCATAACCGTCTCTTCCGTCTTGTGTACCAAACGTTTGGAAATCTCCTTCGGAATTACCAATACCTCTTGGGTCTACGTTAGCTACAGCATACCCTTCATAGCACCAATAAAGTGGGTCTGAAGATTCAAATTTACATACATCAGAAACCGTTCCTTTAGGACATCCCATTGGTCTCATTCTTTGAATAGGTTGATCCCAAGGACGTTTGCCAAAGAATGACCAAGAAATAATTAATGGTACAGGTTCATCTAATGCAGTTTTTGGAATATAAATATCCGCATAAATTGTTATGCCATCACGCATTTTGATAGCTTGGTCTTGCATACACAAAACCTTTCCTTCTTCGTCAATTGGATATGTTTCTTGACGAATTGGACTTTCTACACAATAGTTCATTGCTTCTTCACGCGGAACTTTAGCAAATTCTTCGGCTGGAATAGGTTCAGCCATTTTAGTGAAAATAACATCACAACTAGAGCCGTCAGGATAAGTTACTTTCACGATTTTTTCGTCACGTTTTGGTTCTTCAGTGACAAAAGTCATTTCTTCCTTTTCTTCTTTCATTTTTTACCTCTCTATTCTTTTATTCTATACTTTTGTCTAAAATTTCTGCAGCATCCTCAATTGTTTTTGCATGCATGAAATCAGTGTATTTTACATACGTATCATACTCATCTTCAAAAGAAGCAATTATGCCAGCCATTTCTAAAGATTTTAAGCCCAAATTTGCAACAAGGGTATCTTTTGATAATTCGCTTGGATCTTTCTTTAATGCTGCTGCTGTTCTTTCAATAAGTTTTTGCAAAATTTCTTCCTTCATTTCTACTCCTTTCTTCCAAAATATGGTATATTTTATTTAGGTGATTCTAATGAATTTTGAAATTGGTACAGATATTTTAAATATTAAAAGACTTGAAAATATTTTAAAAAAATACCCTCATTTTATTAATAAGTATTACACAAAAGAGGAAATCAAAATTGCTTCAAGCCTTAAAAATCCCCTATCTTTTTATGCGACTCGCTTCGCAGCCAAAGAAGCTATTTTTAAAGCCTTAAAAGGGAAATTTGATTTTAGTGAAATAGAAATACTTAAAAATATGGATGGTAGTCCTAATCCCAAAATCCTTAATCACAATGATATTAAAATAAAGTTGTCATTATCTTATGAAGAAGACTATGCCATTGCTTATTGCTTCGTCCTATTTTAATACCCTACATTTATTTTAACATAATCTATATATTTAAGTAAATATTTTTACTGCTTTTTCACGCAAAAAAGTAGCATTGACAAGATGCTACTCTAGTTTCGAATCATCACCCACTTTAGTCGAAGCAGCGATGCTTACCTGAAGTTTTCTTTCTTCATACGATCGTACACTTAATAGCGATAAGACCTCGAAAGGCATTCACAAAAAGTTTAAAATAAATCATTAAACCCAAGGGCGCGTTCATATACTAAAATACAAACTCCGAATAACAAGAAATAAGCCGTTGCAGATTCCCTATAATTCATTGCCAAAACTATTAAGTAATTATACTTTATCACAAAAAATATCAAATTGCAAGTACCTTTAGTTAATTTTGTATAGTCATGTAAATATTTTGTCAAAATCATCTCTTTTAAGTTTTGAATTTTTATATAAGTATAAATTTGTTTAGTGTACTACATGTAAATTCAATCTGTTTTTCTAAAAACTCATCAACATTTTAAAAATACGACATCGGTTTTTCATAGTTATAAATCGTATAAAAACTTTATTTATACTTTTATCCTAGTTAATTTTGTGACTCTTAAATTAAGCTCTGATGGAATCTAAATTTATCTGATTGCATAAAAAAAGAAAGAACTCAGTGGTATACTATACCTATAAATAAAGAAAATAAAGGGGTTTTTTCTATAAATAGATTAGCACAAATTATTAAAAAGCGTCAAAAAAATTGATAAACTAATAGAAAGCAAAGAAAAAGAAGTGAACAATTCTTTATTTGCATCTTCCGCTTCTAATATACCAATTTTAAATTCTTCTTCTAATGGTATTACCTACTAAAGTTTTATTTAAAACTGACAAATTTAAACCTTATCTTTTACTTTTCTTGCAATTTTAAATTCATTTTTTCTTCTTTAAAAATTCTTTCATCCATAAGTTTTAAATTCGTACTAATCTTTGGCATAAAATCCATCTGAGATAAAATATCTTTTTGTAAATCAACTCCTGGTGCTATTTCAATTAATTCAATGCCACCTTCCACTAATTTAAAAACGGCACGCTCAGTAACATAAAGAATTTCTTGATGATTTTTTAAAGCTTGTTTAGCAGAAAAAGTAATTTGTTGCACGCTTTTAACAAATTTATGTTTCTCACCTTCTGTTTTAATAATAAGCTTACCATTTCCTACTTCTTCATCTAACCCTTTAGCGGTAAACGTTCCCATAAAAACAACTTTTTTAGTACTTTGAGTAATATTTATAAATCCACCTGGTCCAGTTACCCTTGTTCCAAATTTAGAAACATTTACATTTCCTAATTCATCAACTTCAGCCAAACCTAAAATAGCCATGTCAAGACATCCACCATTATAAGCATCAAATTGTTCAGCAGTTGAAATTACACTTTCAGGATTTATTGCTGCACCAAAACATACGCCACCAACCGGAACTCCTCCAGTTGGACCAGATTCTATTGATAAATCAATTTCATCAGAAAATCCCTCTTCAGCAGCAACATTAGAAACCGAATCAGGCATTCCAACTCCTAAATTAATTACACTGTTTTTATGTAATTCCATTGCTGCTCTTCTACCACAAACTTTCCGCTCATCTAAAGGTCTAATGGCAACTTTGGATAATTCAATCCGGCTATCTCCCGTAAGTTCAGGACGATATACTGGAATGTTGTATTCCCCAAGAGATAAATCGGGCTCTGCAACTACTACATAATCGACATAAGATGAATGCACCAAAACATCACGAGCACGAAGACTATGATCTGGAACAATCTTTTCTACTTGGGCAATAACAATTCCCCCACTATTGTGAGCAGCAATTGCCATATTATATTGCTCACCAATAACCCCCTCATGTTCAAAAGAAAGATTTCCTTCTTCATCTGCATAAGTTGCTTTAATAAGTGCAACATCTATTGGAAAGCTTTTATACAAAAGACATTCTTCACCATCAATTTCTAAAAGTTTAACAATATCAGGAAACTTCTTAGCCTCTTCATTTGTTCTACATCCATCAATTCTAGGATCGGCAAAAGTATTTAAACCAATTTTAGTTAGTACTCCTATTTCATGACCAGCAATTGCTCGATATAAATGATTAATAACTCCAAGTGGAACTGCAAATGCTGGTATTTGTTCACTGCCAATTGCATTTCCAAACACTCTTCCCATTCCTAAATGTGCACATATTGCAAGCGATACCAAACCCGGTTTAGCAAGCATATTCATACCGACATCATCATTTGTTAAATTTCCTGGAGAAATTCCACAAGTAACTTTTAAATTACATGGATGACCGGTATTTAAAAACGAATCTTTTATTCCCGTTAAAATAGCTTCACAAGATCCAGAACCACCTGAACCCGAAATCGCTACCATATCGCCATCTTTAATAATTTTAGCTGCCTCTTCTTTTGTTATAACTTTCATTCTATCACTCCATTCTTTTTAATAAAAAAGCCCCATTCAAGGGGCCAAAATTTTTAGGCTTTTTTCTTTTTTAAGAAGGTTGCATCCATAAATATTTTGGTTATTACACTCAAGATTAAAGTAATAACAACAGTTGGAATAAATACTAACCAAAATGAATAAGTTGTTGCTGCGGTATTTTGACCTAGCAATCTTAATACTAAAATTGCAACTGGATAATGTAACATATAGATATATAAAGAAATACTTCCTAAATATTCTAATAATCCATGAGTTACACGATTATTTAGTAACTTAGACAAACCATCAACATTAAGTAAACTTAAACCAATTACAACAATACATAATAATGAAACAGTCCATCTGTCCAAATCAAACCAAGTTGGAGGATAAACAGTATACCAAATTAATAAAGCTGCAGCAGCTAAATTTACAACAGTTAAAGCAGTTTTAGCTCCTGAACTAAATTTTTTCTTTTTCAAAGCATCAATTAAATAGTATAAAATCATACCACCTAACATACCCAATAAAACAAACAACAAACCATTATTAAATCCAATAGTTGGTGTTAAATCGGTAGCTGAACCACCCATTCCATTTGTACTAGCTGTTTGAAACCCAAAAGTTGACCAAGCTGTTTGAGCAGCACGAGTTCCTGTAAAACTCCACCAACCTGCTAAAAAAATAAAGACAAATGGCGCAACGATTCCGCTCATGAAATCTTCATTTTTTGATAGTCCCCAATAAAGGAAATATCCACAAATAATAATAGCAGATATAAACCATAATGTACCATTTAAATTAAAGAATTCATTGCCAACACTCCGAAGCCCTACGGCATGGAAACCTAAAAACTCCCATAAACTATTTAGAACCATCGAACACACTTCTTGAATTCCATAATCAGGATAATAGAATCCTGTTGAAATTACAACACCTAGAATATACCCCAAAATCAAAACAGGAAGTAATCCTTTAATTCTTGAGAAAGTATATTCCCATGCTCTTGATGAAGCGCTTCTTTCCTGGTATTCTTTGTCTTTCATTCTTTTCTTAAAATGTGAAACCATAAAATAACCAGCTGTTAATGTAAAAATTAACAATACTTCACTTGATCCAAAAAACCAATTGGTAACCTCCATAAAATAACCAAGCGATCCATCACAACTTCTAGCAATTATGTATCCAGTATGAAATCCAATAATAGCTAAAGCAATGATAACTCGCCAAAATTCGATAGCTACATTTCTTGTCTTTTTTGTAGCCACACTTTCATTTGTCAAACCAAACACACCTTTCTAGCATAGCAACTCTACTATGTATCTTCATTATACAATTTACGTAAACATACAGTCAATTTTATATAAAGCAAATTTACATAAAAATTGTAAAATGTGTAAAGCGTTTTTTAAAAAATTAAATTTTCATTTTCAGCTAAGAAATAATATGCATAAACTACATCTTCATCAAAATCAGTAATCTTACCGCTTGGTAAATAAAGTATTTTTTGAATTTTTAAATTTTTTACAAACTCCGGATTATGAGATACGACAAGCATTGTCCCAGGATACTCCAAAAATGTTTGAGCAATAATCTCCTGAGTTTCTGGGTCCAAATGATTTGTTGGTTCATCAAGCACTAAAAAGTTTGCCTTTTCCAAAGCCAACTTAGCCAAAGCAACACGACTTCGCTCACCCGGAGATAATATAGAAATTTTTTTATAAATATCATCACCAAAAAATAAAAATTTTCCTAATACACTCCTCAAAAAAGAAAAATCTTTCGTAATATCAAAAAATTGTTCAACAATAGTTTTATTCTCATCTAGTTGTTCATGTTCTTGAGCATAATATCCCACAAAAACATTTTTTTCAAGAGTAATTTTACCCTCAAGAGGTGTTAACTTCCCAACAATTAATTTTAGCAAAGTTGATTTTCCGATTCCATTTTCTCCTACAATTAAATATCTTTCTCCACGAAGCATTTGAAAAGAAAGATCATCATAAAGCAAATCATCTGAATCATATCCAAAGGTAATATGCTCAACAGTTAAAGGATAAAAATCTCCCTTTTCTTTAATTTCCATTTTAAATTTTGTTTCTTTATATTTTTTTTCTAAAATAACTTTATTTTCTTCTAATTTAGCCAGTTTCTTTTGACGATCTTTAGCAATATTTGCCTTTTTTTCATTTCCCCTAATATATTTAGCTATAATCTTTTTTAACTTCTCTTCTTCTCTCTCTTGTTTTTCTAACAATCGTACTTTAGAAGTTTTTTCTTCTTCTTTACGCCTTTTAAATTTTTCAAAACTACCATTGAACAATTCCATTTTATGAGTTAATTTATCAAGGTAAAGAGTTTTATTTGTCACTTCATTTAAAAAAGCAATATCATGAGAAATAACTAAAATAGTTCCTCGATAATTTTTCAAATAATTCATTACATAACTTTTACTTTCAACATCTAAATGATTTGTAGGTTCATCAAGTAAAATCAAATCAGGCTTACTATATAAAAGATGCGCAAAAGCAACCTTACTTTTCTGACCACCTGACAAATTTTTCAAAGATTCATCTAACAAATCTAAAATATGTAATCCATCAGCAATTTCTAAAAGTGCTTCTTCAGCATAATAAGGATCATAAAAATCAATCAAGCTTTGAATTTGACCAGCTTGTTTTAAATAAAATAAACTTTTTTTCTCATCTTCAACACTAGCTTTTTCATATGCATACTTTAAATCATCTTCTAATTTCTTCAAAGGTCTTCCTGTTTCCATATATTCTAAAACTGTACAATTCATATTAGAAATTTCATCTTTTAGTACTTGAGGAAGATAAGCGAGCCGAGCAGACGAAGGAAGCTTGATTTTACCATAATCAGGTTCCAAATCTTTTAAAATCAAATGAAATAAAGTACTTTTCCCAGCTCCATTAACACCAACAACACCAACATGATCTCCATCACTAATATGTACGGAAACATCCTGAAATATAGGCTGTAATCCAAAAGAAAAATCTAAATGTTCAATATCCATAATTATCACCTTTAAACATTTAGATTTTACATGATTTTTAAGAAAAAAGCTAGACTGGAGTTAAAACAACACGGAAACTACGCCAAGTCCTCACATGACCATGCTCGCTACCAAAAGCAAACACGCCTGCATCCAAACCACTATTGAAATTACCTCCACGCCCAAACCACGAATGACTCTGCAAAAAAAACCAAGCTCCGTCGGCATACCAACTCATTATTTGTCTAGTTTGAGTTAAATATGTCGCATTAACAAATGGGCCCATCTCTCCTGTTGCATCTCCTAATATCCCTCTTTGAAATTGTTCATCTACTGTGGCATATGCATAGGTATCATAATACTTACTGTCCGGGAAATCATATCCTCCGGTCAACTCTGTTAATCCTGATGTGTCGCTGTCACATGTTGGACATCCGAAAGTTCCATTAAATCCTGAATTATACAAACTATTTCGTCCACTCATTGGCTTTCCTTCTTCATCTACCATGACTCCCATTACACACTCCCATGCTCCACCTGACATATCATAGATTCCACTGATGTTTCCTGTGGTACTTGCTAGCACACTATTTGGATAAGCTGTATTACATGTCCCATCATTACAGTATCTGTTACATTCTTCATTTGTTCCTGTATATCCACATGTTGGTTCATTATTTGCTTGATAACCTGTTATATAGGATGAATTGTTATTGATTCTTACACTTACTACACTTCCATATACACTATGCTCTAAATAAGCTACTGCTCCCCATTCTGTGTTTTTCATCATACGACTATCTAAATCTCTTTTGTAGTCATAAGAACTATAAAAGGCATTGGCTACCTGTATGCCTCTCCAACTATATGTATTTGGTTTAATAATTACTTTACCTGCATCATTCACATTTTGTTCAGCTTCTTTTGCGGCACTTGCTCCATTATATCCTGTTTTAAATTTACCTACCCAAAATCCTGTACTTGGAATACTTAGAAATGCGGGATGAGTCATATAATCTCCAACAGTACAATTTCCGGTTTTTCCGCTCTCCATTGGAGTCGTACATTCTCCTTCTACATTATCACTAGTATTATAATCTCCAAAAATAATTGGGATTTCATGAACTTTGCTTTCATCTATCTCTGTTAAACTATCATACTGTTCTAAATCCCATAATTGATATCTGTACTTTGGTATCCATACAAAGTAAGATTCTATTTTCTCCTCAGGTATGATTTCGTTATTCTCATAACTTTTATTGGTAAAATCGACATACCGAAGTAATCCTTCAGCATGAGCTACTTTTCCTTCACCTACTACAGCAACTTCTTCTTCACTTATTGCTCGATTATAGATTTGCACATTTTTTACATCAATATTGGCAAAATCTGTATGAGTGGTAGTGTTTAGATTTGCAGCAAGAGAAAATGGCTTTACAGATGTAGCAATTTCAAATGATGCATTTAAGCTTGCAACCAATACTCCATTTAAAAATAATTTTATATTTTGACCATCATATGTACCTATTGCTGTATAGCTTTCACCTAAATTTATTGGATTCGCAGAATCAACTGCAACGTACTCACTTCCATTATGAGCATCAAAACGTATTTTTTGATTGTCAAGAACATGAAGTCCTAATCCAGCCTGTTCCCAATTTCCAATTAAACGATTATAACTTGTATCATTTAATTCATTGATTGAAAAATTTATTGCCAAGGTTACTCCATTTGTAAATTCGTAATTTTCCAATCCTAAATCAATATAATCATCTACCCCATCAAAAGATACATATCCATCTTGTTTTGTTGCACCTTGTACTTTCCCTTGAATATATAAAGAGTCATACTGGTCTTCTAGGATAACTGCATTGGCCCAATTTTTGTTTGCATAGCTATACCATTCACTTTCTAAATCTGCTTTTTTTACTGTCCCGTCATTTTGAATGGTTATGGGTACTAATTCATCTTTTAAAACAGGATCTGTTCCATTTAATATTCCTTCTATATAGGTTGTCGTAAAATGGAGTTCACATCTAGTTTTATGTTCACTCATATTATTGACTACAGGGCTCCAACTTACACTATTCCAATTGATATAGGCTCCGTTACTACATGTGGATTTTTATCTATCATAATAGTAGCCACTATCTTTTGAAGGAATTGTATTTGTTTCTTCATCATTTAAGTAGATAGCTAATTCAATATTTTCAGTATTTTTAAATTGTTCTAAAGTTTTTTCTTTTTGAAATAAGCTTATGAAACATACAGATATGTATATGCATAGTAAAAAAAAAGATAAAATGCTTTTTCATAGTCTCACCTTGTATAATATAATCAGTTCTTATTTAAAAGAACTGAATGTATTATATCC
>CAMLWN010000017.1 GCA_946490195.1 uncultured Mycoplasmatota bacterium
ATGAATACTGTGATCGATGACTATTCGATTAAAAATTTATACTTTTATCCTGAAACAATGTTAATTAAAATGTAAAAATCCGAAATCATATAAAATTTAAATTCGGAAATCCGAAAATGATTTTTATTAATTTTAAAAGCAATATTTATTGATAATAGGCAATGATATGATAGGCTTGTTAAGCAAAAGGCTTTAATATTAGCCCTTTTGCCAATCCTTATAAATCATATTATTGGGTTCCTGTTGTCAATAAATTATTGCTTAGTTAGAATATCATCACGTATACTTTTTTAATTTCGGATATCATTTTCGGATTTCCGAATTTAAATTAACCTCTAGAAAAAACAAATCCTAAAAATTTATCATAATAGCAGAAAAAGAGAAAGAACTCCATAGTAAAACATGCTTACAATAAAGTTCTTTCTATCTTAATTTTTTCTTTAACGTTCTATTTAGTTAATTTTCTGGTGTTTGTTTGTGTCTGAGCATAATATTCATCTTCTGATAATTCCTCGCAGATCATTTTTCCATCACTACCTAAATAATAATATTGATAATACATTCCTGTTTTCTTTTGGATTTTAACATATGGCCATACGGAAATTTGTATTTCTGATGGAACGCTTACAAAAGTTGTTTCTTCACCTTTCACAATAATTAGATCGATGATACTGGATATTTGATTAGCATATACACCGTTTTCTAAATAATTTGACTCTAAAAATCTTTGTTCTTTGACCTCACCATTGACGTAACCATTATAACCACGAGTAAATCCTTCTAGGAATGTATCATTTTGTCCGTTGATTTGGTTAATTCCTCTATATGAATTTGAATCAGATATTGAAAATCCCAACAGTAAAGAATTATGAATTCTATCATCCATTGTGTCTTGTGTAATGCCATCTATTTGAGCATAGTGAGAACATATAGTTGTATCTGTATGAATGTTATCAATATAGACTTGTTCGTCGTTTAATCCCTCTGTTTTAATTTCCATATTAAGATGTTTATTAGACGTGATAGTCCATCTTTCTCCTTCTTGTAATTCACATTGATAATTTATAACTAACTTAAATTTTTCGCCTGGAACATCTAATACTTGAGTTATTCCCTTTTCTAAATCATCACTATTTGTTGTATCAATCATGTCATAGGAAGTATTTGCATTTGTAGCAAGCTCATTACTAGAACATCCTGCTAAAAAGATTGATAATGCACTGGCAACACTAAGATAACGTATTTCCTTATACAATTCTGCATATTTTTTTCTTAACATATTTTCCATTATAAATTCCCCCTTTATGGATACTCTATCATCAAAATATGTTTGTGTCAAGAAAAGCTATTCAAAATTTTTAATAAGCTAAATATATTCCGATGCTTCTTAAAGCTACAAGAAAAACCAATAAGATACTCCATAAAACTTTGTCATCATACTATACTCCTTCTTAATAGTAAGAAATCATAAATTGTGATGAAATACTATATTTTTCTAATATTTAACATATACTATAATAGAAAAGAGGTTTTTATATGTTTCCTGGAGTTGCAAGAACTGGTTTAACTCTTCCAAAAGTCTTGGGAGGTATTCAAAAAACCCTTAATATCGCTAATCAAGTCATTCCATTATATGTTCAAGTAAAGCCTATAATAAAAAATGCTCAAAGTGCTTTTTCAGTCGCCAAAGGCTTGTTAGCAACGCCATCAACCAATCAATCTACTCCTACAAGTTTACCTTCAAAAACACAAAATCAAGCCATAAAAAAACAGGACGAATCGCCTGTTACTTATTCAAATAATCCTGTTTTCTTTTTGTAAATATTTTCTTATCCAATCTAATTTTGTCGCGATAGCTTTTTTTTCTGTGAGCTGTGTATCTGGAATTTTTTGATATATTTCTTGATATTTTTTTTCTAAAAATTGATAATACTCTTCATTCTTTACATCAAAAATTCCTAAAAACAATTCTTCTTCAGTTAATTTTTGAACTCCTTTTGCATATTGCATAATTGTATAATAGTGTCCTTTATCATAAACTATTTTTTCTTTTTGTAAAGTCCAATTTTTTTGATTCATAAATGTCCGCAGTTGTTCTAAATGATTATTTGATTGAAGAATGATTTTTTTTATGCTTTGCAGTTTTTCTTCATTT
Organism: uncultured Mycoplasmatota bacterium; assembly: GCA_946490195.1. Lineage (GTDB taxonomy): Bacteria > Bacillota_I > Bacilli_A > RF39 > UBA660 > Ventrenecus. The sequence continues at coordinate 2,156 of CAMLWN010000017.1, forward strand.
TCTAAAATATGGATAATTGTTGCAGTACCCATACCAGCTATAACAAGGGTATCATAATTTTCTGTTGGAACATTTTCTAACCCGTCTGCTACTGTAGTGCTAATTTGCTGTTCTAAGTGTTCTTTTGAAATATTTTTCTTAGCTTGTAAAAGTGCATTTGGATGAATATCTGTAGCTAATATTTGTGAACCACCTTTTTTTGCCATTTTGATGGGGACATAGGCATGATCAGTACCTATGTCGATAAAATGGTCTTGGACATTTAAAAATTCACATATAGCATCTAGTCTTTTTTCCATTAATCTGTTAAAAAATCCTTTAATCTTTTAGCACGTGATGGATGACGAAGTTTACGTAATGCTTTTGCTTCAATTTGTCTAATTCGCTCTCTAGTAACGTTGAATCTTTTTCCCACTTCTTCTAAGGTATGACTTGTTCCATCAATTAACCCAAAGCGAAGCTCTAGTACTTCTTGTTCACGTTCTTGTAAAGTTTCTAGTACTGCTTTAATTTCTTCTTTTAAAATCTCATTTGTAGCGTATTCTTCTGGTGTCATTGCATTAATATCTTTAACGAAGTCTCCTAAATGCGAATCATCTTCTTCACCAATTGGTGTTTCAAGAGAAACTGGATCTTGGCTAATTTTAATTACATCACGAACTTTTTCAACACTGATTCCCATCTTTTTAGCGATTTCTTCTTCACTAGGTTCTCTATTTAACTCAAGAGTAAGTTGTCTTTGGATACGAGCCATTTTATTGATTGTTTCTACCATATGAACAGGTACACGAATTGTTCTTGCTTGATCAGCTAAAGCTCTTGTAATGGCCTGACGAATCCACCAAGTAGCATATGTAGAAAATTTATATCCTTTATCATAATCAAATTTATCTACCGCTTTCATAAGTCCGATATTTCCTTCTTGAATTAAATCTAAGAATAATAATCCGCGACCAACATATCTTTTAGCTATGGAAACTACTAAACGAAGATTTGATTCTGCTAAACGATTTTTTGCTTCTTCATCTCCATTAGCCACTCGAACAGACAATTCCATTTCTTCTTCTGGTGTAAGTAATGAAATACGGCCGATTTCTTTTAAATACATTCTTACAGGATCATTGATGTTCATATCTTTTGTTATCTCGGCATCATTTAAAATAATGCTATCATCTGATGATACATCTTCGTCATCCTCACCAACAATTTCAATTTTATTTTCAATTAAGGCATTGTATAGTTCATCTAATGAATCATTATCTACTTCTAATCCTTTTAAGGCTAAAGCAAGCTCTTCATAGGTTACTTTGCCATTTTCTTTTCCTTTTTTGATAAGTTCTTCTTTTCTTTCTTCAAAAGATTTAATTTCTTTAACTTTTTTTGGTTTTTCTTTCACTTTTGTCGGAATTCTATCTACTAATTCAATATTTAATTTTGTTATCTCTTCTTGAAATTTTTTGATTTCGCTTTCATTTACTTTACATTCTTTTGCAATTTCTACAATATCACTTATTAATATAAACCCTTCTTCTTTACCTTTTTCTAATAATTCATTTTTTTTCATTTCAAACTTAGTCATTCTTTCACACTTCTTTCTTTCTTTATTTCTTGTATTTTTATCATTAAATCTACAATCTTTTGGCCCAATTTTTCTTTTTCGTTAATATCTTGAACTCTTTTTTGCTCATCCTTTATTTTTTTTAGTTCTTCTTCCCACATGATTTCTTTAATATTTCTTATATAATCCATAATACTAGTATCATCTAGTTCGATATCTTTTATACTTTGTATTAGGGTATATATTTCGTTTTTTAAAGGGCTTTGTTCAGCATATGTAAGAAAATCTGCCAATTCAATTTTTTTGTTTTCTTCCAAATAGTACAGAATTTCATTTGCAATTTTTCGGTAGGTTTCCTCTTTAAAATATCCTAATTTTGTTTGATAAATTTTTACATATTTTTGATCGTTCATCATGTAATATAAAATATGTTCTGCACTTTTTTCATAGCGGCTTTTTCGTTTTTCTTTATTAGGAGGTGGAAGTATCTCTATTGATTTTTCTTCCGTTTCTAATTCACTTTTTAAAACATCATAGGACAGATTATATTCCTCTACTAATTTGTGTAGAGTAATATCTATAGTAATTGCATCTGCACCTTTTAGAGAGTCTAAAACATTTTTTACATATGCTCGTAGATTTTCTGTGTCGTTTAAGTTTTTATTTTCTTTTAAATTTTCATATTGAAATTCAATAAACGACATAGGATGTTTTAACACTTCACTCATTTTTTGTGCGCCATTTGTTAAAATATATTCGTCCGGGTCTTTTTGGCCACTTAACCGTACAACTTCTACTTTAATTCCAGCGTTTTCTAATAACCGGCCATTAGTCATTGTTGCTAAAGCACCAGCATCATCATTATCAAACATTAAAAGAACTTTTACGTGTTGCTTGCTAATTAATGTAATTTGCTCTTTAGTTAAACTTGTTCCCATTAAAGCAACGGTGTTTTTAAATCCACTAGCATACATTCTAATTGCATCCATGTTTCCTTCAACCATGATGAGGCATTTTTCTAATCGAATGGCATTTTTTGCACGATGTAAGTTAAATAAGATGTTTCCTTTTTTAAAAATACTTGTCTCTTTGCTGTTTAGATATTTTGGAGAGCGGTCCTTTTCATAAACACGACCTGTAAAAGCAACAACATTTCCTTTCTCATCATGAATAGGAAACAAAATTCGCTCAGAAAAAACATCATAATATTCTAAATCTTTTTGGTTTACTAATCCTAACTTAAATAATTCTTCATTTGAAATATTTTTTTTTTGCAAAAAATCTCTCAATTGATTGTTAGAAAAAGCTAGCCCTATATTGAATTCTTTTATCATTTCTTCTGTTAAGCCTCGCTCTAGCAAATATTTTTTTGCTGGCAAACCTGCTTCTGTATTTAAATTATTTTGATAAAAGCTTGTTGCTAGGGTCATGATTTCATATTCATGAGCAAATTTTTCTTTTGGCTTATAGGTATCACTTATTTTAATCGACAAGCCAATTTTCGAAGCTACTTTTTCGATTGCTTCCATATAAGAGATGTTTTCGTACTCACTTACAAATTTAAAAACATTCCCTGCTGCTCCACAAGAAAAACATTTAAACATTTGTTTTTCTCTTGATACACTCATACTTGGTGAGTGATCTTGATGGAAAGGACAAACTCCAAAAAAATTTTTACCTCTTTGAGTTAAAGGAATATAATCACTTATAATCTCAACAATATCTGCCTCTTCTCTTATTCTTGCTACTTCCTCTGCTGCAATCTTCGGCATATATACTCCTCCCTAAAAATATATATTCCCTTTAAATAGCGGATTTCCTTTTTTTTAGGCAAAAAAAATTGCCAAAATCGACATTTTTTGGCAATTTTACGAATATTTTACACTTTTTTTGCATATACTATTGTTTTCTTTTGAATCCAAAGTTTTCTCGTTAAAACAAAAAGTAGTTGCATGATAGCTAGTGCATAATAAGGTCCATCGACAATATGCAAGATTTCTGTTAAGAAGAAGGAAACCAATCCAACTAAGAAACCGTAGCCTATTTTTGCTTTTTTTAATACTGGAGAATACTCGTTGATTGGTAAAAAAATAATCGCGGTTACCCATAAGTGACTATTTAAAATTTCTCTTAAAAATGCGTAATTCGGATTTATTATGCCGTAAAAGAGTGCTGGAAGAAAGAATCCACAGATAGCATATATAGGTAATTCTTTTTTATAGTAAAAATCTGTACTTAAAATTATGTAAAGTATGAGTAAGAGTAAAATGCAAGTTGTCCCAAAATTCCCGACACTTCTTCCTAAAAATAAATCAATTGTTCCATAAAGATAAGGGGTGCTGCTTTCTATTTGATTTTCATAGGAAATAGCAAAAATCAAGCTAGTTAAACATATAAGAATTTTAAAAAACAGTCCTTTGGATATAGGGAGTTTTAAATGAATGCATTGGATAAATGTATACCCTATTAATATAAGAGTAAATGCCCATAGAGGAAATGACGGCGGAACGATTAATCCTAAAAAGAGTCCTTCATAGATGTTTGAAAAAGGCTTTTTTTTCTGTATAAGATTTGTTAATACATGAGAAAAAACTGCTAAAAATGGGTATAAAAGTAATCGTAAGACTTCTCCCATATTTTCTTTTCCAATCAAGATGTAGCTAATCCCATTTTTATATAATCCATAACCTAGCATCAAAAACAATATTACGTAAATACCTTGAAGAGTTTTTTTGTTTTTTTCTTTAAAATGCATAACAATATCCATTACTCTTCTCCTCTTTTCCCTAAATATTCATTCAAATCTATATAACTTGGACAAATGAATGTGCAAAGTCCACAATGAATGCATTCTGTATTCGTATATACTCCTTTAGTTTGAACTGCTAAATATGGATGGCTCTTCCTCGGACAAACATCATCACATTTTCCGCAATGAATACATTTTTTTGGCTGATATTTTAAGGGCTTCATAAAATAAATTGCTCGAACATTTTCTGTAATTACTAAACCTTCTAAATTTATTTCTTGACGATTCATAATTCCGTTTAAAAAAACTTTATAATTTTTTTCTTTGAATTCAATACATTTTTGGACCAGCTCACTTGCTAAAGTTCCGATTTTCACGCGAAATACTTGAGGATTTTTTATGGCATTTCCCGTTATTGTAACATATATTACATCTTTCTGTCTTTCACGAATGGTATTTAAATATAAATCAATTAGGGTTTCTGTCGTTAAAATACATGCGTCTTCATCTAATTTTACGTACTCTCTTAGAATTTTTTCGTTGCCAATTGGATAGTAATCTGGCAAGATAGAAACTGACATATTAGGGTATGTGCCAATCCGTTCTTCAAATGCTTCGATGCTTTCTCTATCATTTTCTTTTAAATAAATTCGAACTTCTGGAATAGCAAAAACTTCTGATATACAATCTAACATTTGTAGGATAGATGAGGTTTCTTGTTTATGTATAAAGGGACGATTAGCAATATAAGGTTCATCTTCAATTCCATTTAAAATCAAAATTTTTTTGTTTTGGAATTTTTGAACATCAAAATTTGGATATTCTTTAATTTTTTGGCTAAAATTTGTTTTGATGTTTACTGTAGTAAATTCATGCATTCCTTGATATAGGTCTTCTTCTTTATAATCGTTTTTTATTTCTAAATAACTTTTTTCTGTAGTTTTTAAAATACCAACGATTCTTCCGCTTACTGAACTATATACATCTTTTCCTTGATAGGAATAGAGTTTTTCCCCTTTTTTTACTTTTTTAATTTCTGTGTTTTGAAGTATTTCTTCAGTTATTGGTAAATAAATATGTGTAGGTTCTAAGTAATTTGTAATTTGACTGCTTACTTTAATAGATGCATCTTTAGCAATTGTGAGTAATTTTTTCATATGTTTTCCCTGCCTATTTTTATTATACAAAAAAATAAAAAAAAAGAAAACTTCTTTTACAAAAAGTTTTCTTGGTTAATTAACACAAAAGCAACTATGCCTTTGCATCTATACTATATCATAATCTGTTAAAATACGCAAGATGATTCAATAAAATGTTTATCTATTGTTAAAGAATTAATTGAAATGGTCTTAATAACGATTGGCCTTTAAAAACTATTAGTAAAGTTTACTATTTTTTTGAAAAAATATCGTTAAAGAAACAAAACACTTTAATTAAATGCTAAATTCTACAAATATGTAATACATTTTGTCAGAGTCAATTGAATGAACATATTTAACAAGACGATAATCGCCTTTTTCTAATTTTCCATATAAATTTTCCCAATTATAATTAAATTCTAATTTCTTGTTCTCATCTACAAAATATTTTCTTGTAGTCCATGTTATTTCTTCAGGAATTGGACTTAACTCAACCCAAGTATCATTTATTTTCTTATCAATTCGATATTCTATACCATATTCATTTGCTTGATTACTATAATCTTCTATTAAGATAGTAGCTCCTGTATTGTTTAAAGTATCCTTTTTTATGGTTATAGTTACATCTTTTAAAATATCCATTTCTTCTTTATTATTAGAAGCACATCCAGTGATTATAAAGCATAGTGTAATTAAAATACACATCAATACTTTCTTCATATGTTTCTCACACTCCTTTTAATTAAATCAATTTTTACACTTTTTATGATTAAAGAGTAGCATAATTATATAAGTTTGTCTACCAATTATTATGGAACATTTACCTTTAGAAAAAAGAGAAAACATTGAGTCTTTACTAATTCTCTTTTGTGACAAGTATTTGCTTCTTAATCTACCCTTATTTTTTGAGTTTTAAAGAAAATAACTCCTCTTCTACCTTAGAGATTTGGGAAGCGATTAGATTGATTTGTTCTGGCTCTATAAGTGAGTTTTTATGTAACTCTCGTTCTTTATCGTGTAATTTTTGTAGTTTTTTATTTAATCTACGTTTTTTTCTAGTTAGAACATCGTCATGGAGTAAAAGAAGCTTTAAGCCATCGTTTTTGAGTCGGCAATTTAACTCATAAAAATCTACTTTTTTTGAATTATCAGAATTATAGTATGCGTGTTGTAAATTATAATCCCATTCTTCAAATTCTCTAAAATTTTGAGGAAAATAATCTAAATAATCTAAGGTACTTCGTAATGAATCTTTTAAAACGTATTTTTTTCTGGAAGTAATATCTTCTAACAAGGGACGATACATGTAGTATGTTTCACCTGCTTCAATAAAAAACGGTCCTAAATGCATTTCTAGTCTTTTTCTTGCTACATGTTCTGTAACTTTTGGATATAAAATTACGGTGTGTCCTGGAAACAAAAATTGACTTTCAAACTCTTGACATATTAGTTCAATCTGATAGTAATTTTCTAACAAAGAAAGATTGGGTTGAAACTTTTTTTCTGCATATCTTTTCATAACTCTATCCCAAAACATTTCTTCTTTTTCTTTTTCAAATTTTTGAAGGAGTACTCTTTTTTCTATTTCATCTTTAATAGCTAATATTTCGTTTAAAGAATATTCATAAATTTCTTTTTTCATAAAACACCCATTTTTATATAAACAAAAAAACGACTAAAAATCAAGCCGTTTTATAGATGTCTTTCAAATTCTTTGAATTCTGAATTTGTTTCTAAATTTGTGTCCTCTAATGCCACTAATAATTTCTTTTGCTCTCTTGTAATTTTGGTTGGAATCATTACTTTGATGATAACATACATATCTCCTTTACGAGAAGAGTTTGGAATTTTTAACCCTTTACCTTTTAATTTATATTTTGTTCCATTTTGGGTTCCAGCTTTTATTTCCATCATTACATTTCCATAGATAGTTGGAATTTCTTTTTTTGTTCCTAAAATGGCATCCGTAATGGTAATTGGCAATTCAATTGATAAATCTTCGTTATCACGGATGTAGAAATCACTTTCTTTAACATGAATCTCAAAGTAAATATCTCCATTTGGTCCTCCATTTACACCGGCTTCTCCTTTGCCGCTTATACGTAGTTGATGGCCTGTGTTTACACCTTCTGGAATATGAATAGAGATTGTCTTTTTCTTTTTCTCTTGACCTGTACCATTACAGCTCTTACAAATTGTTTTAAAGCTTTTTCCTTTTCCATGACATTTTGGACAAGAAGTACGACTTTGAATTACTCCGAATAAGCTTCTTTGCTCTGTGACAACATATCCTGACCCATGACAATAGCTACAAGTTGTTTCTTCAAAACCACCTTTACCATCACAGTTTTCACATGTATCATTAAGAGTAAGTTCAATATCTTTATCAATACCGAATGCTGCTTCTTCAAAGGTTAAGTCTAGTCTAACTAAAGTATCTCTACCTTTACGAGCACGTGTGCTAGAATTGCTTCTATTCCCTCCGAAAAAGTCTCCAAAACCACCAAAGCCTCCAACATCACCAAAGACACTACGTAAAATATCGTTTAAATCAATGTCTCCTGGATCAAAACCATTGAAGCCGGCTCCAGCTGAACCATCAAACGCTGCAGAACCAAATTGATCGTATTGACGTCTTTTTGTTTCATCGGATAATACAGCATAAGCTTCTCCTATTTCTTTAAATTTAGCTTCGTCTCCAGTCTCTTTATTATCTGGATGATATTTTTTAGCAAGTTTTCGAAATGCTGATTTAATTTCTGCTTCAGAAGCACTTTTATCCACGCCTAGGGTTTCATAATAATCTTTTTTATTCATTTAATTCACCACCTTCATTTATTATTTCTTTTAGGTTATTTAAACATTCTGCGACAAAAGCAAAAGCTTTTTCAAATGGTTCATCTGTAGTTAAATCTACATCTACGATTTTTAAAATATCCAAAACTTCTTTGTTGCAGCCGCTTTTTAAAAATTCAATATATTTTTCTACAAATCCTTCTTTTCCATCCATAATATCTTTTACTATACAAATGGCTGAAATTAAGCCTGTTGCATATTTATAAACATAAAATGGGCTATAAAAATGAGAAATTCTCATCCATTCATAACGTATTTCTGGATCGATGATTACGGAGTCCTTAAAATACTCTTGATTTAATTTGTAATAAGTACTACTAAATTCTTCTTCAGTTAAAGATTCTTTTTCCTGACACTTTTTACTCATGATGCTTTCAAATTCAGCAAACATTGTCTGACGGTAGATTGTAGCTTTAACTTTATCTAAAAATTCGCATAAGAAATACATTTTTTCTTTCTTTGATTTAGCATTTTTTAAAAAATAGAAAGATAGTAAGGTCTCATTTACTGTCGAAGCGATTTCAGCGATAAACGTATCGTAACTATAGTATTCATAAGAATTGTTTTCTTTAGAGTATACAGAATGAACTGCATGTCCAAGTTCATGAGCTAAAGTGCTTGCTGAATCATAAGACCCATTGAAGTTTAATAAAACATAGCTAGGAGAATCAAAGCATCCCCAATGATATGCTCCATTATGTTTGTATTCATTTGGATAGAAATCTACTGCATGACTATCAAAAATACTTTGAAATTTTTTTAAATATTCTTCTTTTAATGGTTTTAAAGCTTCTTTTACAATTTTTATTGCTTCATCCTTAGTAAATTCTTTTTGATCTAATTCAATAATTGGTACATAGGTATCATATAAATGATATTCTTTGTTATTTAAAACTTGTGCTTTAATTTTTTGATACTCGACATTTATATCCATATATTTATGAACATTTTTAATTAAATTATCATAAACGTTTGGAGAAACACAGATTTTATCTAATGCCATAGCAAGTGCACTATCAAATCCACGAATATCTCTTAAAAATTCCAATTCTTGATAGTTTCCTTTTAAAAGGGTAGCAAAAGTATTTTTATGTTGACGATAATACTCATAAAAAGTATGGAAAGCTCTTTTTCGAACACTCTGGCTAGGATTTTCTAAAAATAAAGGCCAATTATATTGTGTTAGTTTTTCTTTTGTTCCATCATCTAATAGAACATCGCCAAAAACTGCATCTGTTGTATCTAAAGCCGTAAATGCATCGTCTGGAGTTCCAAACGCATTTAAAGCTTTCGTAATAATTTTTTCTTCTTTTTCTGACAAAATATGTTTTTTTTGACGATATAATCTTTCAAAATATAATTGATAATTTTTTAAGTATTCATCTTCTTCTAACCAAGGTAAAATATCTTCTGAGTTTTTTTGCATAAATTCACTTACAACAAATGATTCATTATCAGAGAATGTATTTAGAAGCTGTTCTATTTCTAATTTGCGAGCTAAAGAAGTTGAATTTGAAGTATCTTCATCGAACTTTAAATAAACAAAAATATATAAAAGTTCTATAAGACGATTTTCTTTTTCTGAAATCTCTAAAAACTTCTTTAATGATTCTTTGTTATCTAAGATATGGCCTTTCATTTGAACAATTTCTTGATTTAAATTCTTTGATTTTGCCATTTTCTCTTGATAATCTTGTTCATTTTTGATCATAACACTTAAGTCCCAGCAGTCATTCTTTTCTTGCTCGCTTCTCTTTTTTAGTTTTTCCATATGTTCCTCTTTCTTAAACTTAGAGAAAAGCTCTAGGGATCTAGAACTTTTCTTTTATTTTCTATTTTTCTTCGTATGAAGCTTCTTCTACGCCATCATCACTTTTCTTTTCTTCTGTGGTTTCAGTATTTGTAGCTTCGTTAGTTGCTGTTTGATTATTCTTGGCAGCTTCTTCATAAACTTTTGTTGCAAGACGCATAGCTACTTCATTTAAACTTTCGGTTTTCTTTTTGATAGCGTCAATATCATTTTTCTCCATTGCTTCTTTTAAGTCTTTGATTTTGCTTTCAGCTTCTTCTTTATCTTTTTTATCTACTTTATCTCCTAAGTCTTTAATAGCTTTTTCTGTAGAGAAAATCATTGAATCGGCATCATTTTTAACGTTTGCTTCTTCTTTACGTTTTTCATCAGCCTCTTTATTTGCTTCAGCTTCTTTCATCATTTTATCGATTTCATCATCACTTAAATTTGTACTAGATGAAATTGTAATAGATTGTTCTTTGTTTGTTCCTAAATCTTTAGCTGTGACATGAACAATACCATTAGCGTCTATATCAAATTTTACTTCGATTTGAGGAATTCCACGTGGTGCTGGTGGGATATTAGTTAATTGGAAATTTCCTAAAGTTTTATTATCTGCAGCCATTGGTCTTTCACCTTGTAAAACGTGAATATCAACAGCTGGTTGATTATCTGCAGCGGTACTAAATACTTGGCTCTTACTTGTAGGAATTGTTGTATTTCTTGGAATTAAAACAGTCATTACGCCACCTAATGTTTCAAGTCCTAAAGATAATGGAGTTACATCAAGTAATACTAAATCATCCATTTCACCAGTTAATACTCCACCTTGAATTGCTGCACCCATAGCAACAACTTCATCTGGGTTAACACCTTTATGTGGTTCTTTACCAAGTTCTTTTTTTACTAATTCTTGAATATATGGAATACGAGTTGATCCACCAACTAAAATAACTTCATCAATATCACTAGTAGATAGTTTAGCGTCTTTTAAAGCTTTATGAACTGGATCTAGTGTTGAATCAAATAAGTCACGGCATAAGTCTTCAAATTTAGCTTTAGATAATGTTACATCTAAATGAACTGGGCCATCGCTGTTTTGAGAAATAAATGGTAAGTTGATTTGTGTACTTGACATACCTGACAAATCTTTCTTAGCTTTTTCAGCAGCATCTTTAAGTCTTTGCATTGCCATAGCATCTTTAGATAAATCAATATCATTTTCTTTTTTAAATTCACTAACTAGGTAATCAATGATTCTTTGATCGAAGTCATCTCCACCTAATTTATTATTACCGGCAGTAGATTTAACTTCAAATACACCATCACCAAGTTCTAGTATAGAGACATCGAACGTTCCACCACCTAAGTCGTAAACTAAAACTGTTTGGTTCTTTTCTTGTTTATCAAGTCCGTAAGCTAAAGCAGCAGCTGTTGGTTCATTAATAATACGCTTTACATCTAAACCAGCAATTTTACCAGCATTCTTTGTAGCTTGACGTTGAGCATCGTTAAAATACGCTGGAACAGTGATAACTGCTTCTGTAACTTTTCCGCCTAAATAACTTTCTGCATCTGCTTTTAATTTACTTAAAATCTTAGCAGAAATTTCTTCTGGAGTCCATTCTTTTCCGTTCGCTTCAACTTTCTTTCCTGAACCCATTAAACGTTTAATTGATGCAATCGTATTTTTAGGATTTGTAACAGCTTGACGTTTTGCACGATCACCTACTAATACTTCGTCACCTTTAAAAGCGACAACAGATGGAGTTGTTCTACCTCCTTCATCATTTGGAATAACTTGAGGAGTTCCTCCTTCTAATACAGATACACAACTATTTGTTGTACCTAAATCTATACCTATAATTTTACTCATAATTTATCATTTCCTTTCTTTTTCTTTATTTCTTTAATCCTTCATTAGGATATTCTATAGTTGCTGTATTTTCTCTTATTCTTTGAATAATTAGAAAATACTCATCTCGAATTTCTGGATAACTTAAATGTTTTCCATGGTTTGCTTCATAAGTTGCTTCTACGCCTTCTTCTAATATTTTTAAGATTTGCACCTCACGTTGTGCTTTACCTTTAAAATTACCATTCGTGCTAGCTAATCCTTGATATAGCCCGACTTCAGCACGAGATGCTTCAATTCGCATGATTTTTTGAGCAAGTAAATATTCTTGCACTAAAAATTCTTCGTTATTCAATTGTTCCACCTTCTTCTACTTGATTTACTTTAACCATTGCTGGTCTAATTACTTTATCCTTATACATATAACCTTTTTGTAAAACATCTAAAACAATATTGTTTTCAAAATCATTTGAATGGTCTATTAAAACAGCATTCATTTTCATTTCATCAAAAGGCATATGTAAACATTCAATTTCTGTTACGCCAACGCTTTTTAATGAATCGCTCATATTCGCATAAATCATTTTAAAACCACTTAAAAATTTGCTTACTTCATCGGTTAAATTTGTATCATCCATATTAATTGCATGTTCAAAATTATCTAGAATTGTGAGCATATTCATAATAATTGCTTCTCCGTCATACTTTAACAGTTTTGAACGTTCTTCATCTGCTCTTCTACGCATATTTTGCATTTCGGCAGATAATCGCAAAATTTTTTCATTTTGCATTGCATTTTCTTCTTTAAGTTTTTCTAATTCTTTGTTATTATGATGTTCCTTTTTTTTCTTTTTTTCTTTACCTTTTTCTTGTTCAGGAACTGTATTTTCTACTTTTTCTTCCGTTACTTCCACGTTTTCTTTATTCATTCTTTACTCTCCTTATTTAACTCTTTATTAATGAAAGATAACAATCCAACTACTCGGTCATATTCCATTCTCTTTGGACCAATAATCGCGATTGTTCCTTCAGAGCCATTCTTATGATAAGTTGTTTTAATTACAGTGACATTTGAATCAAATTCACTATCTTTTCCAATATAAATATTTACTCCATCTTTGCCATCATTTTGATCAATTTTTTCAATTAAACTCGTATCTTCGAATTTACTCATGATTTTTCTTATTTCATCTACATCATTATATTCAGGTTCTTGCAACAGTAAATTTTTCCCACTTACATGAACGGTTTCACTTGCTTTATTTGCAAAATCACTGAACGTTTTAGAAAAAATCGAATAAATAGTTTCATACTGTTCAATTTTATCGGCAATTATTGGCTTAATTTCATATTCCAATCTTTCTGATACTTCATTAATAGGAGTTCCGATAAGCATTTTGTTGATGATTTCACAAGTCTTGACAACTTCCTCTATTTGAATACCTCTTGGTAAAGTAAATTGCTTGTTTTGAACAATTCCTTTATCTGTACAAACAATGGCTACCAAATGATTATCTTGAAGAGGAATTACATTTACTTGTTGTAAAGCATTTTCTTCACTATTTTTTCCTAACATAATACTTGTATAATTTGTCATTTCACTAATAATTTCTACACAAGCTTCAATTGCGTCTGACAAGGCAAGTTCGTGATTTCGAAATATTGTTTGAAGTTTTCTTGTTTCTTTATCTGTTAGCTCTTTAGGTCGCATTAAATTCGCTACATAGTATTTATATCCATTTTCTGATGGAATTCGACCTGAAGAAATATGATTTTTTTCTAAATATCCTAACTCTTCTAAATAAGCCATTTCGTTTCTTATAGTTGCTGAAGAACACTTTAGTTTTTGACACAGTGACTTACTTCCAACTGGCTTAGCTGTAGCAATATAAGACTCTACAATTTCTTTTAAAAGCCTTTCTTGACGTTCATTCACGTTTCTCACCTTCTTTAGCACTCTCATCATTCAAATGCTATCAGTATTATATTATGCAATTTAGCACTTGTCAATACCATTTGCTAAGCTTTTTTACAAAAAATAACGCTTTATGCGTTATTCAATGTTTTGACACCATGTATCGACAGAAATATCAGAGCCAATATAGACATCCTTATTACCACTTAACGTATTACACAAAGCTATATAGAACTCTCGATTAACATAGAGTCGACTTTTATATGTAGGCATACTATCAGCTTTAAATACAGCTGACCCTCCATCATTTAAGGAAGTCTCATATTGCATGTAGGAAATCATTTCATTTAATAAAAGTTCATTTTCTTTTAATGCATCTTGTAAAGTTTTTACTGTTTTATCTTGAGTTGTAATCTCGTTTTCTTCAAAGAAAGAATAGACTTTTCTTCCATCACTTAATGTAATTATTTCTATTGGACTTTCTAATATATTATTGAAAACTAATGAAAAGTCTGGGTCACGCTTGATACTTTTTTCTAATGTTTCTAATAATGCGTAGTGATTTTCTTCTGAAAGGGCAAAAAATCGATTGTCTTCTGCTCGTGTTACAAAAAGCTTCTGAGGACTAAAAATATATTCATCAATTATTTTTCCATCTTGGTCATAGAGTACTAGCGTATATTCATAAAAAGAGCTGGATAGCGATTCTGATGCATTTTGCTTTGTATCTGTTACTTCTGTAGTTTTTAAAATTTCAACAATTTCTTTTATTTCATTTTCATCTGTAATTATTTTTGAACTTATATTTTGTTCTTTGTCCTCATCAATAATTGTTGGCACACCTTTTAGAAAAATAAACTCTGTGTTATTTGTTTTTTCATGAATTTCTTCTATACTTTCCATTTTTTCAGCTTGTTTTGTAGATAAGTTCCATACCAAAAGTATTCCTAAAAGGATTACACCAGCTACAAGAATTTTTTTATAATTTTTTACGATTTTTCTTTGTAAATTTTTCATCTAAATTCTCTCCTTTTATTAAACTCATCATAACAAAAAATCATTAGAAAAACAAGTGCAAATTTAGCACATTCTTTAAAAATTATAAATGTATACAAAAAACGACTCCTTTTGGAATCGTTCTTATTCAAATTATTTTCCGTTAATTTGGCTCATTACTTCAGCAGCAAAGTCATCATTTCTTTTTTCTATTCCTTCGCCTACTTCATAACGAATTGCTTTAACTATCTCGCCACCGTTGTTTTTAACATAAGTAGCTACTGAGATGCCGCCATCTTTAATAAATGCTTGTTCTGTTAAGCAAATTTCTTTAAAGAATTTTTGAATTCTTCCTTCAACCATTTTCTCAGCAATTTCAGCTGGTTTTCCTTCGTTCATTGCTGCTTCTTTTTGAATTTCTCTTTCACGAGCAACAACACTTTCTGGAACATCTTTAATGCTTGTATATTCTGGTTTCATAGCTGCTTGTTGCATTGCTACATCTTTAGCCACTTCTTCGTTGGCCCCTTTTAATACTACTAAACTAGCAATTTTTCCACCCATGTGAATATATTTTCCAAAACATTCATCATCAGCTAATGTAATGCTTTCAAATCTTCTAAATGAAAGTTTTTCACCGATTTTAGCAATTTTTGCTACTAATAAATCTTTTAATGTTCCTTCTTCACAAGGCAATTCTAAAGCTTCTTCCATTGTTGTTGCGTCACTATTTAGAATCGTATTTCCAATAGTTTCTACTAGAGCTTTGAATTCTTCATTTTTACTTACAAAATCTGTTTCAGAATTTACTTCTAAAATTACGGCTTTTTTGTCGTTTGAACAAATGCATGCTAATCCTTCTGCAGCAATTCTACTTTCTTTCTTTGTTGCTTTTAAAATTCCTTTTTCTCTTAAATATTCTTCGGCTTTTGCCATGTCTCCATTTGTTTCAACTAAGGCTTTTTTACAGTCTAGCATTCCTGCTCCTGTCTTTTCTCTTAGTTCTTTTACCATTGCAGCTGTTACCATAACAACCGACTCCTTTCTTTTATTTAGATAAAGCAGTTAAAAGCTCATCTTTTTTCATACTAGAATATCCTTTAATTCCGTTTTCTTTTGCTAAAGCTTTTAATTCAGCTAAAGTTTTATTACTATAATCTTCTTTTTCTTCTTCTGCTTCAACTACAGGTTCTTCTTCAACTACTTCTTCTTTTACTTCTGGTTTTTCTTCTACTTTTTCTGTTTTATTTTCTTTTTTACTATTTTTTTCTTTAGTAGAATCTTTTTCTTCTTCAACTGTATAATCAACCATTTCTAAATGGTTTACTTCACAAATAGCGTTAGTTAATGCACCTAAAACAACCTTAATTGAACGAACAGCATCATCGTTTCCTGGAAGTACATAATCTACATCATCTGGATCACAATTGGTATCAATTAATCCAAATACTGGAATGTTTAATTTACGTGCTTCACGAATTGCATTTTCTTCTTTTTTAGAATCTACAATAAATAAAGCTTGTGGTAATTTTACCATTCCACGAATACCTTCTAATAAACGATTTAGTTTTTCGTATTCTTTCTTCAATTTAATAACTTCTTTTTTAGGAAGAACTTCAAATACACCATCTTTTTCCATCTTTTCGATTTCTTCTAGGCGATTTACTCTTTTACGAATTGTTCTAAAATTCGTTAAAGTTCCACCAAGCCAACGTTCAGTTACATAGAAAGAATTACTTCTTAATGCTTCTTCTTTAGCAACTTCTCCAGCTTGCTTTTTTGTACCTACATAAAGAAATGTACCACCATTTTCAGCGATTTTTTTAATTTCTTCATAAGCACTTTCCATGCATTCTACAGTTTTGTCTAGATCGATAATATAAATATCATCTCTAGCTCCAAAAATATAAGGTTTCATTTTAGGATTCCATCTTTTTGTTTGATGCCCAAAATGAACTCCAGCTTCTAATAACACATTTTTAGAAACTACGGCCATAAAAACATCCTCCTTCGTTACTCCTTCTGCCTAGATCTACTCACCTTTTTCACTCGATGCCACGAGCACTCGAAAAAGATAATCCCTAGTGCATGTTTATTTGCTTTTACAAAGCCAATGCTATTGTATCAAAAATATCTGTAAGGAACAAGTAAAAATGTGCTTTTTTTGTATATTCATTTATATTATTCCAATTTTAAATTTTCAAGTTTTAAGCTTAGAACATCTTGATCTCTAATTTCATTATAAGAAATGAGCTTAGCTAAATCCATATTTTTAGCTAAAACTAATAAATCAAAAAATTCAGGAAAGTACGGATTTTTCTCATAAATTGTTCTATCGCATCCAAACCAAATATCGAATGGTGTTTTCGCTCCTTTAGCAAGAAGTTCTTGTACTTTTTTACTTTTAAATACACGATTTTCATTTTGATCTCCTAAAGAATGATGCAAACCATTATCTTGATAAAATTTAGATTGTAAATCTGCTACTGTTTTATCGCAGAAATAAGTGAATGTATCTTCTTTGCTTTGCTGTTCGTCAAAATCCAAAAGCATTTGCATATACTTATTTTTTTGAGAAAGATTTCCTAAACAATCTCTTATAGCTTTATGTTCCATCTCCATCTTTTTTTCTTTAGAAACTCCATCAAAAGGCGTTATATCTCCGATAAGTATTTCTCCGGTTTCGTGAATAGTTAAAGTTTCTAATACTTTGTCTATATTTATTTCATGTGGAAATTCAGAGTTCATTCCTATAGCAAGCAACATGGTGTCAACAATATGTTCTGAGATTCGTTCAAGGCGTTCACTTTTAATATTCCAATGATTTTTATCCCATCCGCCTCGTTCTTTATGTTTTAATCTTTGATTTAAATAGTAAAAGCGAAAAACTTGTTCATACCTATAGGCTTCTTCAACATTTTCAGGATGAAATATTGAAAGACTTTCTCGAAGCAATCCATTAAAATCATAAGCTTTATCATGACTCCTTATTGTATCAACTAAAAAACAATCCCAAATTCGATATTTAAAAGCTAATTTAGCTTCTAGTGTTTGTGATTCGAAAAACTCTTTTACTTCTTGAGATAGTTTATTTCCTTTTTCTAGATTTTGATTTAAAACATAATCAGGATTTACTTTTATAAATTCACTTAAAATCAACATTCTAATCACTTTTCCTAGATTATATGTTTCTTCAAATTCTGAGTCCATTGCAATAGCTAAAATTATGCTTCCAAATAAATTGTCAGCGATACTATAATTATTTTTTTCATCAAAAATCGTTGTTTTCAGTTTGTTTCCTAATACATAAAAACGTAAAATTTTTGATAATTTTTGAATATTATCCATCTAACTCATTCCTTTTTCTTTGCTTATTCATTTAGAGATTCTTTAATCAAAGTATTTTCTTTAAGCTTTTTTAGAATTCTATTTTTTATCTTCTCTACTTTTTCTTTATCGTAAACGCCTATTCGATATAAGAATTGCTCTTTTTCCACTTTTAAAGGAAGTTCAATTCTGATAAAAGATTCTTTATATAAGCCTGTATTTGTTAAATTTTTGATTTTTATTCTTTGATAAGAATCCTTTTGAGAAGTTATTTTTAATCCATAGTAATTTTTGGTATCGTTTTTAATAAAGTTTTCATGAGTATCATCAATCACTAAGATGGGACGTTTCATTGTTTTAAAAAACACTTCCTCTCCTACTACTAGAACTGGTATTTTACAAATCCATATTTCGCCAAGTTTAGGATTATCATAAGCTATTTTGTCTTCTTCAATAATATTTTGATTGAATAATTCGAAATACTCTGATTGGTTAAAATTAAATTCTTTTTGACTAAATATCTCCATAAAAATATTTTACCAAAAAAAGAACATTTGTCAAAATAATTTATATTTTTTTCTCAATAAATGCTAAAAGCGGCATAGAAAAATATGACCGCTTTTGACAAACCTTTAAAATTTATTCTTTTATCCAGTTTTCTAAATCTTCTTTATTCATTAAACCAATGTTTTTCTTTTTTTGTTTTCCATCTTCAAATAAAAGAATTGTTGGAATAGACATCACGCCAAATTGCATGGCTAAATCTTGGTGTTCATCAACGTTAATTTTTAAAATATTTATATCGTCTAACGTTTCTAAAATTTCTCCTAAAGCTTTACAAGGACCACACCAATCTGCGTAGAAATCCACTAAAACTTTTCCGTTTTTAATTTCATTATCAAAATTTTCTTCTTTTAAATATTTAATCATACTTTCTTTCTCCTATCTGTATTTATCTAATATACTATCTGCATCAGGAATTACTAATTTACCGCTTTCAAGCAAATCTTCAGCAGAGTTTATATCTACAATACCATATTTTAATAAAATATCCAAACACTTTCGGTTGTATTCTTCTTTATCAGCCATATTCTGATCTTTAATACTTAAAATTTCTTCAAAAGCATCATAGTAACTGCTTGTTACATCTGATAGAATTGGACTTGAACTGTTAATTTTTGAAGCAAATGTACTTTCACTTACATAAGCGTTTGTTGCTGGAATTTGATTTAGCAAGAATAAAGCAACAAAAACAAATAGATATGCTTCAAAAAAGCCAAAAACCGCCCCCAATAACTTTGAAGGGATACCTAATATTATAGTAAAATTTAGAATGTGTTCAAACAAACCTGTAATTTTAACAACAATTTGTAAAATTGCCATCAGTACAACATAAACGAGCACAAAAGCTATTGCTTCATAAATAATAATATTTAAGGTAGTTAATCCAGTAAAATCCCCCGCAAAGTTAAAAAAAGGCAAAAATGAATAAAGGATTTTTGAAACAGGATTTTTTAAACTAAAAGCTAAAATTATTACTAGAATTGCGCCTATAAACATCGTTGCACTTTTAATTACACCTCTTTTAAAACCAGCAATAGCACCAGCAAGTAAAATAAGTATTATAATTATATCAATCATTACTGACATATCTTTTCCTCCTACTCTATTAAATAGTATAATCGATCCGCTTGGAAAATGCAAAATCTTTTGACAATTCATAGGAATACTTTTATTATAAACTATACGGTGAGTTTTATGAGTTGGAGTTATGAAGAAATTAAAAAAAGGCAAAAAGCACTAGACAAGAAAAGTCCTTTTTATAAAGATGATTTAGAAAGTATAAAAGAAATGTTAGTAGAATTAGGTAGAGATAGTTTTTATGATAAAATTTTTTCCTCTTTAATTTTTTTTACACCCCCACTTATGACTATTAAAAATAACTTAAGCTATTATCGTTCCGTTTCCAAATTTACAAACCCTATTCTTTTAAAAGCTTTTCAAGTCATAGAAGATTATGATGAACCTGAGCTACAAAAACGTTTACCTAAAAAAGATTGTGTAGTAGAAGATTATATTGAAATGATTCATGAATTTGCTCAAACTTTACCTGAGCCTTTCAAAAAAGAAGTTAAAAAGTATGCTCACGAATCCTATTTTCAATTTTCATCTAGTCCAAAAACAGAATATAAAGGTGTCACTTTTATTACACGTTCTCCAAACTATAAACCTTATTATCTTATAGAAAAAGCGAAAAATATTGGAACTTTTGTAACAATGGTTCATGAAATTGGTCATGGAATTTTTATGAGAAAAGAAGCAAATAACTTCATTTTATTTAAACTTTTAGGAGAAGTTGAAGGATTCTTTTTTGATTATTTAGCCTTGCAATTTTTAAAAAGGAAAGAATTTTTAACACAAGAAGAAGTTTTAGCAAATGACAATTTTGATGATTTTTCAAATAGTATATACCAATATTTTACTCAATCTTTACAATGCCATCTTATATTTCAAGATAAACGCTTTGTTGCAACAGAAAAAATTTTAAAAGAAAGTTTAAAATATAATTTGACCTTTCCCCTATCTCAAGGTTATTTAGAATTGATTTCCTCAGCTGATTTTTTTAGAAATACCAAATATGCATTTTCCTATCTTGTAAATTTGGATTTGCAAAATATCCCAGATTTAGAAAAAGCTCTTTATTATTTATATAAGCTTAGAACTGAACAAACGTTAGAACTTCCTTTACTTTTAAAAAAATGCCAAATTACTTTTTTAGATGATAATTATGCATCCTTAAAACGAGTAAAGCAAATGCCAGGATAAAAGTATAGTTTAAAATAAAAAATCGTGTGAAAGGTGATAACAAAAGG
>CAMLWN010000018.1 GCA_946490195.1 uncultured Mycoplasmatota bacterium
GATATCCGTCATTTTGATTGCGAAGAATTTTTTTTGGTTTTACTCTTTTTTTCTGTGTATTTGGCAAAAACTTTATGTTTTTGCTTTTTTATGTTATAATGTTTTTTATAAGGTAGGTGGCTTTAGTGGGAAAAAAACTTTTTAGTGTTTTTTTATTGATTGCTTGTTTCTTTTCTTTTTTAACGCCTGTATATGCACAAGATGCTGAAACTTTAGGTGATTTACGAACAATATATAATGACTTATTAAGACAGAAGGCCGAAAATGATAATTTAACTGAAGAAGCAAAGGCTGAAATTGCTCGTAAGGAAGCAGCAATTAAGCAAGCTGAGGCAGATATTCATAAAGCTGAAGAGGATATGGAAAAAGCTGAAGAAGATATACGAGTTTCTAACGAACGAATCGAAGAAATGAAAGTTAATGCCAGTGATGTTCTTCTTTATTTACAACAAATGAAAGGAACAAATGCATATGTAGAATATGTTTCAGGGGCAACTAGTATGACTGATATGATTATGCGAATTGCGGCCATTGAACAATTGTCAGATAAAATTTATAATACAATTGATGAATTGGAAGCTGAGATTAAGCGGAATGAAGAATTAAAGATTGAATTAGAACAAAAAACCAAAGATTTGGAAGCTCAAGCGGCTGAGTATCAAAAGATTATTGAAGCTAATTATGACAAGATTGAAGAGTATGATAAGTTCGCTTTAGATATTGATACCCAAGTGGAGGTAGCAAGAAAGCAATTAGAAAGTTATGAGAAAAAATGTTCAGAAACGGTTGGTAGTACAGCAGATAGTGTATTATTAAGTTCTTGTTCAAATGTTCCTTTAAATAGTGGTTGGTTGAAACCTCTAAATTATGGAGTTGTTACTAGCACTATTGGATATCGTTGGGGAAGCTATCATAATGCTTTAGATATTGGTGGTTCAAGTCCTTTTGAAGGTTCGCCTGTTTATGCTGCAGCAGCTGGAGAAGTAGCGGGTGTAGTTCATCATTATAGTTGTGGTGGAAATATGGTTTTTATCAATGTTATTGTTGATGGAAAAAAATATACTACTTATTATTATCATTTGCTTGAGTATTACGTTCAAGTTGGAGATATTGTTGATCAAAATACAATTATAGGTCTTGTTGGTGGATATTCTACAAGCACTTCACATGGTGGTTATGATAGTTGTACTACAGGCGCTCATTTACACTTTGGAGTGGCTGAAGGATTCTATACTGGATATAGTCCACGATCTAACGTGATTACTCCTCCTGGTTTCCCAAATTCAAAGGGTTACTCCTTTTATTCAAGAACCGATATGTGGAATGGATAGATTTTTCTATCCTTTTTTTGTATAATACATGTGGTGATTTTGTATGACTTATTCGATGAAAGTAAAGGAAGAAATTTGTAATCGCGATTTAAGTTCTGTTGAAATTTTTGCTGAGTTATCTGCTATACTTCGTTATGATGCATCTTTAAAAGATAACCAGATTTCTTTAACTTTTGAAAATGCATTGATTGCTCGTCGTGTTTATAAAGATTTTAAAACTCTTTTTAATATATCTGCACATATTACTGTTCGAGATCAAAAAAGATTTCGAAGTAAACAAGTATATATTTTAGATATTAAAGAAAATGCTGTTTCTGTTTTAGAAAGATTAAATATTTTAAAAGATGGGAATTTTTTAGAAATGAATCGAAATTATTTAGGAGATCCTGAGGAAATGGTAGCGTTTGTTCAGGGCGCTTTTCTAGTAATTGGTTCTTTAAATGATCCAGCAACCGGAGGATATCATTTAGAATTCGTTTTTGATCAAGAAAAAGATGCTCACTTTTTTAATATGCTTCTTCATGAAATGAAGTTTGATACCAAAGTTTTAGAACGAAATGGTAAGTTTATGGTTTATTTAAAAAATTCTGAAGAAATAAGCGATATGATTCGAATGTTTCAAGCATCTAATTCCTTATTTTATTTTGAGGATATTCGAATATATCGAGATCATAAGAATATGGTGAATCGTTTAAATAATTGTGAAATTGCGAACCAAGAAAAAAGTTTACAGGCTGGAATGAAACAAATTAAAGATATTTTGTATTTGCAAGAACATGATTTAGTAGATTTATTAGATGATAAAACCAAAGTTATTATGGATTATCGTTTAAAATATCCAGAAAGTTCTTATCAAGAACTTGCAAGTATTATTGCTATGGAGACAGGTTATACGATTGGCAAATCTGGAATTAATCATCATTTTATTAAGATAAAAAAATTAAGAGAAACTCATGAAAACAAAAAAAATTGACATTGGATATTTTCAATGTCTTTTTATATGATTTGATCGATTAAACCATACTCTTTAGCTTCATGACTAGATAAGTAATAATCTCTATCTGTATCTTTTTTTATTTTAGTTAGAGTTTGATTGGTGTTTTTTGCTAAGATTTTATTTAATTTATCTTTCATTTTTAAAATTCTTTTACAGGCAATTTCCATATCGGATGCTTGTCCTTGCATACCACCTAGTGGTTGGTGAATCATAACATCAGCATTTTCTAAAGCAAATCTTTTTCCTTTAGTGCCGGATGATAATAAGAATGCTGCCATGGATGCGGCGATGCCTACACAAATTGTTCTTACATCACTTTTAATATAGTTCATTGTATCATATATGGCCATGCCACTTGTTACAGACCCGCCTGGACTATTAATATACATGTAAATGTCTTCGTTGCTTTTTGAATCTAAATAGAGTAATTCGCTTATGATTAGATTGGCTGTTTGATCGGTTATTTCATCACTTAAAAAAATAATTCGGTCCTCTAATAATCTTGAATACAAGTCATATGCTACTTCTCGATTGTTATTTTTTTCTAAAACTGTTGGAATAATATTCATTTTCTCACCTACTATTATCATAGTATGATATTAGAAAAACTATTCAAAAAATAAGTAATTTATGTTAAAATGTTTTAAGAATAGAAAAGGCTAGGAGATATTATGCAAGAAATTCAAGTTATTTATCAGAATCAAGTTCTTAAGGTTGTTAAAGGAACTATATATTATGAAATTGCTAAAATGCTTGGTTTAGAAGATACCTTGGCAGCTCAAGTTGGTAATGAGGTTTTTTCTTTGGATGCAAAAATTTCAGAAAATTGTAAAGTTTCTTTTTTAGATGTTACTTCTTTAACTGGGTATAAAATTTATCAGGGTGCTTTAAAATTTTTATTTTATGTTGCTGTTGTAGAGCTTTATAAAGATGCTGAGGTTCAATTTTTACACAGTGTTCCAAAAGGAATATTAAGTGAAATTCGGATGACTAAAAACTTAACTAGTGATGATGTTTCTAGAATTAAAGGATATATGGCTTCAATTGTTGAAAAAAAAGAACGCTTTTATCGATATCATTTAGATAATCAAGATGCTTTTCATTATTTTAAAAATCGTCATGAAGATGAAAAAGCTTATAATATTCAGAACGTTTCTAAAGAAGTCGTGACTATGTATCGTTTGCGAAATCATTTGAATTATTTTTATACAATGATGCCTTATGATACAAAAGTAATTAATCGTTTTGAGCTTGTTTTTTTAGGAAGAAATCGGATTGTTTTGGTTTGCCCTAATGTGACAAGTGGAAATCGAATTCCTGAATATGTTCATTATGAGAATATAGTGGCTAATTTTATGTCGACCAAAAAATGGCTTCGAAAGATGCAAGCTCCTTATTTGTCTCAAATGAATTATTTAGTAAGTACTTCTAAAATTCAAGATTTT
The DNA here is from genome assembly GCA_946490195.1 of uncultured Mycoplasmatota bacterium. Lineage (GTDB taxonomy): Bacteria > Bacillota_I > Bacilli_A > RF39 > UBA660 > Ventrenecus. The sequence continues at coordinate 3,774 of CAMLWN010000018.1, forward strand.
ATTCATTCTAATGAGATTTTGTATGAAGAAGATTTAATAAGAGCTTGTGATAAAGTTATTTCTATGCGGGATGTACGTCTTGTTTTGATTGCTGGACCTTCTTCAAGCGGAAAAACGACTACTATGAAAAGAATTAGTGCAATCTTACGAAGTCGTGGTTATGATCCAATTGGTTTATCTACAGATGACTTTTTTGTAGATCGTAAGGATACGCCTAAAAATGGTAATGGTGAATATGATTATGAATGTTTACAAGCAATTGATTTGGAATTATTTAATAAGACTTTACAAGATTTGTTAAAAGGACAAGTAGTTGAAGTTCCAGAGTATGATTTTGTCAATGGTGAGAAAATTTTTAAAGGGCGTAAATTGGAATTAAAAGATAATAGTATACTTCTTATTGAAGGACTTCATTGTTTAAATGATGATTTAATTCCTTATATTGATTCTAAATATAAATTTAAAATTTATTTAAGTCCATTTATTCCTCTTAATATTGATCGTCATAATTATATTTCTACTTTAGATTTGAGATTAATCCGGAGAATTGTTCGCGATAATCGAACGAGAGGTAAAAGAGTGGATCAGACGATTGCTGAATGGCAAATTGTTCGTTCTGGTGAAGAAAAGTATATTTTCCCTTATGTTTATCAAGCGGATATGATTATTAATACAGCACTTGCTTATGAAATTGGTGTTTTAAAAGTTTATGCTGATCCATTATTGTTTTCAGTTGGAGTAGATAGTGAATATTATAGTGAATCACGAAGATTAATTGAGTATTTACAAGTGTTTTTTACTATTCCATCAGAATTTGTGCCAAAGGATTCTATTTTGCGTGAATTTATAGGATAAGTATGATATTCTTAATATGGTGATAAAATTGAAGGTATTAAAATTTTATGTTAACGATTTAGCATGTGTTTTGAATTATTTAGAATTGTATTGTATAAAAAAAGAAATTTCTTATGTAAAGCTTCCTAATGAATTTCATTTTTTAGATTATATTTTTCGATTTTATTCCCGTGGAACTTTTTTATCTGAGCAGAACGATATAGAGGATTTTGATAAAAAATTTTTTGGAATAACTTTATTAGAAAATCCTTTAGAAGTAGAAGCATTAAGGTTACAGTTAAATCATGTGGAAAATTGTTTTTCAGTGAAAAATAATGAGAAAAATTTAAGTTATAAATCTTGTTATAAAGTAAATACTATGGGATATCCTAAAAGAGTGAGAAGGAGATAGATATTATGATAAAAGTTGCAATTAATGGTTTTGGAAGAATTGGAAGACTTGCTTTTCGGCAAATAATTACAGGAACGGATTTTGATATTGTGGCGATTAATGATTTGACGGGTGCCGAGGATTTGGCTTATCTGCTTAAATATGATACTAATCACAGAAGATTTCATGAAGATAAGATTAGCAGTGTGGATAACTATTTAGTTATTAACAATGTCAAAAAAATTCCCGTTTATGCTGAGAAGGATCCAAGTAACTTACCTTGGAAAGATTTAGATGTTGATTTGGTTTTAGAATGTACGGGTTTATTTACTAAGTATGAAGATGCTATGAAACATATTGAGGCTGGTGCAAAAAAAGTATTGATTTCTGCTCCTGGAAAAGGAGAAATGAAAACAGTTGTTTACGGTGTTAATGATGATGTTTTAGATGGTAGTGAACAAATTGTTTCAGCTGCATCTTGTACAACGAATTGTTTGGCACCTGTTGTCCATGTTTTGGATAAGGAATTTGGTATTGTTAAAGGATATATGAGTACAATTCATGCATATACCAATGATCAAGTCACTTTAGATATTGCTCACAAGAAAGGATTTGCTTCTCGACGTGGAAGAGCGTGCGCGATGAATATTATTCCGGCTAGTACGGGAGCTGCAAGTGCAATTGGTAAAGTTTTGCCTAATTTATCTGGTAAGTTAAATGGTGTTGCGTATCGTGTTCCTGTTAGTGATGGTTCGATGATTGATTTAGTGTTAGAACTTAGTAAAAATGTAACTAGTGAAGAAATTAACCGAGCTTTAGAGAACAATGCTAATAATACTTTAAAAGTTACGAATGATCCTATTGTGTCTAGCGATGTAATTGGGATGAAATGTGGTTCTTTAGTAGATATGCGGTTAACTACAGTTTTGGATGTAGAAGGAAAACAGCTTGTTAAAGTTGTTGCTTGGTATGACAATGAAATGGGTTATACTAGTCAAATGATGAAAACTGCTAAAAGAATGTTTGTGTAAATATTTATAACTAATGAGTAAATCTTATTAGTTTTTTTCTTTTCTGCAATTAAAAAAAATGATATACTATTTGTAGAGTAAGGTGATAGATTTGAAAAAATTAAAAATAAATACTGCTTGTGGTATCGTGGATATTGTGGCTTCTTTTTTCTATTTTTTTTCTTTATTTTTAATTGGTACTTTTAGTGGAGCAATTGGTGCTTCTGATGGAACAGAAGCTTTAAGTCAAATTCTTTTAATATTTGCTATTTTGTCTATTGTTTTGCATATTGTTTCTTTTTTTCAATCTAAAAAAGTTCATATTCGATTATTAGGAGTTATTTTAGGGTTAGTCGGACATGGAATTTATTTGGTTTCAGGGGCTTATTTAGGATGGCTTGCGATGATTTTTACTATTGTTGCCTCTGTCTTTATTTTAAGAGACAATCATTATTCGGTTTTATAGTAGGGGGAATGTAGTGTGAAGAAAGGTTTTACATTAGTAGAAGTATTAGTAACTTTAGCAATTTTAACTGTTCTTTTATTAATTGCGGTTCCGGTTTATATAAATGTTCAAAGCGGAATTAATGAAAGTGTATATCAATCAAAAATTAAAGAAGTTTTGTCTAAAGCAGAAGCTTTTGCATCGGAGACTAATCGAATTGTTTTTGATGTGGAAACTTTAATTGAAGAAGGAGACATTTTAGCAGATAATGAAATTGGTGAGTACATAGATCCAAGAACTGGAAGAGATATGCGATGTGATATTATTCAACTTTTTTATCGTAATAATCGATATGAAGCTAGTATTACAGAAAGTAATATTTGTTATGATTCCACGGAATTGGAAGATCTATATGGCATGGTTGAATTAGAACTGTATGATATAAATGATCAGAAATTAGAAAAAATAGAAGGTACGGATTGGCAAAAAGAAAATACAATTAAGGTGAAATATCGAGTTAAGGATGAGTATAAAGAGTATGAAGATGATATTGTCAGTGTTGTATGGAGTGGAGAAGAAACTAAGAGTTGTGAAGAAGAAAATCTTAGTGAATGCGAAAGTTATGTAATAAATGTTAATGAAATCAAAAATGTTGAAATTAGCGTTTCTGTTAGTTTTTTAGTAGATGAAGTTAATTTTTCTAGTCGTACTAGTAAGCAAGTTTTAGTAGATTTACAAAAGCCTTATGTATTAGATGGAAGTGTAAATGTTAATAATGATATAAGTACAAATAATGAACGAAGAGTAGAATTTGAAATTGGTGATGGAAGCGGAAGTGGAGTTAAAAGCTATAGTATAGTTAAAACAAAGAGTTGTAATGGAAATGAATATGAAGAAAATAAACAAAATGCATCTGATGGAGTTCAAAGCGTTTATTTAGGAAATGGAGACTATTATATCTGTGTAGAAGATAAAGTAGGAAATAAGACAAGTGATGAAGATTTAGATAATCCCAAGAATCAAATTCATGTAGAAGGGGTAGATACAAGTATTCCAGTTATTGGCAGTTTTACGATTAAATCAAGGAAGAGCGGATATAATGATGTAGATACAATATTAACGATTTCAGCCAGTGATGATGGAGGTACAAATGGTTTACAAATGTGTATCTCTAATACGGGATATCTACAAGGATGTAGTTGGGAGAAATATAGCACTAGTAAAAACTGGAAAGTCACCGGAAGTTTGGATGGAAAAGAAAGAAACGTATATTTAAGTATAAGAGATAGTGCTGGAAATGTGGTAAATCGAGAAGCAAAGTATACGGTATACAAAGATTGTAGTAATCAAAAGAAAGAGTATACAGAAAGTAATTATGGAACCTGTAGCAAAAGTTGCGGAGGAGGAATACAATACCGAGCATATCGAATGAAAGATAGTAAAACAGGTACGATATGTACAACTGGAAAAGATTCAAAAACTTGCAATACAATGGATTGTTGTTCTAAATCTGTTGCTTATAAATGGGATAATTGGAGTAATTGTTCAGCAAGTTGTGGTGGTGGAACAAGAAGTAGAACTGTATATTATAAGTCTACATATAATGGAGAATCTTGTGGAACGTTAAAGCAAAGTGAAAATTGTAATACAATGAATTGCTGTAGTAGTAAATATATATCTGGATATGGACCATGGAAAAATTGTAGTGTGAGTTGTGGTGGAGGAATTCAATATCGTGATGTATATTATAAAAGTAATTATAATAATCAAAATTGTGGAACGGTGACTAATGGAGATAGTAGACAATGTAATACACAAAGTTGTGATATTTATTTGTTTGATGGATCGAATAATTTGAGTAGTTGGGATTCTGTTGCCCAAATAAGTGGTCCAACGCGTGATAATTATAGTGTACTTAGTTATGCGAATTCTTCACTTGAAATGCATTTGCCAGATTATGGAGATGATCAATCGGGGGCATTACTTATATTTTATAAAGAACCTATAGATATTACACAAAAAAATAAATTAACTATTGAGTATTCTTTTTATGTTGAACAGTTACGCGGAGGTAATTTACGAGTAAATTTATTTTCCGCAGATACAGATCCTAAAGTTGTTCGTACAGCTAATTGTGATCGAGGTTCAAATTTATTGTTTGGATGCAATAAACTTGAAGGATACGAAGACTATGAAAATATGTGCTGTTATTACAGTAGAGGCACTATTGCAGAATCGTATCGAGTATTTAGTGTAAGTACAGGAGATCATTCTGATTTTAGCGATGATACTTGGAATGGAACAGTAACTATAGATTTATCAGAAATGAGTTCTTTAAATGGCGGTAAATATTATATTGGATTAGATGGATCAGTGCAAGAAAGTGAAAGTACTGGATCGTATGGAACATTTTCAATAAAAAAAGTATATTTACATTCTTAAAGTTGGTTTTTTGAGTGATAAGTTCTTTATTAAAAAAGGATAGAGAAATAAGCAAATAATTGCTAATTTCTTTTTTTTTGGGTATAATATTTTTGGATAGTAGGGGATGAATTATGAAAGTTTGTTTACAAAATATGAATGTTCGAAATAAAAGAGTTGTTTTACGTGTGGATTATAATGTTCCAGTTTTGAATGATAAAATTTTAGATGATTCAAAAATAAAAGAAACATTAGAAACTATTTTTTATTTACTTAATGAGAATTGTCAAATTGTTATATTAAGTCATTTTGGAAAAGTTCGTAATGAACTTGATAAAAAGAAATATTCTTTAGAAATTGTAGCTAAAAGATTACAAGAACTTATTCATCAAGAAGTATATTTTTCCAAAATCAATTTTGGGCCTGAAGTTTTAGAGAGAGTTGAAGCTATGAAGCCTAAAGAAGTTTTGATGTTAGAAAATACTCGTTTTATGGATTATCCCAAAAAATTAGAAAGTAAATGTGATCCTCAACTTGCTTTGTTTTGGTCCAAGCTTGGGAATGTTTTTGTAAATGATGCTTTTGCAACTGCTCATAGACGTCATGCTTCTACTTATGGTATTTCTACTTATATTCCTAGTTGTATTGGTTTTTTAATGCAAAAGGAAATTGGAATGCTTGATCGGCTAGTTGTTCATGCGATACATCCTTTTACAGTTATTATGGGTGGCGCTAAAATGGATGATAAGATTACATTGATAGAAGCCTTACTTCCTAAATGTGAACATTTACTCTGTGGTGGTGGAATTGCTAATACTTGTTTAAAAGCATTGGGATTTAATGTTGGAGAATCTATAGTTTCTGAAAATCCAGAAGTGTTAGAAAAAGTGAAAAAAATTCTTTTAGAATATAAAGATAAAATTATGCTTCCTTTAGATGTTATTGTTGGAAGTACATATGATAAGAATTATGTAAAATATAAACTCATTAATCAAGTTGATGATAATGATGTCATATATGATATTGGAACTAAAACTTTACAAAAATATCAAAATGTAATTGCAGATAGTCAAACTATTTTTCTAAATGGAACTGTTGGTCTTTATGAAGATATGCGTTTTGCTAATGGAACTAAAGAACTTTTGCGAATGATTACCCTTTCTAAGGCAGTTACTGTTTGTGGTGGAGGAGATTCGGCTTCTAGTGTTCGAAATTTTGGTTTTGGAAATAAATTTACTTATATTTCTTCTGGAGGAGGTGCCACACTTGAATATTTAGCAAGTGGATATTTAGTTGCGTTAGATGCGATAAGAGAGGAGAGTACCATTGAAACCCTTGATATGTAATTTAAAAATGGAGCATAATTTACAAGATATTTTGAAATATAAACAAGAGTTAGAAAATTGTATTGGAAGTTTTTCTTTAGTTGTTTGTCCACCTTTTTGTTACTTGCCAGTTATGCATTCTAGATATTATAAAATAGGTGCACAGGACGTTTCTCCTTATGGAAATGGAAGTTATACTGGGAGAATTTCAGCAGAAACTTTAAAAAGCTTAGATGTACATGGTGTTTTAATTGGGCATAGTGAAATTGAAGAACCTTTTGAAAATAAATTGAAAAAATTACGTCGGGTGGTCAGTGAAGGCATGCATGCATATGTCCTTATTAGTGAAACTAGAGAAGAACATGACTATCAGTATACGTATGTCAAGTTAATGAGTAAAATACGTGCTTATTTGTCACGAGTTTTACAGAAGGATTATAAAAATATTACGTTTATTTATGAGCCTTCCTGGTTAATTGGCGGGAATAATGCCATTGATTTTAAAGAACTTTCTAACTTGTTTTATCAAATAAAGAAAGAATTGCAGTATGAATATCGTTTTGATTTTCCATTATTTTATGGAGGAGGAATTTCTTCTTCTAATATAAAAGAATTGTATGAAAATGATGTAATTGATGGTTTATTGTTAGGAAATTTTTGTAAAAGAGCAAAAAATGTTGTCAATTTTTTGCAAAATGATGAAAATTCGACACGATTAGACACAAGTATACACAACTAGACAATATCTTCTCTAGTAATTTGACAAAATCTCTGTTACTATTAAGGTGCGTGTTGTAAAGAGGAAGTACTTTAGAGGGAGAGGAAAATGAAAACAAAAATTAACGCATTAGTAGTAGATGACAGTATGGAGTTTACGAGTAGTGTTAAGGAGTATTTCAAAAACAACGCAGTAATCAATATAGTAGATATTATTTCAGATGGAGAAAAAGTGGTTTCGTATATTTTTGAACATCAAGATAATATTGACATTATTATCATGGATATTATTATGCCAGGTAAAGATGGACTTGCTATATTAGAAGAATTAGAAAAAATGAAAATTAAAAAACATGTAATTATTTTATCTAGTTATCGTAAAGATTATACAATAAGAATGACAGCGCATTTTGATGTAGATTATTATATGTTAAAGCCATGTGATTTAGTATCTTTAGAAGCTAGAATAAAAGAAATTATGGTTGAAAATAAAAATGAACTTTATGCTGATAAAAAGGTTAGTCATGAAGTTCAAATGCGTGTGACAGATTTGTTGCATACACTTGGTGTTCCTTCACAAATTAAAGGATATCAATATTTACGTGAAGGCATATTAATGCTTTATCAGTCAACTGGTTTGATTGGTGGAATTACTAAAGAAGTTTATCCCGAGATTGCTCTTCGATATAATACAACTGCTTCACGTGTAGAAAGAGCTATAAGACATGCAATTGAAGTTAGTTGGAATCGCGCTGATTATAATACAATGAATAAGATATTTGGTCATAGTATTGATTATGATCGTGCAAAACCTACGAATTCAGAATTTATGGTAACTTTATCTGATGCTCTTCGTTTAGAAAATAAAGTTTTACCTATTTTTAATTAGTCCTAGTTTAGGACCTTTTTTTGTTTTTCTAACATTTTTCCTATTTTGTGGTAAAATATTCGTGGAGAGAGATTTATGAAAAAAATATTAACAGTAATATTAGACGGGTTTGGTTGGAGTGATAATACATTAGGAAATGCTGTGAAAATGGCCCCTCCAAATAATTTTTTGGAATTATGGAAAAAATATCCTCATACTCTATTAGAAGCCAGTGAAGAAGCTGTTGGTTTAGAGCCTGGTCAATTTGGCAATAGTGAAGTTGGGCATATGACAATTGGCGCTGGAAGAAAAATTTTACAAAGTATTGCTTTAATTCGAGAATTTTTGAATGGTGATGTCGAATTAAATGCTAATTTTTTAGATATGCTTGATTATTTACATGATACTGATAGGCCTTTACATATTATTGGTCTTTTAAGTGATGGTAAAGTTCATTCTAGTTTTGAACATTTTTTGCAATTGATTGATATTTTATATAAAGAAAAAATTTCTAATGTGTATTTTCATATTATTAGTGATGGAAGAGATACTAATCCAAAATCTTTATATACGTATATTTCTAAGTTAGAAGAAAAAATGAATGAAACTGGAGTAGGTTATATTGCCTCTATTTGTGGTCGTTATTATGCGATGGATCGTGATAAAAATTTTGAAAGAACAAAGAGATATTATGATTTACTTGTTAAAGGAGAGGGACTTTTTGCATCTAGTATTCCTTTAATGATTCAAAAATGTTATGGAAATGATTTAACAGATGAATTTTTACCTCCAATTAAAACAAAAGATTTTCAACCGATTCGCGATGCTGATGCTGTTTTGTGGATGAATTATCGAACAGATCGGGCAAAACAAATAATTAGTTCTTTTGTTCAAAATAATTTTGAAGATTTTGCAATAGTTCCAATGCCTAATTTAAAAGTTTATTCTTTTTTGCCCATTGATTCAAAAATTAAAACGAAAAATTTTTTGGAACGAGAAAAAATTACAAATCCTTTAGGAGTGTACTTGGCTGATTTAGGTTTAACTCAAGCAAGAATTGCTGAGACAGAAAAATATGCTCATGTTACCTATTTTTTTGATGCAGAAAGTAATGCTTCGTTGGAAGGATGTCAAAAATTTTTAATTCCTTCTCCTAAAGTAGCTACTTATGATTTGAAACCTGAAATGAGTGCGATTGAAGTTACAAAAAAATGTGTGGCTTGCATGGAGAAAGATTATGATTTTATTTTAGTAAATTATGCAAATCCAGATATGGTTGGTCATACAGGAAATCTTGAAGCAGCAGTTAAAGCTTGTGTTACTGTTGATTTGTGTTTAAAAATGCTTTATGAAAAAGCTCAAGAAAATTTTTATACTTTGATTGTTTTAGCAGATCATGGTAATGTTGATCAAATGTTGGATGCTCAGGGTAATCCTGTTACAACTCATACAACGAGTTTGGTTCCTTTTCTTATTACGGATGAAAAAGTTTCTTTGAAGGAAAAAGGAGATTTAACGAATGTTGCTTCAATGATTTTAGAATATATGGATATTACCGTTCCAAAGGAAATGAGAGAATCGGGAAGTTTATTAAAAAAATAGTTTTTTCAGAAAGACAAAATTTATGGTCTTTCTTTTTTTATTACTGCATTTTGTCAACTTGTATGTAAATTGACATGGGGGGGGGGGTGTGATATGATAAAAGTACTTATAATAGGTGATTTTAGATGAATAAAAATTATATATTAAAATCAGGTGTTCTTTTGTTTTTGGTTTTTTCTTTAAGTCTTTTTCTAGTTGTTTTTAGTATATATTATTTTAATGCCGAAATACATGAAAATGATAATTTAGCTATTTTTGTTAATGGTCAGAAAGTTTCTGATGTTCCTTCAAAAAATAGCGGCTATTATTTTGAAAAAGCAGAATGTGATGATCAAACAGGAAATGAAGTACATATTGTGTGGGATAATGAGACATGGAGTCCAGTTATTTCCAATATGCATAATTATCCTACTAGATGCAATTTATATTTTACTGATAAAAGTTTTTGTGAAAGTGATCCTGATACTGCAGCATGTACTCTGCTTGCTCAAGGTGATACTGATGAGTTGAAATTTGATAAAACTGTTGATAATAATTTAAGATATACATCGTTAATAGCAAATAATTTTATTGATATTGGAGAGGAATACCTATCTGCTTCTGAGGAGATGATTTATATAAATATTGATACTTCCTTTTTGAGAAATGAAGATATGGATGCGTGTGCTAATTTTTATTATGAACAAAATCTTTTTGAAGGTAAACCTTTGGAAGCTTATCGAGGAGTTTGCGTTGAGGCGTTTTCAACTCCAGATTTACAATTGTTAGCAGATATAGTTGATTATGTAAATCGTGGCTTTTTTTTGATTATGATATGGTTTATGAACTTTTATCAATATATATTAATGAAGAAATATTTTATTATTAAATATGTTTCAATATAAAAAGGTAGATGCTCCTCTATGGCAAATAATTGGAGTTATGAATAATGCTAATGATGGTACGGGAAAATTGGAAACAAGATTGAAAATTTAACGTGTTCAGTCAATAGGAGACTATAGTTGGGATACTTCAAGTTCTGATATTAATGAAGGAAATGGAATAAATGAATGGAGTCAAGCTGATTTAATGAAACTTTTAAATCCTGGTTATGAGAGTGAAAGTGTTGGAGGAAGTTTATGGTGGAACAATCAGGCAGGAAGTTGTTATAATGGTTCTGATAATGCTTCTACGACTTGTGATTTTACTAATGTTTCTTTAGAAAATGCTAAGCCTTATATTAGTGATGCTGTTTGGTATACTGGGGCAGTGAGTATAGAAGATTATTTGTACTCAAATAGTTATTCATATGTTTATGAAAGAGATAATAAAACGGGTAAAACATGTGGAAGTTCTTTAACTACTTGTAATGATGATGTCGAAAGAAAAATGACTTGGATTGGAAAAGTAGGATTAATATATCCTAGTGATTATTGGTATCGAGACCGTTTTTTTGAAACGTCTTCTTTGCCAACAATTATTCCTACTTATAGAGATTATTCTGGTGTCACAATGGAAGTCACTGCTTCAGATATTAGCGAAATACAGGAGACTGCAACTTTAGCAAATTGGGCGTCAATTAGTTATCCTATCTTTCCAACTGTTTATTTAGATGCAGATGTTAAATTCGTTTCTGGTACGGGAACCGTTGATGACCCTTTTCGAATTGGATTTTAAGAAAATTATTTTGGTATACGGAATGATTTTCTTTTCTTTTGATAAGCTTTTTTGTATAATATTTATGAGGTAATAGACATGATTGATTTGACAAGTTTAAATGATTTACAAAGAGAAGCTGTAATGCATAAAGATGGACCCTGTTTAGTTATTGCTGGGGCTGGTTCTGGAAAAACAAAAGTTTTAACTACAAGAATAGCTGAACTTATAGATAGGGGAGTAGATTCTTATCATATTTTAGCTATAACTTTTACAAATAAAGCGGCGAAGGAAATGAAAGAACGATTATCTAAAATTGTTTCTGATAATGAAGCTTTTGTTGGTACATTTCATTCTTTTGGAATGCGTATTATTCGTGAAAATGTTTTAAAACTTGGAATGGAAAGAAACTTTACTATTTTAGATAGTGATGATGTGTTAAGTTTGATTAAGAAAATTTTAAAAGAAAAAGGTTATGATATTAAGGAAGTAAGTCCTTCTTATATTCGAAATCGAATTAGTTTTATAAAAAATGAAATGCTTACAAATGCCGAGATTGAAAAGTTTTTTCAAAGTGATGTGGAAAAAATTGCTTATGAAGTATATATAGAATATAATTTGAAACTTAAGAAAAACAATTCTGTTGATTTTGATGATTTATTAAGACTTCCTGTTTTATTATTTCAAGAACATCCTGAAGTTTTAGAACATTATCAAGATAAGTTTCAATATATTTTAATAGATGAATATCAGGATACAAATGAAGTACAATATAAACTCGTGAAGTTGTTAGCAAGAAAATATCAGAATTTATTTGTTGTAGGAGATCCTGATCAATCTATTTATCAATTCCGTGGAGCGAATTATAAGAATATTTTGAATTTTGAAAGAGATTATCCGAATGCAAAAGTCGTATCTTTGGAAGATAATTATCGGAGTACAAAGATGATTTTAGATGCTGCGAATAGTGTCATTAAAAATAATAAAGAAAGAAAAGAAAAAAATTTACGAAGTCATCATGGCGAAGGTTTAAAGATTAAGTATATGCGAGCTTATGATGAAAAAAATGAGATTTCTTTGGTTATTTCTGAAATTAGAAAGTTGTTTGATGAAGGTTATCAAAAGAAAGATATTGCAGTTTTTTATCGTACAAATGCTCAAGCCAGAGTTGTTGAAGAACAATTTTTAAAAGCCAATATCCCTTATAAAGTTGTTGGTAGTTATTACTTTTATGCCCGAAAAGAGATTAAAGATTTAATTTGCTATCTTCGTCTTATTTTAAATTCTAATGATAATGTTTCTTTGGAAAGAGTTATTAATGTGCCTAAACGTGGAATAGGAGCAAATAGTATTAGTAAATTGGTTAGTAAAGCAGCTAATGAGAATACAAGTATGTTTGATGTATTAAGTAGTCCTAAAGAGTTAGAGTTTAAGAATTTGATTCTTGAGTTACAAAAATCAAGTGAATCTTTATCTTTAACTGAATTGGTGGATGAAGTTTTAGAAAAATCTGGAATGAAGAAAGAGCTTGAGATGGATACTTCTTTGGAAAGTGAACTTCGATTGGATAACTTAATGGAATTTCGAAGTATTACGAAAACTTATGAAGATACAACAGGAAGTGTTGATTTAGGAGATTTCTTAGAAGAAATTAGTTTAGTCGCGGATATATCTGAGCATAAAAATAGTGATGATGTGGTAACTTTAATGACTATGCATAGTGCTAAAGGTCTTGAATTTCCTATTGTTTTTTTAGTCGGTATGGAAGAAGGATTGTTTCCACATCAAAATAGTTTTAATGAAGAAGATGGAATTGAAGAAGAACGTCGTCTTTGCTATGTTGCAATTACACGAGCAAAAGAACGATTATATTTATCTAATGCAAAATCTAGAATGATGTATGGTCAGACGAACCGCAATATGCCAAGTCGTTTCATTGAGGAAATTGACGATCAATTATTAGAGAAAGATTTTTCAGAAATTCAAGAAAAAGTCATTCATAAAGAGGAAATGTATACTGATGAAGACATTTCTTACAATATTGGTGATGTTGTTATGCATACGATTTATGGTCGAGGTGTCGTTGTTGGTGTTGATAAGTCTTTGGTAACCATTGCTTTTTCTAAACAGTATGGGATTCGTAAACTTATGAAAAATCATAAGAGTATTCGAAAAATCAATTAGTTTTTAAATATATTTAAAAAGTGAAAGGAAAAATACTATGGAAAAATTAACTTTGGTTGTTATGGCAGCTGGTATGGGAAGTCGATTTGGAGGTCTTAAACAAATTACTCCTATCGATGATGACGGGAATTTTTTGATTGATTATTCAGTTTATGATGCAATTCGAGCTGGATTTGAAAAAGTTGTTTTTATTATTAAAAAAGAAAATTTAGAAGATTTTAAAAATACAATTGGTAAAAGATTAGAAGATAAAATAAAGGTTTGCTATGCTTTTCAAGATTTAAAAAATGTTCCTTCTTTTGTAAAAGTTCCTGAAACTAGAGTAAAGCCTTGGGGGACTGTTCATGCTGTGTTAGCGGCTAGAGATTTTATTGATGGACCTTTTGCTGTTATCAATGCAGATGATTTTTATGGATTTGATTCTTATAAAATTGTCGCGGATTATTTGTTGAATTCAAAAGATGAGAGTGAACAGATTGCTATTCCTTATCCTTTTTGTAAGGTAGATAGTTCCTATGGTTTTGTTAAACGTGGTGTTTTGTTTTTTGAAAATCATTATGTAAAAAAAATTATTGAATGCAATGTAGGATATGAAGATGGTAAAGTTCTTGCTAAGCCTTTAGATGGTAGTAAACCTTTTTTTATCGAAGAAGATCATCCGGTTTCAATGAATATGTTTGGTTTTAAAAATTCTATTTTGCAGGATTTAGATAATTATTTTGTTTCTTTTATGAAGGAGAATCAAGCCCATTTAGAGGATGTAGAAGCTTTATTGCCTGTTTTTTTAGAAGAGTATTTAGAGAATCAAAAAATTCGTTTGACTTATCAAACAAGTAAAGGTACTTGGCTTGGGATGACTTATAAAGAAGATTTGGAGGAAGTAAAAAATAAAATTAGTGAATTAAAGATGAATGGTGAATATCCAGAACATCTTTGGAAAATTAATTAATAAGAGGTGTTTTTATGCTTGAAGAAAAAAGAAAAAGAGTTAAAGAGTTAACAGAAATTTTAGAAAAAGCTAATTATGAGTATTATGTATTAGCTGATCCAACTTTAACCGATCAAGAATTTGATAAGTATATGAGAGAACTTGAGGAACTTGAAAATGAATATCCTGAACTTGCTAGTCCAACTTCCCCAACGAAAAGAGTTGGAGGAGAAGTTATTGATAAGTTTCAAAAGATTCGTCATAGTATTCCTATGCTTTCTTTACCTGATGTTTTTAATGAAGATGAGATTCGAGAATTTGATGAGAGAATACGGAAGGCTGGTTTTGAGCCGGAATATGTGTGTGAATTAAAAATTGATGGATTAAGTGGTTCTTTTCATTACGAAGATGGTGAGCTTGTTACAGGCGCTACTAGAGGGGATGGAGTTGTCGGTGAAGATATTACTCACAATGTTAAGACGATTCGTAGTCTTCCACTTCGTTTGAAGGAAAATATTGATATTGAAGTTCGTGGCGAGATTTATATGCCAAGGAAAGTTCTCTCTAAATTAAATCAAGAGCGAGCGGAACTGGATTTGCCTTTATTTCAAAATTGTCGAAATGCTGCGGCAGGTTCCATTAGACAGTTAGATTCTAAAATCGCTGCTGGAAGAGGACTTGATACGTGGATATATCATTTACCTAATCCGGAAGACTATGGAATTAAAACGCATTATGAAGCTTTAGAATTTATGAAGAATTTGGGATTTAAAGTAAATCCGGCTAATCGATTAGTTAAAGATATTGACGGAATTTTAAAGTTTATTGATGAATATGCGGAGAAAAGAAGTAGCCTTACTTATGATATTGATGGGGTTGTTATTAAAGTCAATGATTTGGAAATGCAAGATGCTTTAGGTTTTACTTCTAAACATCCAAGATGGGCCATTGCTTATAAGTTTCCCGCTGAAGAAGTTTTAACTAAATTAACGGATATTATTTTCACTGTTGGAAGAACAGGAAGAATTACACCAAATGCTGTGTTAGAACCAGTTATTGTTATGGGTTCGACGATTAAACGCGCTACTTTACATAATGAGGATTATGTTTTAGAAAAAGGTTTGAAAATTGGAGATATTGTATCCATTCGTAAAGCTGGAGATGTAATACCGGAAGTAGTTGAAGCAAAGATTGAAAGACGTACTGGAAATGAAAAAGATTTTATTATGATTAAAAATTGTCCAATATGTGGTAGTGAACTTTCTAAAAAGAAAGGTCAAGTGGATTATTTTTGTATGAATCCAAAGTGTCCAGCAAGACATATCGAAGGACTTATTCACTTTTGTAGTCGTAAGGCAATGAATATTGATGGTTTAGGTGAAAGAATTGTTGAAGATTTCTTTAATTTAGGCTTTATTAAAACTATTCCAGATATTTATCATTTAGAAATTCATAAGAAAGATTTGCAAGAATTAGAAGGTTACGGTAAGAAAAGTATTGAAAATTTATTAGAGGCTATTGAAACTAGTAAAAAGAATAGTTTAGAAAGACTTTTATTTGGTCTTGGCATTGAAGGAATAGGCGATAAAACAGCTCTTGTTTTGGCAAGACATTTTAAAACTTTAGATGCTTTAATGAGTCAAACAGAAGAAGATTTGAAATCTTTAAAAGATATTGGACCTATCCTCGCTCATAATATCGTTTCTTATTTCCAATATGTGGATAACCAGGAACTTATTCACACTTTAAAGGAATTAGGACTTAATATGAATTTTTTAGGTTCTGGAGAAAAATATCATGAACTTATTACTGACAAAAGATTTGTTGTTACAGGAACGATTTCCTTCATGGGTAGAGATGAGATTGAAGGTGTAATTGAAAGCTATGGAGGACACGCGAGTGGTAGTGTATCTTCTAAAACGAATGTAGTAATTGTTGGTGAAAAACCTGGAAGTAAGGCTGACAAGGCTCGAGAATTAGGAATTGAAATTTGGGATGAAGGTAGACTTTATTCTTTGTTTGAAGAATTAGGAGAAGTATAAGTTTATGAGTGAGGAAGAGAAACAGAATTTTTTACGTGGCGTTCAAGATTTTTGGGAGAAAGATACTGAAATTAAAAAAATTCTTATGGATTTATTGAAAGCTGAGAGTTCAATGAATGGCGTTTATCAAATGCAAAGATATGTAAATCTGTTGCGAAGAACTACAAATACTTTGGAAGGTATATTTAAAAAAATGATTCCTTTATTAAAAGGAATTTCTAGTAATTTGATGTTAGATTTTGTTACAAAGTTTTTTGCACAAATACAAATGGAAATAGAGAGTTGTGATTGTACAGTATCTGGAATTCATAAGTTAGTAACTACTCGTTTTTCTGATATGAAAGAATCTTTTTTAAATGTTGTTAATCAAAATTGTGTTGCATATTATTTGTGGTTTGATTTGAAGAGTATTGTGAAAGAATGTACTTCTATTAATGAATTGTTGCATTTTTATCATGCTTATATTATAAATAATTTAGATTATACTCAGGTTTTTCCTTTAGTTTCTAAGAAAAATAATGTGACACTTTGTGGAAATTCAAATTCTTTTTCTGAACTGATTTTTAATAAATTTCCAGATGATATTGGTAGTTCTTATGTGAATATCTTTTCTTGCACACCAGAATTGGTTTTTATGATTGTTCGTGATTATGGTCATGCAACTTCGTTAAATATTTCTCAAGTCGACAATGGAATTGATATTGAATATTTTATTCCTAAAGCTATTAATTTTGATAAGATAGCTAAATTACCTGGTGTTAGCAGAATGAATACATCTACTCAGCTTGGCTGGGCGACAGGTTTTTTTCACGGAGAAATAGATGATCTTGAAAGTTTTATTAGAAAAATTCCTACGGATATGGATTATGAAATAAAGTATTAATATGATGAAAGAAGGAATTTGATATGGCTAGTTTTGCTATTCATTTAGCTGTTGGAAAAGTGTATTCTAAATATCATACAATTCTTGATGAAAGGGAATTTGTAAGAGGAATTATTGTGCCAGATTTAGTTGATAACAAAGATCAATCTCATTATACCTTGAAGAATCGTGGGAATTCTTTGGAAAGTCATCTAAAGAGTAAGGTAAATTTAAGAAAATTTTTAGAAGAAAATAAAGTGGATTCTGATTATGAACAAGGAGTATTTTTTCATTTATTAACGGATTATGAATTTTTTACAAACTTTTTTGACAAGAATTATATTCGAAATGTTTCTTATGATGATTTTTGTAAAGATTTATATTATAGTTATGATCAGACAAATGAATATTTAGAAAAAAAATATTATTTGAATTATTATGATTTTGAAGTTTTTTTAAAACAAAATATAAAAAAGGATAATCAAGAAAAAGAAATGAAATTTCAAAAAACTTTTGTAAATGTTTTACCTTCAGAAAAGCTTGATTTATTTATTGAACGAATAGGTAAAGTTAATTTAACTCAATTAAAAGATGATATTCTAAAAAAGAATAACTTGTGAGAAGCTATTCTTTTTTAATCTTCGAAACGTGCATCTACATAATAGATAGGTCGTCCTTCTTTAAAATATTGTTTTTCATAGTTTGTCATAATATTTGGAATTGGGTTTTCATCATGATGAAGGTCCAAACTTACTCTTTTAAAAGTATACCAATAATTAGATAAAGTTTCTAGGGAATAAGCAAAGAAACCTTTATTATCTGTTTTTAAAATAATGTGTTTTTGTTTTTTAAAAATTTTATCATATTTTTTAAGAAAATTTATATGAGTAAATCTTTTCTTTTCATCAATTTTTTTAGGCCAAGGATCACAAAAAGTTAAATAAATTGTATCTATTTCTTTTTGAAAGATATTATCTACTTCCTCAGCATTGCAATTGATTAATTTTAAATTTGGGAGATTTTTATTTGTTAAGTTTTCTACAGCTCTTACCATTTGAGAATCAATTGCTTCTAATCCGATAAAATTTATATTTGGATAAGCTTTGGCCATGTCAATAATAAAATCTCCTCTTCCCATACCTAATTCTAAATAAATTGGATTTTTATTTTTAAAAAGAGATTGCCACTTTCCTTTGAGATTTTGTGGGTTATTTATCACATAAGGACAATTTTTAACAATTTTGTCAGCATTCTTAATTTTTATATATTCCATGTAATTCGCTCCTCGTTTTTATTATACCATTAAATTTTAAAAACTTTAGTATTATTTTTATAAACTATAACTTTAAATTGTAAAAATCACTTTTTTTTCTGTTTTTTCAAGTAGATTTATGCTATTCTTATACTAAGGTGAAAGTAATGAATAAGGGTTTTACACTGGTA
>CAMLWN010000019.1 GCA_946490195.1 uncultured Mycoplasmatota bacterium
ACTTTTGTATTTATTTATCGTATCTATTCATTTGCATTTACTTTTAAAATTCACCCATTTTTCTAAATTATCTTTCATATAATTCTTTTTCAAAAAAATAGCAAGACTATTTCAATAAATTCCTTAGTCTTGCTAAATTATAAATTCACCTTATAAAATACGTGCATTTAATAACCGTTCAGTATACTCAAATACAGCAACTTTATATTCATTACTTCTCGATAAATCTTGAATTTGATTTAATATACAGTACATTTTATCTAAAACATCATCAGCATAGTTCATATTAAAACTCTTATAATAAAAAGATAAAACAACAGCATCCGAAGGAGCCATATGATTAGAATCGTCAAAATCCCAAATCAAATATTTCTCGTCTGTTTTAGGAAAAAGCAACTTAAATCTCACTGACTTTAAAAAACGAATAATTCTCGTATCATCTTGCATGTTAGAATTCATAAAATCCTCATACATTTTTTTCAATTCAGCATTTTCTTCCACACTTAACTGTTCAAACAATATAGGATTTTGCAAAAAAAAGTACTGAGAAACTAAAGGAAAATTCTCCGAAACAAGATTTTGAGGTTGAATTCCGATACTCTTTAATTGGTCCTCAAATATTTTTAAGTTTAACTCATTATAAATATCTTTAAATAAGAGCCACCTTATACAATTTTCCATACCTACATATCCTTTCTAACTTTTTTTAAAATTAATTTGTTACAACTTTTTCAACTCTCAAATCAAAACGTCCATCATTTAAAAGATCATAAAACGGAATTTTATATTTTTTTCCCCAAGAAGAAACAATAAATCCATCAGAATCAACGCCTGTAATAGCCACAATATGCCCTTCTCCTTCATTCCAAACACTAGTTGAAGTACTTGAATAAACCTTAGGATCATAAGACAACATCCTAATCGGATTTCCATTAGAATAATAACATAAAGAAGGACTATAACCATCTTTAATAGAACGCTCCACTTTGTTTAATGCTTCAATAAAAGCATCCTGATCATAACTATAATTTCCCCAATAATTCCACAAAAAAACATCACGTTCAAACGATAAATGAGGAGATTTAGATTGTAAAAACTTTTCAACAACAGCATCATTATGCGAAACATATACTTGATTTCTAGCATTCAGAATTTTTCTTTCAAAAACATCAATTTTATCTGATAAGGCAGAAGGAATAATATGATTTTTTGAAAAAAATCTTCCACCATTTTCTTTTGAATTTGCAAAAACATATAAATCTAATATAAGTTCTGAAGAATTTAAATTCAATTCACCCTTATTTGATACAATCATAGGATAGCCAAAAATTTTTTCAAAATCTTCAGCATTATTTCTAAAATGATAAAATATATTATTGCAAACATCTGCATAAGAACAAGCACCTCTATCATTAATACTCTCAAGTATAACAGCTGCTTCGTCCTTTGAGAAGCCCATATATTGTAATTTATCTTTTAAAGAAACATATTTTTGATTACCTTCTTTTCTAAAGTGTGGAATAGGTAACCCCTGTTCTTTATGTCTATTCACTACATTCGTAGCAGAAGAATAATCATAATTGGTAATATAACCATACGTATTTAATTTATAATTACACATTTTTTGTATAACATCTTGATCCACTCCATAACTTTCTGTTGCAGAAGAACCAAAAGATGCATAAAAATTATATAATTCATTAACAGAAGCCTGATCATTTTTCAATTCAAAGGTTGGAGAAACTAAACCATGAGTAACTGTATTAAATCCAATATTAGCAAACAATGAACTACCTAATTTTAATGTTGTGTTAACTAAATCTACATCTTCACCATCATAATATCTTTTTAAATCACTAGCTATCACTCCGGAAACATCCGTATATGTATCAACATCAGCCATTGTAACTTTTAAAGCACTTAAAAAGTTTTTCTTACTAACAGTATTCCGAAATCCACGCTTAAAGCTTCCTAAAACACCATTTTTTTGCAATTCACTACTTATTGCTTTTGACGTGGCTTTAACAGTCGTTTTAACACCTTCTACTCCTGCTTGATTAATTGCATGTGCTGCTCCCACAGCGTTTGCTCCAAGCTTTCCAAAAGAATACCACTCTAAAGATCCAACAACGCCATCTAATAATATATCCGCTTCGGCATTATCCGAAACTTCAGGAGCACTATAATGCTTTTCTGCAGAAGCTCCTGCTGCATCTATAAACCCAATTGAAGCAACCGCTGCCGCAGATATTGGAGCTGCCATACCCCCAGTTAATACAGTAGCTGCTGTTGCTAACCCTATCTCTACTGTGGTAGTTGTAACATTTTGAATAGTCTTGGCAACATCACTATCATATTTAATATAAGAGTTTTTATTGATAAATCGTCCCAATTTTGTATTTTCATAAAAGGCTTGATTAAATTCCCCTACTTGATCTCTAGCAATATGCTCACGAACACCGCTATCAAAATCATTTTTAGTTTCTAGAATACTTTCTTTAACGTCCTTTGAAAAAAATCCGGCTCCAAAAGCTGCTACATTAAAAAATCCATCAACAATTTTTCCAGCTGTCCAAGTTAATCCATCAGATAAATGTTCTAATAACTTAGCTCCACCAGAAACAACCGATGAGGATATTACCACTCCAGTAGAAGACAAACTTCCTGCCGTAGAAACTATTTTATTTACTACTGATGTAAAATCATTGGAGATAGACCCTTCGGTTTCATCAGAAAATATAGATTTTGAAATCGAAGAAACATGTGCGCCAACCTCATGGATTTTCTCTTCAAAAGTATTATAAACAGAATTATAATCAAAAAAATCTTCCAAATTTTCAACATTTGAAACTTGAATATCTGTTTGAAACTTGCCTAAACTATACCGTTTGAATTTACGTATATTAGGTGAGCTTACTGAAATCCCCATTACTTACCTCCAATCATTATATATTAAAAAACTCTTCTCATAAATTCGATTACATATCTAAAATTTCAGCAATACTATCACTAATTTCGTTATTTTGCTCTTGAACAGCATTTCCATTTTGTCCAGAACTTACTTGATTATCTTGCGTTGCATTAACAGTCATTTTTAACTTTTCCACAAACTCTTTTTCTTCTTGATCTTCTAATCCAACAAAATAGATTTTCTCAATTTGATCGTGATTAAATAACAAAGCTTGATTGCTATTTAAAATTCCCTCTGGAAACATACACCCATCATAATCATAAACAATATTTTGATTTTTTTCATCTACCATACAGTAACCACAAATCATTACTCTTTTTTTCCCGCCTTTTAACATAACTACTGTACCAATAGGTAAATACTTTTCTTTCATTTATTTCATCCTCTCTTTTATTTAACTTCAATAGAAGAAATGCTCTTATCAACCACTTGATTTTCTTTATTTGAAGAAGCATTAGATGATGGCATATCTTCAACGTTTACCATAGAATCCTGATTATTAATTTCATGATTTTTATTAACATGAAATTTTTTATTACTATCTATAGAAATATTCACAGAATTGTTTTTTACTTCACCTACATTTGTTTCATTCATTTCTGATAAATCCAGCGTTTCAATAGTATTAGACGATTGAAACACATTAGAAGAATAAACAGAACCTCCATTATAAGTTGCACTGTCAATTTTAGCATCATAGGTATTTAAAGTAGAATCCGAAACAACTTTATGATTATCTTTATCCGTTTCAATATTCATATCTTGTTCTTTAACAAAAGTATCTGAAACACGATTTACAGCAAAACCTGTATCATTATCAAACTTTTCACGATTCCCCACGACACTATCAGAAACTCGTTTCGCATCCTCATGCTTTACTACTATTTGCTCATCTTGAATCTTCTGAGTAACATCTTCTACCATCTTAAAATCATCGTTATGAGCATTTATATGCTCAAGGGTTCCTTTAAAAGTAAAACCATGATTTTTAATAAGATTTGGATTAACGTTTTTATTTTTAGTAGAAACTTGTTCTAATAAATTTTGAATACCATTTACAACTTGATTCAAATATTTCTCATAGGTTAATAATCTGCCACGTTCTTGTTGCATACGACTTTTTACTTCCATAATTTGACTATAAGCCGAACTAGAACTAGGAATATCTCCGTTTAGTTCAGATAAAGCGCTATCTAAATAATGTAAAGCATTCGATAGTTTCTGACGAACCATTGCAAGCTTCTCTGTATTATAATACACATGAAAATTGCTACCAGAAACACCATTTTGCTGAAACAAATTTTCCAAATTATCAGCAAAATATTCATTATTATTTAAATAGGTAAAAAAAGAATCTCGAAAAAGCTCAAACTCTTTTTCTTCTTTTTCTTCTTGCTTTAAATAAGCCATTGTTAAATTATCATTCCAATACTGGATATTCCTTCGAGAATTACTAGCAAAAGTCTTATAAACACTATCATACTCATTAAACTTTAAACGTATATTTTTATTACAATCGCGAAAATTACCAATATGAACAGTAAATTTTGTCATCTTCTCACCCTTAATCATCATCGTCTTCTTCATCTTCAATATCATCCTGTATATCCGGAATAATGGAATGATAGCAAATAATCTCACTATTGCTTTCAAGTTCATTACTTACATCATTTATTAAATCAAAATGAAAAGCCTTATTATTAATCAGTAAAACTTCAGTCATTAAAGGATTAATTTCCTGGACTTCTTTTAAAGCCTTAGAATTGTAAGTATTAACTGTACGCATTTTACGTAATAATCTTCTATATCTTCTTGCTCTTGATCTACTCATTCTATCACCTTTTATTCTTAAAAGAGAGTTATTTAACATAACTCTTTTTTAAAAGCAAAAAGCATTAAAGCTAATTGCAATTAAGCGTTCATCTGTGAAGATGACATATTATTTTTAGCAGTATTGGCTGCATTGGCAACTTCTTGTACCAAATTTTCATAACTAGAACCAGCTAAAATAGCTAAATTTTGTGTCATATCATCAACATCTGTATTTAAAGCTTTTAATGTTTCACCAACTTGCGAAATATAATCTTGAATAGCTTGTGCTTGAGTATTATCTAAAAATGCTCCTGAAGTATCAACTCTTCCAAATAAAGCTTGAATTCTGTTCTTTACATTATCTGTATATGTATTAATTTTAGTAAGAATTGTTGTAGCTGAACTTTGACCATCTAAAAGTCCCATATTCATATTTGTAGTAAAAGTTCTTTCGTTTTTCTTAACAATAGATGCAATATCATATAAATTAACAGCTGGAGCTTGAATATTCCAAGTGATTGTCATATTATCTCCACCTTCAAGTCTATTATTATTTTGCATATCTTCCCAAGCTTGAGAAAAAGCTACAATATTCTTAAAAGAAGTTTCAACAACAACTTGGCAATTATTATAAAGTTCTACAAAACGTTTAGCTAACTTATCCTCAAAGTTTTGTTCATCGATACCTACCCATTGTGTTTGCATTACATTTACTACTTCTGGCCATCCTTCAGCCATTGCTTCACCAACTTTTAGAAAAGCATCATTCATCGTAGTCATTAATTCATTAATCTCGCCTACATTATACCCTCTCATATTATTCTAATCCTTTCTCTAATAAATTATCATTTAAGCTTGATGCAGTTTGAGTAATCTCTTGATTCATTAAAGTGACTTGCCCTTCATAAGCATTCAAAACATCTTGAATAATACATATTTTATTTGTTTCATTTTCATTAATTTGTACAACATTATCAACTTCATCTTTCAAATAATCTTTTAAAAAAGCAAGATCATTTCCAGAAAAAGAATCTTCAAAATTATAATAAGCATTAACTAAGCTATAAAACTTAGTCTCTAAATCATTATAATTCTTTATCATAATAGAAACATTCTTTTGCATATTCTCATGCTGAACGCCAATATTGGCTCGCTCATTTAATCCCATATATACCCTTCCTATCATGCTCACCCACAATATAACATCATTAATTAGGAAACACAATTAAATGCCTATTTTTTTACAAAAACTTTACAAAACAGGAAAACTTTTCGCTATTTTTCCAAATATTATTGATTAGAAATCAAAATCAACTTACTTCCATTACGGATATCTGTATCTCGAACAATATCATTGTTTCCATAAACTTTACCCGTTACCGAATTAATCAAAACATAATTCTTTGAATCTTCAAAAAAATTATATTCAGTTAAATCTTTTAATCCCATCAAAAGTAAATGAATAATTTTATCCATTCGTTCATTTACCGGAATATAAAGATCATATTGATTAGCTAAAGATGGCACATTTAAAAGTATTAAAACTTTATTCTTCATTTTCTTCACCAGCTCCCACTACTTTAATGAGATTAGCACTTCCGTTTTTAACAATCCAAGCATAGTCACAAGTAATCTTTTCTCGATACTTGCGATCTAAATCTACCATTTTGATTACACCTTGATCCATTAAATTTGGCCCAATCCAAATACCACTGTTACTCATGACAGTTTGCATATACCAAGCATCAAAAGCATATTTCTTTAAAGCAAAAGCACCATCCATAAAAATATAATTAACATTAGAACATGTTGCATATTTTTTTACAAAAGCATCAAAAGAAGCTTTATTCATACTAGATAAAATTTTATCAAAAGAATAAAACAAAATAGAAATATGAAAAGAAGAATTTACAATACTTGCATCCAAATAATTTTCTACTTGCTTCAAATAGTTTTCAAAATCACTAGTACTAAATCCATTTGGTTTAATAGAATCTTTATCCAACTTTCCTTCGCCATCAAAAACAATCACACCATTATTAGCTACATTTCTAAGCAAAACACATAAATTTTGAGCAAAAGACTTTAAGTCGCCAATTTCATTACTACAAATTAAATTTCCCTTATAATTTCTAAAATTATAACGAGCAATTTCTATAGTATTTCTATCCATACCGATAGGAACATCCTCTAAAAAATTAACATAAGGCAAAAGATCATCAATAAGTACTTTCTTTGGTAAAACAGGAACTTTAATAGGTTTATATGTTAAAGTATCTGAAAGTTTTTTGGAAGCTGCTTTTACATAATTCACAAGATTATCATTATCATATACTAAAGCAGTTTGAAATTCATAAGCAATTTCTTTTTTAAACAAACCTCGACCATCATAAGAAGCAGGATAAACATTTCCAATTTTTCCTAAAATACTAACATAATCATCCTTCGTATTCATATCCATAACAAAAATATTACCAAAATTACGAAGATATTTACTTAAAAGTCCAGACTGAGAAGTAGTTGTAATAATAGAAATTACCCCATATCGCGGTCCTTCTCTAGCAATTTTAATTAATGTATCATCATAAGTAGTATAAGTTTCTTTAAAAGATTCTAAATTGTTAATAATAAAACAAAGGATTGGAATCTTCTCATTTGATTTACAATAATTCTTATACTCTCCATTATAATCAGCAAATAATTCTTTTCTAAGTTCAATTTGCTTTAAAATAAATTCAATCAACTTGTCAACTTTTTCCTCATCACTACTAAATGCCATATCAGCTACTTGAGGTAAAGAACCAAAAACTCGCATAGATTCAGAACCAAAATCCAACAAATAATAATTAATATCTGAGGTAGTATAAAACAAACTTGTAGAAAACATAATTGTTTTAAGCATCATCTCTCTACCTACACCAGATAAACCATATATAACAGTATTACCTAATTCATTTAAGTGAAGAGTTAACAAATCTTGTCTTTGCATAGAAGGATCGTCATACTCCCCTAATATACACACGACTTCATTAGCATCTTTTTTAAAAGCATACTTTTTAATCAAAGCATTTAAATAAACTACACCTGGAATATTCGGATACCATAACTTTTTAGCATGAATGTTTTCTTGTTTTGCCAAATTAGTAATATACTGCAAAATATTTGTAATTTGATCTCCTTCTGCAGACACATTTGTTTCATTTTTTTCTTCATTAACAGTTTTATAAATTTCTAAAACGTTAGAAACAAAATTAACTGAACGATCTACTTCTTCGTTTGTAGTTTCTTTAGGAATATAATTTGCTCCAGCATAACCAGACTGCCCTAAAACATATACTTCATCATATCCTACTTGTAAGTAAAAACGTCCTGCTTGCTTAATAGAAGCAGCATCAGGATTTTTTAACATTTCATTACTATCTGAGGCACTTTGAACCTTAAGGCATACTCTAAATCTAGTATTACTCCAAATTTGATCGTTAACAACACCACTAGGTTTTTGTGTAGCTAAAATAAGATGAACACCTAAAGAACGACCAATACGCGCAGCACTTATCAAATTATCCATAAATTCAGGCTGTTGAGCTTTTAACTCAGCAAACTCATCACTGATAATAAACAAATGAGGAATTGCTTCTTTCAACTTGCCTTCATGATAAAACTTTTGATATTTATAAATATCAATTGTACTTTCTCCTAATTCCTCTCTAGCTTTATTAAACTTTTCTTGTCTTCTTTTTAACTCTGAATCAATACTAACCAAAGAACGATTAAGCTCATTCTTATCTAGATTAGTAATTGAACCAACCAAATGAGGTAACTCTACACCATTACTTGGATTGTCAAAAGCTCCAGCTAATCCTCCACCTTTATAATCAATTAAAATAAAAGCAACATCATCTGGACTAAAATTCAAAGCCAAAGACAAAATATAAGTAATAATAAATTCAGATTTTCCAGAACCGGTCGTTCCAGCAATTAGACCATGAGGACCATGTTTCTTCTCATGTAAATCCAAATAAACTGGACCATTCGTATCATTCACACCAACCATTGCTCTAAGAGTTTTAGTAGAATCATTCATTCGCCAACGATTAAAAATATTAAGTTGCTCTACCTTACCAACTCGGTACATATCCAAAAAACTAATGGAATCAGGTAAATAATGACTACTAGATTCTGTTTCAACAGGAATATTGGAAAGAATTTGTGCACAAAGAGACATAGCGTACTTCCCACTTACTTCAGTTCGATAAGTTTTTTGAAAATTTTTACTAGGTTCTAAAGACATCACAGTAGACTTCTCACCCGTAACATTAATAAAATTTTGACACTCGCTAGGTAATCTTCGAAGCCTATTTTCTCTTACAACCAAACTAAAACCTAAATGCAAATCATTTTTTAACATAGCTTCAATTAAAGGAAGTTTTCGAATACTTGGAAAATCATCCGTAAAAATCAAATAATAAGGAGCATAAATTTGTTGATTATCTTGGTCATCATCGTCCGTTGAATCTTTTTCCTTATCTTCTTTCTCTAAAGCAGCTTGCTCGGCATTAGCTCTTTTAATAAATTCCTGCATCAAATAATCGTTTAAAATAGTTGCTTCATCTTCATTCGTTGCAAAAAAACGCAAAGTTTTCTCATCATTAAACGCATGTGGAATGAATTTCAAATATTCCCAAGAATCTACATTTTCCGTATTTGTAAAAGTAACAATTTTTAATTCATCATAACCGTAATAAGTAATAAGTTGCAACATAATATTATTAATCATAGTATTTAATAAATTTCCTTGCCCAACCACTGCGGTTACATTAACGTTATTAAAAGAATAAGAAATAGGGACTTCTTTTAAAACTTTAGAATGATTAACAACCGTTGATGCTAGATTCTTCATATCATCTTCTTCCATGACAAAATCTTCTTCAGAATAATGAATATCTATTTTAGCGTCCACATCACCAATTCCAATTCTTACAGTCAAGAAATCTCTTTGAATAGCTTTTCTCTCCCATAAAAAATGTTCTTTTTTTAAAATAATATTATAACATTCATCTAATGATAATAAATTCTCATGTAAAATGGCTGTTTGTAATTGAAGTTGTTCATTCAACTCTTTTTTCTTTCCTTCAATATAAGCTGTATATTTTTCAATTCTTTTAAAATTTTTTTTAATTCTTTGCTTCTTCTTCCATTTTCTTGTTAAAGTTGGCCATAAAATTGTTCCCATTAACATAACAACTGCAACAACAATCGAAGCCCAAGAATTTGCCCAAGTCGCTTGCCCATTTGCAATTCTAAGAAGAACTGTAGCTAAAGTTGTAACAGAAGTAGCCCCCATTGTTAGCATCGGACCAAGTAGTAATATAGCTGGCATATCTTCTTCTTGTTCTTTTTGAGGAGGAGAAGCAATATTTATTTCATAGTTTTCAACAAATCGTCTAATACGCGGAGCTCGAACATAATAATCATCTTCTTTAAATAAAGGCAATTCCTTAATTGGTGTATAAGGAACATCATAAAAACTAAATTTTAAAGGAAAAAAAGTAGCCGTGTCTACACGTACCTGTCCAAGAGGATTATTAATAAAAATATATTTTTTTAACAGAATAATTCGTAATCCATACCAAAAAATTTCATCACTATTATTAAAATAAATTTCTTGATCAAAATAACGCAAATGATGAAAATAAACTTCTTCAGTCTTAGCTTTAATAGCTTTAAAAACACCATTCATAAATACTATAGTAATAGAATTTTCAGAAAGATAAGGGGATTGAAAAGTAATTGTAGAATTTGTTCTTCCAATAGTAAACTGATTCACCCCATCTTTTATTTGATATAAAGAGAATGTATCATCAAAATCAGAAGTTACATAAATCGGTTTTTTTATTGTATCTCCCTTTATATAGTATAAATGATTAGGTTCAAGAATTGCATTAGAAAGTTCCATAGTATCTGAAACAATTGCATAATTAATATTCCCTTTAATAACCCAATTCCCATCTACAGCCTCAATAGAAACTATAGGTTCATTATGATTATCTAAATCATTAACCCAAAAAACACCTTCAATTTTTAAAGGCAAATCGATAATATCTAAATTTTTCTCATTACACACAAATACTTTCACTTCAATTGCCCCTATCCTTTACCATATATTTTAGTATAACACAGAACAACAAAAAAAAAAATCAAAAGAGAATTTTTCTTTCATTTTTAAGATGAATTACACAAGAATATAGGTTTATCATGATAATGAACCAAAGCAAACACTATGATGTACCCTTTATAGACCAAGTGAAAACCACGCTTTTTATAAAACATGGTCATTATTTATTATTAGGGTTTTCTAGACAAAGCAGAGGACTTATTTTTAGCTTCACTAAAAAAACTACTAGGTAAATCTATATCATTTTTTCAAATCTTAGGCTATTTATCTTTTTTATTCCCTATAAGAGTAAGTTATACTATAGGAATTATATAGGTTATGCTCATTCATACTAATTTTAAAATCTAAATTTTCGTATGTATCCTTTAAGTTTGCTTCTAATTCGTCTAATTGTTTTTTTAAGTTTTCAGATTTCATTTTAGAACGGAATGTGGCTACATAGGAACAACATTCAGAGACAAAACAAGAATTTTTCTGGAATAGCAATTACATCACCTGTAATGAGTTTATATTGACTTTAATTATATAAAGTTTGGCACCTATTTCCTAATTCGTCTTTTGGATTCATGATGAAATTATAAAACAAATAAATTACAGTAAAGATAAGTAGTACAGCAAATACGCTTATTATTTTTAAATGTTTTTGGATAAAATCTTTCATACATACACCTTCTTTCTTTGAATATATCTTACTATAAATAAAATAAATAGTGCCAATTTGGCACCATAAGTTTAATTTATTATTTCTTTTATAAAATCGGCTATTTCTTTATTTTGAGCATGATTCATATAAAAGTCTAAAAAGTTAGGTCTATTAACTGTTTCTTTTAGAAAATCTTTATCGATTGTTTTTAATATGGTCATGATATCTTGATGAGTGACCTTCTTTACTTCATCTAATATTCTTTTGTTTCGTTGTTCAGGTTCTTGTCTTTCTTTAGGATATCCTCCACCAAAGTCACAGGCAAAAAGTTTTTCAAAAACATATTCTAAAGTAATCTCACTACCCCATCCAAAGCCTTTTGCAAAGGGTAAACTTACGGCATTGCCAGCATTAATCTGACTAAATAAGTAAGCATCTGTTGGAGTTTCAATTAAGCCA
This sequence comes from uncultured Mycoplasmatota bacterium, assembly GCA_946490195.1. GTDB lineage: Bacteria > Bacillota_I > Bacilli_A > RF39 > UBA660 > Ventrenecus. The sequence continues at coordinate 12,061 of CAMLWN010000019.1, forward strand.
CATGTTACTTTAGGAAAGCTATTTAAAGCAAGCATTGCACCTTCACCAGTTCCACAACCAGTAACAACAAAGTCAATACAACCATCATTTATAAGAATACTCGCTAGAAGACCATTTTGAACATAAGTTAGGTTTTTATCTGTTTCACAAGTCATACCAAGATTAAATAGTTGATATCCTTTTTGACTACATACTTTTTTTAGACTTTCAAAAATCACACCATTTTTATTAGCTTGGCTATTCTCATTAATTAAAGCTATCTTCACTCTTTCACACCTTTCATGGAATTTAGTATACCATAATTTTCTCTTTTTCAAAACGGATTGTTTTAATAGTATTTTTTGAAAACGAGTTTAAAATCCAATATCACAAGAAGAATAGTTAAATACAAAAGAGTAAACACAAAAAAATCTTTAAACCATAATCATTTGAAATAATCAGAAATTATTTGAATGTGCACAATCAAGCCAAAATGTTTTTTACTGAAAAAGAATTGTGTGAATAACTAAGGATTTCATTCAAAAAAGAGGATTACAAAGAATACATAAAGAAAATCTTTTTTGATTACGATACGAACAGTGTTTTAAAAAAAGAAATAACTATATTTTATAAACGAATTATACATTACGCTTTTAAAAAAAATAAATCGATAACTTAAAAAAATTTATACCATGATGTAAATTATATATTTTTTTCTTAATTAATTCTAAATTTAATTTTTTATGTTCCTTTTCAATATAAACTTTTTAGTAAATTAAAGATTCATTATTTTTATAAAAATAACATATACCAACATCTTAAACTTTAAAAAATCAAACTTACACTTTCAGATGTTTACCCAAAGAGAATGAAAAACTATTAAAAAATATAAATATACGCTTAAACTCAATAAATATTATTCATACATGTTCAAACAACAATTTTAAAGCGATTCCTTATTAAGTAAATATTTCATAAAATAATAATGGTGATATAAAATGAAACTTTATTTAAATGAGAAAAAAAATGAAATTTTTTATGTAATCGGTAAAAACGTTAAATTCTATCGTAATGCATACAATCTCACCCATCCAGGTGAAAGCATTACACAAGCTAAATTGGCCGAGTTAGTAGGTATCACCACCACTCAAATTGCTAACCTAGAAAATGAAACAGGAAAAGGAGTAAGTGTTCCAGTATTATATAATATTGCTTCCGTTTTAGAAGTATCTCTTGATCGTCTTTGTTCTACTGAAAAAGTATTAGTCAAAATCGACTAAATTAAGAAATACTGGATGCCTTAATTTTCCATTAGAACTTCTTTCTAAAAATTCTATTAAAGAACGATATTTAGGAGATAGATAAATCACGCTTTGATCACGAAAATCTTGAAAACAAGATTTTTTTCTTTTTGGCATTTTTTTCAACACAGATAAAATTTTCTTTTTAGAAACAGAAACTTTTCCAACAAAATAAAAAGTATTTTTCCTTTTCTCTCCTAAATATAAAGAAACAAAAGGTGTATTCTCATGATATGAATACCCTAAAATATAAAATTCTTCTCTTTGCAAATTCTTAATTTTTAGCCAATCTGAAGTTCTTTCATTAATTTCATATAAACTATCTTTCTTTTTAGCCACAATTCCTTCTAATCCTAACTTTTTAACTTTTTGAAACAACTTTATTCCATCATCAAAAATACTTGCTTTAAAAAAGAAAGAAGTATTTTTATATTTACTTAAAAATTTTTTTCTATCTATTAAAGATTTTTTTACCAAAGATTTCTTTTCATAAAGAATATCAAAACAAACAAATACCACAGGATGAGTATTAGCCATTTCCATAATCCTGGGAGGTTTTTTTACATGCAATCGTTTTTGAAGTTCTAAAAAACTCGGTTTATGCTCTTTAAAAGAAACAATCTCTCCATCAAAAATCACTTTATCAGAAACAAGACTTTGAATCTCTTTAAGTTCTGGAAACAACAAAGTCATATCTTGATGATTTCTACTCATAATTTTAAAACTTTTTGGACTTACAAAAAATAAAGCTCGAATCCCATCATATTTCAGTTCATAAAGATAAGATTCAGAAGTAAAAGGTTTAAAAGCTTCACTTAACAACATCGGAGAAAAATCTTGAAAAAACAAATCTTTCATTCCTTTAAACTCTTTTCTAAAGCTTCCATCAAAGAAGAAATATCCTGTGTTTTTTTCTTTTTACTTTTTTTCATCTTTTTCCCCTTTGCTTTATCTTTAATAGCTTTCAAAAGACTATTCTGATATTCATCCTTATATTTATTTGGTTCAAAATGTCCCTTCATTTTATCCACTAATAAAGAAGCAAGTTCCAACTCTTTATTTCCCAACTTCGGACTTGAAACTACTGGAACATCTTTCATTTCTTCTTCAAAAAATAATGTTGTAATCAAAAAGATATCTTCTGAACATCTTAAAATAGCATAGGTAAACTTATTGTGAAAAACCATTTTACAAAGAGCAACATATTTTTGTTTATTTAAAACTTGCCAAAGAATAAAATAAGCTTTATTTTTTTTCAAAGGCAATAAAAAATACGTTTTTTGATAATACTTAGGTTCAATCTCCTTAAGTGGAACAAAAGAAACAATTTCAATATCTCCATCATTTTCTGGTTTTAAAGCATCAAGTTCATTTTTTTCAAAAAAAATAAGTTCATCCTCTTCGTCATACCCTTTTATAATTTCTGAATCTTTTAAAATTTTTTTACAATGTGGACAATATTTTTGATACTTAATTCGTTCTAAACATTTTTTATGATATTGATGAAAACGCATATCATTATCTAAAACAGCAATTGAAATACTAACTGGAATACTTACAAGACCAAAAGAAACTGTACTATAAGTTTTAGCCATACAATCTCACCATTTTTAATATGCACAAAAAAAGTCTAATTATTTAATAAAGAGACTTTTTTATTCATTTTACGAATACTATTTTTTAAATTACGAAGACCAAACTTTTCAATCTCAGCATCACAAATAAGTGCATCTATATCTATATTCTTATTTCTTAAATTTTTTTCTACATATTCTAAGGCAATCTCATAAGAAATTGGATGATAAGCTAAAACAGTATCAATACGCCCAAGAAATTCTTTAGAAAACACTCCATCAAAAGTACTTTTTGCATTTTTAGAAAAACCAATAGGAAGACGTCCAACCGCGTTACTTGTTAAAAAAATAAAACAATGATCAAAATGAATAACATCTCCTAAAGAATCTGTAATAAAAGATTCATCTAAAATTTGTAAAAGTAAGTTTAACACTTTAGGGTGAGCTTTTTCAATTTCATCAAATAAAATCGTTGCATAAGGATGTTCTTTCACTTTTTGAAAAACATAAGTATCTTTATATCCAGCATATCCTGGTGGAGCTCCAATTAATTTATGAATACTCTCTGGACTATTATACTCACTCATATCAATCCGAATAAGCTCTGTTTTTAACACATCACTAACAATCTTAACTGTTTCTGTTTTTCCAACTCCACTACCCCCAACAAGCAAGAAACTCATGTTTTTTTGAGAAGTTAAAGTAAAGGAATCTACAAGACTTTTAATAACATCATCTTGTCCTAGCAATGAGGACTGTAAAGATACCTGTAAATTTTGAAGAACTTGATTTTCATCTTTTTGAAGCCAAAAATTTGTTTTACTTTCAATCATTTCTAAAATATCATTTTCAGTAATTTCTAATTTTTGTGAATAAGCATTTTGTTTCAAACTTTTTCTTAAAGCTTCTTCATCCATAGCTTCTTTCAAAGCCATTTGATAATCTCCAGATTTCAAACTCTTTACTTTCTTTCTTTTTATTTTATCTAAAACATCTTCTCCACAATTTTGAGCATGTTCTTTTACCTTCTTACGTGCACAAACAGAATCAATTAAATCAAGAGTTTTATCTGGATTACTTTTAGTAAAAAGATATGCATTACTATAATAAAGAAAAGACTTTTTATTCTCTTCACTAATAGTAATATCATAATATTTTTCATAAGTAGGAACTACCGCATCCAAAATCGTCTTCATCATCTCTTCGTTCGGTTCTTCAATAATAATTTTTTCAAACCGGCGATCCAAAGCTTTATCTCGTTCTAAAAATTCATGATATTCAGCTAAGGTGGTGGCACCAATGATTTTAAGTTCTCCACGTGCTAAGTAAGGTTTTAAAATATCAGAAGCCGCGATTGCTCCTTCAGCTCCACCTGCATTTACCATTGTATGAATTTCATCAATAAACAAAATAATATTTTTTTCATGAACAACTTCTTTAATAATCTTATTCAATCTTTCTTCAAATTCACCGCGATATTTTGTCCCAGCAACTAAAGCTCCCATTTCTAAAAGAACAATTTCCATTCCATCTAATTCTTTAGGAACCTCATGATATTTAATTCGTCTTGCGAGTTCTTCAACTAAAGCGGTTTTCCCAACTCCAGCCTTACCAAGTAATAAAGGATTGTTTTTTTGTCTTCTAAGCAATGTTTCAATCATATAATCAAGTTCTTTATCACGACCAACAATGACTTTTTCTTTAGATATATTCTGACCCATTAAAACTCCAATTTTTAAAACTTCTAAATTTTTAGTTCTTTTATTTTTAGGTGCAATACTTTGTTTCAAAGAAAAATATAAATCATCTAAAGAAACATCCATACTAAGAAGAATTCGAATTGCGACTCCTTCACCTTCTTCTAACAAAGCTAAAACTAAATAAGTAGGTGTAACAACTCCTTTGTTATTTTCTAATGCATTCATATTAGCAATTTCGATAACTCGTTTTAACATTGGAGTATAAAGATTTAATTCTTGATAAGTTGAAGCTTGACCAACTATTTTTAAAAGTTGCTCTAAAAAAGAATCATAGGTTACACCATATTCTAAAAAAAGAGATATGACTTCATTAGAACTACCAAGTATAGCCAAAAGTAAATGCTCAGTTCCAACATAAGGATGTCGTAAATCATAACGAATATTTTCAGCATTTTTTAAAATCGTTGCTACTTCAAAGCCATAATTATGAAACATAAAAAAATCCTCCTATTCCACTCTATGAAAGTTATGGAAAAAAAGAAGGATTTTTATTCAATTATTTTGAAAAATCAAATAAATTCAAACCAATATTTTCATCAAAACGACGATTTACTTCTCCATCAATTGCAGTAACAATAATCTCAGAAGTTGCAGAAATTTTAACACTTACTAAATGTCCACCAAAAGTTTGTAAAGAAGCATCGCTAAAATTGATATGACAATGTAAATAAACTTCATCATCTTTACGAGTAATATTACCGATTAAAGAAGTAATTTCAAACATACCTTTCATCACTGTAGTTTTATATTCCTTAGTTTCAGTATTAAATAGACCAATCTCCACTTCATTAGCGGCACCTAAACCTGAAATACTGCCTAAACGAATATTTTCATTTAAACAAAGTTCTTTCAATTTAGAAAGTACTTCTTCACCTTTTTCAATACGAACAACATAATAATTTCCAAATTTTCTATATTCCATAAAATCTTCTCCTCTCTTAAAAAAAGATTACCTCTAAGGCAATCTAATTATAAATATGCAAGTAATGTAAAGATTACCAATAAGCAAACTAACATACCTACAAAGAACTTCCAAATATATTTTAACCATTTCTTATATGGAATGTTCATATAAGATAAGCCAAATAATAGGAATACACTAATTGGTGTAATGAATTGAACTAATCCGTAAATTGTTGTATAAATAACAAGCATTAAATTTCCTTCAGCACCACTAAATCCAGCAATATAAGGACTTACAGTATATGCTAAATATCCAAAATCACTATTGAATATTGAACCAATAAATGCTTGTAATGTAGCAACAAATGGATTAAATCCTGAAACTAAATTACCAATTTCATGTAAAATTGTTGGGATAATTGGTACCCAATACAAGAAAATAAATGCCATATAAGCTAATACTAAAAGCATAATTGGGCGAATAACCTTTTTAAATCCTTCACCAATATTAGTAATAAATTCACTAACACTCATCTTTGAAGCAATAGCAATAACAACCATTGCAAAAATAATTACAATGGAATAAGTAAATAAATACCAATTACCAAAAGCTGGAACTAACTCAGCAACAAAATTTGCTAAAGAACCACCAAATATTGCATTAAAAATAGCAAACTCATTTTCTCCAATACTAAGACCCATAAACCATTCATGAAAATCATCAAATACTGGAATTCCAAATACTTCCGTTCCATTTAAGGTAGTATTCCATGTAATAAATCCAAGAATCATAAATACAAATAAAAGAACAAATAAAACTACTTGTAACCAAATTTTTGTATTTTTCTTCTTAGGCTCCTCAACAGCAAACTTGTCATCAATAACTTTTACTTCTTCCTTACGATCTTTCTTTTCAAGAATCTTTTTAATATAAATAACATTAAAGAAACTAAATAAAATATAAGCAAGTAGTAAAACGCCAGCACGAACAATGATTTCAGTTGCAATAGAGTACTCTCCACCGTACATTCCTACGTACTCAACAAATCCAATAAATCCTTCAGTTCCATAAGTAGCACCTAAAACACCTACTAAAATAGACCCAAAAGTAATTGCAAATGAACTAATTTTATCTAAGCCAATTCTTCTCAAAACAGAAACTAAGAAAGGCATAAAGAATAAAAGTACATAGGTATTATTTAAGAAAGACGCAAGTAAAGCAATAATAAAAGATATAACTAATGAAACAACAATTTCAATTCCTTTACAAGATTTAGCTATTCTAGAAACTAATGCTTTGTAACTTTCAGTCTTTGTAACTACACCATAGAACATCCCAATTAAAATTAGAAAAGCAATTTGAATCGCATAATTTTGGATAGCATAAATAAATCCATAAATAATATGTACAATTCCAATTGGTGTAACTTCACCTTCTGTAAAAGTAGCACTACTTCCAAATTGACCATAAGGGATAAACCATGTCATAACTACAAGTAAAAGTAAAACTATTGAAACAACTTTTACCAAATCATGTTCCTTAAACAATTTCTTCATTTAAATCCTCCTCCAAAAAAATTATAGCACAAATACCTATAAAATAAAGCAAAACCCGCACTTTTTTGATGAAATTTTTGTGAAAATGTTTTTTAAATTACAAGTAAAGCAAAAAAAATCAAATTCTTACAAAATTTCAAGATTTTAACAATATATCAATACATAAAATTAAGTTTTCTATATAAATTTTATTCTTAATACAAAATCTTCAAAAAGTCTTTAAACAAAAAAAGACAGCAAAACTGTCTTAATTATCCTTATAATCATCTCTAGGTCTCATTAATGGAAAAAGGACAACATCTTTAATATTTTCACTCGCTGTTAAAAGTTGTATTAATCGATCAATTCCCATTCCCCAGCCACTAATAGGAGGCATACCATATTCCATAGCTCCTATATAATCGTAATCCATAGGCATTGCTTCTTCATCACCATTAGCCTTTAATCTTGCTTGTTCTTCCAATCTTCTTTCCTGTTCTTGAGGATCTACAAGCTCAGAATAAGCATTAATAATTTCAGCTCCATTAATTACAAGTTGAAAACGATCTGTTAAATTTGGATTCTCATCATTAGCTCGAGCCAAAGGAGATAAACTAATTGGATGATCTACTAAAAATATTGGATCTACTAAATTTGGTCTTGCCACCTTTTTATAAAGTTGATCTACTAAATTACCATAGCCTAAATTTTCTAATGGTATTTCAGAATCAATTTCAATATTCATTTCACGAATTTTATTCAACAATTTTTCTTGAGTATTCTCTTGATAAATATCAATATTTGCATACTTTAAAATAAGTTCTCTAAAACTTACACTTGGCCATTCTCCACTTAAATTCACCATTTTGTCACCAACTTGAATACATAAAGTACAAAAAAGTTTTTGAACAATACTTTGTAACATTTCTCTTAAAAAAATCATATTATCTTTATAATTCAAGTAAGCTCCATATCCTTCAATCATCGTAAAATCTTGTAAATGAGTAGTATCCATGCCCTCATTTCGAAAACAACGAGCAATTTCAAAAACCTTAGTAAATCCTCCTACAATTGCTCTTTTTAAATATGTTTCTGGAGCAATACGCAAATATACATCTATGTCTAATGCGTTATGATGAGTAACAAAAGGTTTAGCCGTAGCACCACTAGGTTTATTATTCAAAATTGGAGTTTCAATTTCAATATATCCCTTATCATTTAAATAATTACGAAGTTCTCTAATAAAAGCACTACGAAAAACAAATTTCTTTTTTTCATCTTCATTCATAATTAAGTCAACATAACGTTCACGATAAATAAGTTCTTGATCTTCTAAACCATGAAACTTTTCTGGTAATGGTTTTAACGCTTTTCCTAAAAAAGTAATTTCATTCGCGCGAATCGTTTTTTCACCAGTATGTGTAGTGAAAATTTCTCCTTCTACCCCAATAAAGTCCCCTAAATCAAAATTTTGTTTAAAATCCTGATAAGCTTCTTCTCCAATCATATCCATTTTAACAGAAATTTGAATTCTTCCTGTAATATCTCCAATAGTTAAAAAACTCATCTTTCCCATCTTACGCATTAAAACAATACGCCCAGCAACACGTACACCAGTAACACCATCTTCTAATACTTTTGCATCACCAATTTCTGTATTCACATCAAATCTCTCTGGATAAGGATTTTTAATATTTTTTAACTTCTCTCTTCTTACTAACTCTTGTTCACTAAATTCTCTCATATTTTTTCACCCTTTCATAAAAAATAAAAAACAGTTATCTATCCATTTAAGGACGAATAACTGTTAAATCCGCGGTACCACCTTAATTCATGTTTCCATGCTCTTTATTTCTTTAACGCAGAATTACGTACATGCTCCCACTCTTTTATTCATTATAGAATCTTTAGTGAGTCCCACCAACTCTCACCTCTCTATAAAAGAACCTCTATAACTACTATAGTTTTCCTCGCATTTCTTGGCATTACTATACTATTTATTATTTAGAATGTCAATTTTTTTATAACTCAAAACAAATAAAATTGACAATTATTTTTATTCAAATTAATTTTTCATCGCTTCTTGAATATAATTAGTCAAATCTAAAGTAACGGGTCCAATAAAACTACAGTTGTCGCCACCTTCACCATCAGATCTGTGTGAATGTATTCCCATAGAAAATCCTGTGATAGCAAAAGTCGAAGGATCTCTAAAATACTTAGGATCATTATAAGAGCTTTCAGGATTTGAAACTAATAATGTTTTTGCATTCACAATATCTATATTTAATTGAACTCGAACATCACTTCTACAGTCTCTACACCACTCAGACAAAGAAACTGAACCTGTAATATGAATGGAATCTGCAACTTCAACTCTTTCCGTACCAGTAAGTTCTCTTCCACTCTTAGTATAATAATAAAAATAATCTTGAATCACAGGGCCATCAAAAGTCTCATCTATACTACCTTCAGAAAATATTTCTGGATCTGTAGACAAATAAAATTTTTTACAATAATCGTTATCATTTTCTTTACAATCAAGAATAACTTGATATGTTCCTCTACAGCGATGTAACTTGCCTTGCATTCCTAAACTTGTAAAAATATAGGAAAT